>JAAAPI010000176.1 GCA_009908325.1 Verrucomicrobiota bacterium | reverse complement strand
GCCCCCGACCCCGACGCTCTCTTGCGTAGAGACGGCCTGCTTTCGTAGCGAGCCACCTTCCCTTTGCAAAAGATAAGGAATCATTTGGGCCACGAAAAGATGTTTATGAAGCTATGCCCCAGGGGGCGGGGAGGGGCTGCCGCCGGAATCATGGGTGTCTTTTGGTGCAAGCGACTACGCCCGGGTAAAAGGTTGGCACCCGATTCCCGCAATTTGCGGGCAGAACTCCCACAAAGGACAAATAAGAATCGGTCCGGCTCAGCGTCATACATAACCCGGACAAACACTGTATCCAGATGATATGATTGTATAAATCGGCTACAATAATAAAGTCCACTATTGATTATCGTGTTGTCGAACACCGCTGCAATTGCGTGTTCATCGCCCCCGGGCGCGAGCAAGCTCGCACGCCACATTCGCCAATCGTGGCTTCAAGCCACGGAAAATCTTTCTCGATTAGGGGTTGCATCGCTGTAAAACTTGTGTAACCACTTCAAAAACGAACCTAATTCAACGATGGATGCCGTGCAGCCATCGACAAACCCACACTCTGCAAAAATCGTCGCTCATATAAAACAGTCGCCATCCTGCACCCACGCAGGGTCAACGACAGCCGAGCTCCCTAAAGTAGGGCGCCCGCACCGACGAATTGTAGCAGCGAGACCCAAACGCCCGCACCCGCGTTAGCGAGCGCTTACCCGTATCCGGGCCGCGCGGAGACACTACGGTTTTCTTCGCCGGTTTTATTCGGATCGCCCCCAGCACTCTGCCGGCAGCCAGAGAAAAGAAACGTCTGTGCTGCACCCAAAAACCCAACAACCAACAATAAACAACCAACCATGAAACAAATCAAAAAATTCCAACAAGGATTGAAACACTTGTTGTTCGGCAGCTGTTGCCTGACGTTCGCCTTTGCGAGCGCGCATGGACAAACGACCGAACAACTCCAACGCCAGGTTGAACAACTTCAGCGTCAACTTGCACAGACCCAGCGTCAGCTGGCCGCCGCGCGCGCCGAGGGAACAAGCACAGCCGATGTCGCTGAGATGGAGGAAACCATCGCGAACGCAGCCGATCTCGGTCCGTCGAAAATTACACCGGGTGATCTTATCCCGGCACTGGAAGGCCTGGAAATCGGCGGAGCGATTCGTGCGAATTATGTTATCGGTGATTACCCGAATGGCTCGGCCCCATCCCGCGGTGGTGATGGTGGTAACTTTGGACTCGATACATTCCGTATCAACGCAGATTATACCCGAGGGGACTATGTCGCTAAATTCGAATACCGCTGGTATAACGGGTATAATATGCTCCACACGGGGTGGTTCGGCTATAATTTTGAAGATGAAAGTCAAGTGCAGGTCGGCGTGAACCGTGTGCCTTTCGGCCCCGGCGCTTATGGTGTTTCTCAAAGCTGGCTTTTTGACCAACACTACTACGTCGGCCTTTCTGACGACATGGATCTAGGGGTAAAATACACCACGAAACTCGGTGATGTGTCCGTTGATTTGGGCTATTACTTCTCCGATGAGGGACAGTGGCGTGGGGGTAGTAGGGATAGTGCCCGCTACTCCTACGATGTCGTTGACGAAACAGACAATGGCTATGAGGAACGTAACCAGTTCAATGCGCGCATTGTGAAGCCAATTGAGTTTGGTGAAATCACAGGCGATCTAGGTCTTTCCGCACAATACGGAATGCTTAAAAGCAATGGAGCTCAAGACGATGGCAACCACTATGCTGCATCAGGGCACGCTGTCTTCAAAATGGGTAACTGGACCCTAACCCCCCAGTTGACCTATTATAACTACGATATCGACGATCATCAGGTGCAATCTGGTGTCATCACCGATCAGTTAATTGATATGGGTGCTTACGATTTTGCTTGGGATATCGCCGCAGAGGCTTGGATACCAGCAATCTCGTTGAGCTATTATCAAGAAACTGCCAGCGTTGACTGGCTGGATTACGTTATTCCCTACATTGAGTATAGCTCTATCGTGAAAACGGAAAGCGATTTTAACGATAGCGAACTGTTCATCCTTGGTGCCGCTTGGGGTCGCGGAGGCTGGTATATTTACACAGATCTCGGCTTCTCGAATGGGAATTATTTTGTTGGCGGGGATGATTTCACGACCTTCGGTGCAAATCCCAACGATGAGTGGCAAACCCGCTTCAACATCAACTTCGGCTATTACTTCTGAGCCGATTCGGATTCGCGCATTAAAACTGAAACCCAGGGTCCGACCCCCGAAGTTTCAATTTCTTGAAACGCATTGAAACACGGAAGCGAAGTTTTTACCTGCCCGCCAAAGGCCAACGACCCCAGAGAGGATCGAGCATTCCAACAAAAACACGCAGCCAGCTAAAGCAAGCTGCCTACGTAACCCCAATCCTTTAGGTTTGGGGCCAACCCAGATCGATCATCCGAACCCACTCCTCTAGAACCTATCCAGCTTCCGTCCTCGATCTCCGAAACCCGCCGCGTAAAAGGCTTCGCCTCACGCGGTTTCATTTCGCATCCCATATCCCGTAACTCGCATCCCGCCGCGTAAAAGGCTTCGCCTCACGCGGTTTCATCTCGCATCTCACATCCCGCATCCCGAAACCCATGAGCACAGACACAATCGTCGAAGTCGAAGGTCTCTACAAAATTTTTGGTCACCAACCGAAGGAGCGGGCTCTGCCCCTTGTCGAAAAAGGCCGGTCCAAAGCAGAAATCCTTGAGGAGACCGGCTGCACCGTCGGCATCAACAACGCTTCTTTCTCGGTTAAAAAACGGGAGATTTTCGTTATCATGGGCCTCTCCGGCAGCGGCAAGTCGACCGTCATCCGCTGCGTCAACCGGCTCATCCCGGCCACGGCAGGGAGCGTTAAAGTGTCCGGCGTCGATGTGACGGGTGCCAGCGAAGAAGCGCTGCGCGACCTGCGCCGCAAAAAAATGAGCATGGTCTTCCAACGTTTTGGCCTGCTCCCACACCGCACCGTGATCGACAATGTCGCCTTCGGGCTGGAGATTCAGAACGTCTCGAAAGAAGAACGCTATAAAAAAGCCGAGGAAGCGATCCAACTCGTTGGGCTGGACGGTTATTCCGACAGCATGACCCAGGCCCTTTCCGGTGGCATGCAACAACGTGTCGGCCTGGCCCGCGCGCTCGCCAATGACCCCGAGATCCTGCTCATGGACGAGGCCTTCTCGGCCCTCGACCCGCTCATCCGCGTGCAATTGCAGGACGAGCTGCTTGAGCTGCAGGCCCGCCAGCACCGGACCATTCTTTTTATCACTCACGATCTCGACGAGGCCCTCAAGCTGGGCGACCGGATTGCCATCATGAAAGACGGTGCCGTTGTCCAGGTTGGCACGCCGGAGGAAATCCTTCGGAACCCGGCCAACGACTACGTCCGCGATTTCGTCGAAAATGTCGACCGGAGCAAAGTCATCACCGCCGGCTCGATCAAGCGGCGCGCACCGGTGGCTTACTTGAGTTATGGTCCGCACCAAGCCCTGCGCGAAATGCGCAACGAAGGGGTGGACCATCTCTACGTGCTTGATTCCGACCGCAAATTCCGCGGCGTCGTCTTCCTCGATGAAATCGTCAAACTGGCGGATCGCACGGATAAATCCGAGGATGCGGCGGCCGACATCAAATCGGTGCTGCACAGCGACTACTTCACGACCAAACCGGAGGCACCGATTGCCGATCTACTGGAAGAAGCGGCGCAAAATGTAATCCCGCTCGCCGTGGTCAACGACGAAGGCCACTTCGAAGGCATCGTCACCCGCCCCGCCATTCTGCAGGGTATCGCCGGCTAACGCTCTCCATTCGAACTAACAGAGTTTCATTATGTTTTCTTTACCTATCGGCGAATATTTCGAAACGTTTGTCAACTGGCTCATCGATTCCTTTCAGGGATTTTTCGACGCCATCAGCGACGTTCTTGACTTTTCCATTACCATCCTTGAGCGGACATTTCTGCTCGACGCACAGGTCCTCTACGCCCCCATTCTCTTCGGGCTCCTCTTCGCTCTGGTCACCGGGCTCCTGGCACAACGCCTGCTAAGCAGGCGCGCCTTCATCCCCGTCGCCGCCGCAACCGCTGTCGTCTTTGGCGGCCTCGAAATCTGGCGTGTCAATGCCCTCAATCAAACCGTCGACCCGGAAACGGCGCAGACCTACGCGGCCGACTACAGCGAGCTGGCCGATTCCCTGAAAAAAATGGCACCGGACGATTTTTCCGATGCCGGGGCCGCACTGGAGGCGGTTTCGACCAGCCTCGGGAATGTCGATCCGGAATCAGAGGGGCTCTCGTCGCTGGAGCGCAGCCTGACCCGCGCACAACGCAACCTTTCCCGCATCCGGAGCACCGACTATGAACGGGTTTTCTCGACTCTGGAGGGCGTCGAAGAGTCGCTGGAGGAAAGCGGTATTCCGGTCGATGAGGCAGCCCGCTCACAGTTGGTCGACGCCCAATTGCAGTTTCAAACACTCTCGCTCATCGAAGAGGCGGAGCGTCTCGTGCTGGACTTTGAGGATGAGGCGGCCGAAGACGATCCGGATCGGATGAATGCCTTCCTTAACCAACGAACCTACGACACGGTCGAGGACCTCCTGGGGGTCAGCTTGCGCTACTTCGACGCCAACTCGGGACAGCTCTACGAGCAGGCGCGGGAGCAGGCGCTCACGGCAAGGGCGCATCTTCGCACCCTGAACCCGGAGCGCCTCACCTGGTATGCCCCGATTGTCACGATTCTCCTGCTCTCCATGATTGCTTACCTGATCGCCGGCTCCGGCATCGTGATTTTCACCGTGATCGGCTTCCTGCTCATCATCGGTATGGATTTGTGGATCCCCACCGTGGAGTCTCTGGCTCTGGTGCTTTCCGCCACCTTCTTCGCCCTGCTCATCGGCATTCCCGTGGGCATCGCGGCCGCCCGCTCCGAGACCGTCCACAACATCACGCGCCCGATCCTCGACTTTATGCAGACCATGCCGGCCTTCGTCTATCTTATCCCGGCGGTCATCTTCTTCGGCCTCGGTAAGGTGCCCGGTGCCATGGCCACCCTGATTTTTGCCATGCCCCCTGCGGTTCGCTTGACGAGTCTCGGCATCCGCCAGGTCCCCGAGGAGGTGGTCGAAGCGGGGCAGGCTTTCGGTGCCACGCCGCGGCAACTGCTCTTCAAAGCTCAATTGCCCATCGCCATGATCACCATTCTCGCCGGGGTCAACCAGACCATCATGCTCGCGCTCTCCATGGTCGTGATCGGCGGGATGATCGGCGCGGGCGGTCTCGGCGAGGTCGTCCTCAGCGGTATCACGCAGCTCAAACTCGGACTCGGGTTTGAAGGCGGCATCGCTGTGGTTATACTAGCCATCTATCTCGACCGGGTGACCCAGGCACTGGGCAGCCCGAAATCTGAAACCAATACATAAACTATGAATAAAGTGAAAAAAATAATCGGAATCGCGGCAGCCTCGGCTGCTGCCTTCGGCCTTCAGGCTGAAACTGTAAAAATCGCCTACCCGAACTGGGCTGAAGGCATCGCCATGACCCACTTGGCGAAAGTCGTGCTCGAAGAGGAAATGGGCTACGATGTCGAACTCACGCAAGCCGATCCCGGCGTCATCTACGCTGCCGTCGCCCAGGGCGACCAGGATCTGTTCGTTGATGGTTGGCTGCCCAACACCCACGCCGACTACTGGGCCCAGTATGGCGACGTCCTCGAAAACTACGGGACTACCTTCGGTAACGGCGTGACCGGCCTGGTCGTGCCTGCCTACATGGACATCAATAGCATCGACGAACTCAATTCCGTGGCCGATGAACTCGACGGCAAAATCACCGGTATCGGCACGGGCGCGGGCATCACGAAAAACACCAACATCGCCATCGATGAATACCGTCTTGACCTCGAGCAGGTTAATTCCAGCGGCCCGGCTATGACAGCCGCCCTCTCCAATGCCATCCAGGCCGGAAAGCCGATCGTGGTCACCGGCTGGAAGCCACACTGGAAATTCGGCCGTTTCGACCTCAAGGTCCTGGAAGATCCGAAAGGCGTCTATCCGCTGGACGGACTCCGTAAAGTCGGACGTCCGGGACTGCGCCTGGAGATGCCCGATGTCGTTGACTTCATGGTCAACTACTCCCTGACCGAAGATCAGCTGCTCTCGCTCATGCTCGATATCGACGACTCCGACGACGATCCCGCTGCCGTTGCATCTGCCTGGGCGCGGAAGAACCAGCCGCTGATCGAATCGTGGCTTCCGGCCATGTAAAATGTTGATGTTGTCATTTAACTGATCCGGTCAGTAACTTAACCAGGCGGGGGAAACCCCGCCTTTTTTCCGTTTATTAATCTAAAGGACAACACAGACAAAAACCTAATATAACATGACTGAAGAAAAAGAAGACCCATCATCTCACTCCAGGGACAAGCACCTGGAGGATCTTGAACCGATCGAGCCGGTTGGCTTGATCCCCACCGAGCACGAAATCGGCGAGGACAATATCAGAACCAAAATCTGGAAACTGCGCGTCGACATACACAATCCCGTCTTCGTGATTTCCGGAGGCCTGGTTATTTTGTTTGTCTTGTATGCCCTTATTTTCAAGGAGCATGCTTCCGGGTTTTTCCCGGAGCTGCGATCTGCCGTCACCTCAAACTTCGATTGGTTTTTCCTTGGGGGGGCCAATATCTTCGTTCTTTTCTGCCTCTTCCTCATTGTGTCTCCCTGGGGTAAGATTCGACTCGGCGGTCAGGATGCCAAGCCCGACTTTTCCTACCCCGGCTGGTTTGCCATGCTCTTTGCTGCAGGTATGGGCATTGGGCTTATGTTTTACGGGGTATCCGAACCCATTAGCCACTACAGCACCTCCGTCGGGGGTACGACCCTCGGAGAGGATGGTGTTCGGACAGACTGGGCACCCCTCGGTGCCGCCGCTGGTGATGAAGCGGGTGCCCGCAAGCTGGGCATGGCGGCCACCGTCTTCCACTGGGGCCTGCATCCGTGGGCCATTTACGCCGTGCTCGCCCTGGCACTCGCCTTATTTTCCTACAACAAGGGCCTCCCGCTCACCATACGCTCCGCATTCTACCCGCTCCTGGGGGAGCGCGTCTGGCGCTGGCCGGGGCACTTTATTGATATCGTCGCCGTCTTTGCCACCCTCTTTGGGTTGGCGACATCGCTCGGCATCGGGGCCAAGCAAGCCAACGCCGGACTCGGCGAGGTCTTTTCCATGCCGATTGGTGCAGGTTGGCAATCCGCCCTGATCGTCGGCATCACCCTTGTTGCTCTGGTCTCCGTCCTGCGCGGCCTCGAAGGTGGGGTCAAACGTCTCTCGGAAATCAACATGGCTTTGGCCTTCGGACTTCTCGCCTTCATCCTCGTGCTCGGGCCGACCGCCTACATATTCAGCAACTTCTTCCAGTCGCTGGGGGCTTACCTTGCTAATCTACCCGCGCTCTCGAATCCCATCGGGCGGGAAGACGTGAACTTCTCGCAGGGTTGGACCTCATTCTACTGGGCCTGGTGGATCTCCTGGTCGCCCTTCGTCGGCATGTTTATCGCGCGCGTTTCGAAAGGGCGCACCGTTCGGGAGTTCATTACCTGTGTTTTGCTCATTCCCTCGCTGGTTTGCGTCTTCTGGATGTCGACCTTTGGCGGTGCTGCCATTTCTCAGTTCATTGGCGGCAACGAAGCCGTGGCCAACGCGGAACTACCCGTCAAGCTCTTCGTCATGCTGGAAGGCTTCCCGCTCACAGCGTTGACCTCGTTTATCGGAATCGTGCTGGTTATCGTGTTCTTCGTCACGTCCTCGGACAGCGGATCGCTCGTCATCGATACGATCACGGCCGGCGGTAAAGTCGATGCGCCCGCCGGTCAGCGTATATTCTGGTGCACCTTCGAAGGGGTCGTCGCCATCGTCCTCCTCCTTGGCGGTGGACTGGTTGCCCTCCAGGCCATGGTCGTTTCCACTGGCCTGCCCTTCGCGATTGTTCTGCTTCTCCTCTGCGTGACCATCACGATGGGGCTGCGCTCCGAGAAGGCCGCCCTCATCGCGGCTAAGGCGAACGGCAAAGGCTAAGCATTCAATGCTTCCCCGAGCAGTGGGAGGAAGATCATTCCATCAGCACCGAAGCCTAACGGCTTCGGTGCTTTTTTTTGCTCAACCACGCAGGGGCTTCCGTTTGTATTGTCGGATCCTCACAAGGGGAAGGTGCTGATTCAACTATCGACCGCAAAATCAGGGTCATTCCCGAATGGCGCTAACTCAAGAGGTTTCAACGATAACGAGCGACTTTGCCAGGCGGATGTTTTTGCGGGCTGACCGCGCCAACGTGGCCCGCTGCTTTAGCAAGGGTTGTTGCGGTTCACCCGCCATTCGGGTCATTCCCCTTCACCCCGCAGCCAATTTCTGAAGCGGCGGTCGCGCAGTGCCTGGGTGTTCGCGTCCCAGCGTGGGTCACGGATGAGGTGGCGACCGAGAGTCAGGCGGGCGTTGGGCAGGTGCTCCCGCATCGGGACGGCAGTATCGGGGTGCAGACCGATATGGTCGAGGGCCGATGTTCGCGCGGGACCGTAAGGGATCCATTCGGCCAGATGCGCCATGCGTTCCGACTGCATGGCAAAGCGCAGGAAATCAAGAACCGCTTCGCTATCGGCTCCCTGCACCACCGTCCAGACGTCTGTGCCGATCAATTGGCCGTCCCAGATGGTGACAATGGGCGCATCATGGTCGTGCACGGCGAAGAAGAAGCGTCCGTTGTAGCCGCTCGCCATAACCGCAACTCCTCGTTCGAGTAGCCGGGCGGGCTCCGCAGGATCCTCCCACCAGATGATGTCGTCGCGGATTGTTTCGATTTTGCGCAGGGCAAGCCGCAGGCCGCGGTCCGTGCTCAACAAGTCGTAGACTTGGCGCTGTGGCACTCCTTCGGCCAAAAGCGCCCACTCGAGCAGGGCGTCGGGCGTCTTTTGCACGGCACGCTTGCCGGGAAACCGCTCCGTATCGAAAAAATCCTCGACCCGGGTCGGTTTCAAACCGGGAAAGGCCCGGTCATCATAAGCGAGGACATGCGCGTAAACATTTTGCGGGATCGCGCAGGCGGACAGCCGCAGAGGCGCGAGATCCCGCTCCAGCTGGCGCTTGCTTGTTTCTCCAAAAATCCGCTCATGGTCGAGCGTCCGCAGCAACCCCTGCCGACAGGCTGCGTGGGCCATATCTTCGGTCATGTCGACGATATCCCATCCCTCGCGTTCGGCCCGCTCTTCCACATCCCGCAGCGTGCCGTTGTGCTGCAAAACTTCGACGCGCCGACCGGTCTGTTCCTCGAAAGGCTCAAACAAGGCCCGTCGCTGCGCGGCTTCGTAAGCCCCGCCCCAGGTGGCGATGCGGAGCGGTTCGGCGGCCGGGCAGAACAGGCCCGGCAACAACAGCAAGCCCGAGAAAATCGACCGCAGCGGCAGCTTTGACTGTCGATTACAGCGCCGCATTTTCCTCATACCTTAGATTCTGGGAGATCGAGAGATAGACTTCCACCACGGCCGCTTCACTGACCGCACCGAGGAAGCGGCCGGTGGATCGCTCCACGATGGGCAGGGCGTCTCCCACGAAGCCCCGCATATCGTGCAGAGCGTCCAGGATGCCGGTGGTCTCGTCAAAAACAACTTCCGGTGGGACTGCCTGATCCCCCACCGGTCCCGTTCCGCTCCCTTTTCTGAAAACGCCTCGAAGACACCCGGTTTTGTCGAGCACGAAAACCGAGGTCCATTCGGAATCCTCCATGCGTTCCCGGACGCAGGCCACGGGTTCCGAGGCCTGTGCCGTCAGCAGATTCTCCGTCCGGTGATCGATCACCTTGGTCGCGTTGAGCTTCGCCTGATCCCGCCCGGCGGAAAGATCGACACCGTCGTGCGCGAGCTGAACATCGAAGAGCGAACGTCCGAACAAATGGTGAACGACGAGCTGCGCAAAGACGACCGCAACCATCGACGCAATCGTGATATCGTAGTTACGCGTCAGCTCGAAGACAATCAGGATGGCCGTCAATGGTGCCCCGATGACCGGACTCGCCAACGCCATCATCCCACACAAGGCATAAACCGCCAATCCGGAATTCGGAATACCCAGCACGCTGTCCCCGATCATCCAGAAAAAGGCCCCGAGAAGCACGCCAATAAGCAGCGACGGGCTGAACACGCCACCGGCAAAACCCATACCGATACAAAGCGCGGTCAAAGTAATTTTAGCGGCGATGAGCAGGGGTAGCTCCGAGAGCGTAAAAGCCCCTTCGATCGTGGCAAAGCGCAGGGTCTCTTTCCCCATCCCCAAAATATCGGGCGACCAGAGCCCCACCAAACCCACACACAAGCCGGCACCCATCGGACGCATGAAAACCGGCAGTTTTGTTTTCGGCGCATACGCGCTGACCATGAGCAGGAGCCGCATAAACACGATGGCGACGAGCGCACAGACCAACCCCAGTAGGCCGAAAAGCACAAACTCGTAGCCGTGTTCGACCCCCCCAAAAGAGACCAGAAACAGCGGGGGCCGTTCAAACACCACATTGGCCATAATATAACCGACCGAGGCCGCCACGGTCGTCGGCGCAAACGCTTGCGTCGAATAATGCCGCAGGATCACTTCATGGGCAAAGACCAGGCCCGCGATCGGCGCGTTGAATGCGGTGGAAATAGCGGCGGCCACCCCGCAGGCGATGGAAATCGAGGGTAGATTAGTGATGCCCGTGCGCAGTCGGCCCACCAGGTCGCCGAACATGGCACCGAGGTAAACCATCGGCCCGTATTGCCCGACCGATGCGCCACACCCCAGAGAGATCGCCGAAGCGCTGATGAGCACCCAACCCGAGCGCAACTTCGGAAGCCCCAAACGCAGCTGCACGGCACGTATCACGCCAGCCGGGCCTAACGCGCCTTTGACGGCGGTCAGCCTCGAAGATAACAGCCCCACGAACAATCCCCCCAGGACCGGGACCAGGACCGTCGCCGCAGTGACGAGCCAAAGGTTCTCTTCGTATTGCACCCGGGTTCGCGGCGAAACAAGGAGCACATGATTCAGCCACCCCACCAACTCAACAAAACCAATCGCCGCCAACGAGCCCGCCGTGCCCACCACGACACCCGTCAGAGAAAGCAGTAAGATCCTCGCGAGGGGTGATCCCGTATCCGGCTCCTCTATGAATGGTGAATGCAACACGGCTTGTTAACGCTCCGCACACAACGCTTCGAAAAGTAAACGCCAAATTCAACGTTAAAAAGGTCTTACTGAGCCCCCGTGCCTACCTGCAGTCATACTTCAATCCGGTCTGAAGGGAATCCTCTACGTAGAATGATTCCGCTCCGCGAAGCCCACCAGCTTTCCGCTCGCTTCATCCCACAGCCGTAGGCGCAGCGACCGCAGGCTACGCCGCAAATTGATCTCCGGGACCTGCTGAAAAAACGGCTCCGCCTCGTGACAAGCCTTTAGGTTGTAGTTGGGAATGCGCGAACTGAGGTGATGAATGTGGTGATAGCCGATACTACCCGAGAACCAATTGAGCATCCCCGGCAGCTTGTAAAAAGAACTGCCCTCCATCGCCGATGCCGTGTAGTCCCAGGCATCGCCCGCCCGCCAGTAGGTGTCTTCGAACTGATGCTGCACATAAAAAAGCCAGACGCCCAGTGTGCCCGAAATCCCTGTAATCGTCAGTTGAATCCATAGAAAATTCCAAAAACCAAAGAACCAGCTAAGCCCACCGGCATAGAGCAGGATCGCCAGATTCATCCAATGCACTGAATTGCGGTCGCGCCGACTGGCCTGCGCATAGGGAATGCGCTGGTAAATCAGGAAGAGCCCCAGCGGAACCAGCCCGAAAAGAACGACCGGGTTGCGCGCTACCCGGTAATGCAGGCGGGTCAACCATGAGGCCGACTGATACTCCTTCACCGTCATCGTCCAGACATCCCCGATCCCCCGCGCATCCAGATTTCCCGATGTACCATGGTGCACCGCATGCTGCCATTTCCAATGGCGGTAGGGCGTCAACGTCAGCAACCCGGTGACAAAGCCGACGACATTGTTCAAGCGCTTCGATTTGAAATAAGCCCCATGCCCGCAATCATGAAAAATGATAAAGACCCGCACGAGGAAGAGCGCTGCCAGCGTCGCAAAAGCCAGCGTCAGGGGCCAGGACCACTGGACGGTGAAATACATTAGCCCCCAGAGCCCGGCATACGGGATCAGCGTGTTGCTGATCTGCCAAAGGCTTTTGTGCAGCGACGGCACTTGATATTTTTTGACCAATTGCCGCCAATTCTCCGTTTCCGGGTTCTCGGGGCACGATGCCGATGCATGCGAGTTCAAAGGAATTGGGGAAGGCAGGTGCAGATTCGGCTCATGAGGTGGCAAGAGTACACGCCGCGACCCAGATAGCAAGCAGCGTCGAGATTAAAAAACGTAGTGACAAGCTTCCAGCTTGTCGTGCCGCAGCACAGGGCGCAATTGGCTGCGCCATGCGTCTTGTCCGGCGTAGCTCGAAGAGCGAGGACGGAGGGCACGGAACGGGCTGAGACAACACCGACGGTTCGATTTAACCCCGCACTTAAAATTGCATGGAGAAATGATAAAATACGCAGAGCGAAGCATGGTGCCAAGGGGGAGATTTGAACTCCCGACAAAAGGCTTATGAGTCCTCTGCTCTACCACTGAGCTACCCTGGCATTCACCACACTGTAAATTGAATCAATTCGAGTCGAAAATCAACCGCTGAAACTGGAATCGCACGGACGAAAGAATGAATCCAACGAACTTCAAAAATTTTTAAGAGATTGGGATGTAGCCCGCTCCATACGGCCTTGTCAAGCGATCAGTTTCGAGAAATTCCCGGAGGATTCGGCCCAACATTCAGACACGCAATCACGCCGGCGGGTCCGATTTCTCCAACGCGAGGATGCGGCTGATCATAGCGTCGAACTCTTTCTTAAAACTATCATCGCCGGCGTAGAGTTTGTAGAGTTCGAGTTCGCGGCGGCGCTCTTTATTCACAGCCTGAGTGATGAGACTCTGCAGCGCGATGGCGCGGTTCTGCTTGTCGGCGTTGTTCAGCACCTGATTCTCGAAATCAGGGTTCGCCCGCACGTGCTTAAGGATATTGACCAGCTTCACTCGTTGCTCCTCGGGGGTGGCCTCCCAGGCGGAAAACCAGCGTTCGTTGAAGATGCGGATGATCTCATCCAGCGGCGATTCCTGGCTGTCGTCGCCGTGGTAGCCGCGCACGTTGGGGTTCTCGGGGTCGAGTGCCGTGTCGGCGTCGTCCAGCTCGATGTGTTGATTCAGCTGCACGCGCTCGAGCGCATAAGTCGAAAGATCAACGCTTTCCAGCAGGGCATCCACCTCCGGGCCTGGCTGGTCCTGCACCTTGAGCTTGGGAATGAGGAATTTCAGGAACCAGTGCAACTGCTCCCACTCGATCTGGTGGAAGGGGATGATGCAGGCGAGCTGCCCATAGAGTTTGACGAACTGCTTGGCCTTGATCTTGAAGTCGATCCTGTCTTCTTCCTGCTCCATCAGGTCGAAGGTGGACACCGGACCGTCCAGCACGGGGTGCAGCTGCTCGGCCTCGGCCTCGTTGAAGAACAATTCGTTGAACTGTTCGACTTCCGCCCAGGTGTAGATGCCCATCTCGTCGAGGGTTTCCCTGAGGTCGTGGAGCACGTTGACATCGGTCGGTTCGGTCAGGCTGGTGGCGGTATAGAAGTCGTCGAAGGCGGCTTTGATGTCGCTGGCCGAGTTGTAGAAATCGAGCACGAAGGTGTCCTGCTTCTGCATTTTGGGATGGCAGCGGTTCAGCCGGGAGAGTGTCTGCACCGCGAGCACGCCCTGCAACTTTTTGTCCACATACATGGTGTGCAGCAGTGGCTCGTCAAAGCCGGTCAGAAATTTGTTGGCCACGATCAGCAGCTTGTAAACCGGGTCGCCGGGCTTGCGTTCGCGGCCGGCCAGCTTTTCGGGGATGTCCTTGGCGGGGAAGCCGTTGAGCGTGTCCTCGGTGTGTTCGATGCCATCGACGGTCTTTTTGCCCGAAAAAGCGACAATGGCCTGAAAGTTGGCCCGGCCTTCCTTGAGGTGCTTGCGCACGGAGAAGAAGTAGCGGATGGCGGACTCGATGTTGCGCGTCACGATCATGCCACGGGCCGCCCCGCGCAGCTTTTTTTGGGCGACGACATTGCCCAGGAAGTGCTCCACCATCTGGGCCGCTTTCGTGTCGATGGTCTGCTGGTGCGACTCCACGTAGGTGCGCAGTTTTTTGTGTGCTTTCTTGGAGTCGAAGAGCGGGTTGGCCTCGACGGACTTCTGCACCTCGTAGTAGCTCCTGTAGGTGGTGTAGTTGGCCAGCACGTCGAGGATGAAGTCCTCTTCGATGGCCTGCTTCATCGAATACAAGTGGAACGGGTCGAAACCGCCGTCTTTGTTGCGGGTGCCGAATTTCTCCAGAGTCGCTTTCTTCGGAGTCGCGGTGAAGGCGAAGTAGGAGGCGTTACGGCTCATCTTGCGCCGATCCATGGCTTGCAGGATCCTGTCCTGAATATCCTCCGGCTCCTCGTCTGCATCGCCCCCACCCAGCGACATGTTCAGCTTGTCCGCCGCCTGGCCGCTTTGCGAGGAATGCGCCTCGTCCACGATGACGGCGAAGCATTTGTCGCTCATGTCCGCAATGCCATCGACGATGAAGGGGAATTTCTGCACCGTGGTGGTGATTAGCTTCTTCCCGTTCTCCAGATGCGCCCGCAAGTCGGCCGACGCCCTTGCCGCCGTAGTCCGCCTGCGCGGTACCGACCGCACCGCCACCTGCAATCGTCCCGGAATCTGAGATGGTTCCAGTAAGGAATCGCTCAATCGATTCCTCCAGGGCGCGTTCAGATGTGTTGCTGGGGCTCATAAAATAAGTGACTAGGAAAATGCGCAGAATCCGAGGCAATGCCAAGAATGTTCTGCTACCAGTTCACGGCATCTCTCGCCAATGTTTAATCTGCTCCCCAGCACTCTTTTCCGGGAGAAATCTTTTCTGTTTTCCCTCAAGAGCCACTAAAGCACTCAATTTTTCTGCAGCTAGAAACCCGGTTAACTTCTGGTTTCTCACCAGTTGGTCCAACACCCAGATACTGCCATGATATTCGACAAGCTCGACTCTAGCTGCATTCCTTAACTGCCGGTCTCCCGAAAGTAGCAATGCCTTGTATTTAACCGCAAGGTGCAGAACCGCAGCATCTGTTGAGCTAATGCCTGCATGACTCTGCTGCATCTCATTCACCACATCCAGTGGCAGCGATAACGCAAGGATCTGAGACGAATCGACGTAGGCAAGCGCTTGAAAATGCTGTCCTTCTTCAAGCTCTCGAACTACCAGATCGCTGGTAATTGTCTCGTATCCCAGTTGGAACCACAAATCGAGAATGCCCATATACTCCATATCAATGAAGACATTCGCATCCTTGACTGCGACTTTTGGCTTCGTCGTCATTTATCCGACAAAGTCAAACGACTCAGCTAATTCCGCACTACTAATTGAGAGGAGGCCGCAGGCCTTCGACGCAGTGATGACTTCCTCAGAAAGGGCACGATACACCATCTGCTTGAAGCGCGATGATTTCTCATTGCCCATCCAGCTACCCGGCTCTTTTTTCGTCTTATACCAGCCCCATTTATTCTTCAGGATACAGAATGTTTTATAACGTCCTGCTGTTATAAGCCCCAGGTCTCGAGCCCGCGCCATAATCGCAGCGCACGAAAGCCCCCATTCTTCCTTAATCGCAACTAATTCAGCAATTGAGATCTTGATCCGGTTCTGCCCGAAAATACCTACAAATACTTCTTTCGGAATCAGAAAGGCTCCCGCAAACCGATGGCAGGCGCGTTCCTTTTCCGCAGGTTTGAGATAATCGGGCAGCAACAGGATTAAATGCGCTAGCTCATGCATCGCAGTGAAACGAAGCCGAGTCACATCACTCTTTACATCATCCGCATTTTTGCGTGAAAGCGCGACCGTAGGAATGCGATGCCCCTCGGTCGAAGCGAACGCAGAGAATCCGTCGAATCCATCGCGATCAGCGAGTATTTTCACTTTCACCCCGTGCGTTTCCAGCATCGTATGAACGTTCGGAATCGGATTCATACCAACCTTCCATAGCTTGCGGAGCTTGAGCGCCTTTTCTTCGATCACAGCAGCAAGCTCTTCGAGGCTCACATTGGTTAAGTCATACTGCGGCAATGCTTCATAGGGAACCGACAAAATACTCTCAATTTCCAGATAGCGCTCAAAGAACTCGAAAGCCTCTTCTTTAACCTGTTTCTGAGCTTTTTTACCGAGCTTTGAGTGCTTTCGATATTCGACATGCTCCAGCTTGAGCTGATTGCTCTTCAAGAAATAGTCTGGGCGCACATCCAGCGCACGGGCAATGAAGCCTAATGCTCCAGTGTCTGGGCAAATCACACCCTTTTCATATTTTTGGAGGGTGGTGTGAGAATATTTGCCGTCAAGCGCTTCCGCTAGTCCGCGCAGTGAGAGGCCACGCATTAAACGGGCACGCTCAATGCGAGCACCGACCCGTTGGGCTAATGTTGGTTGTTCTGTCGTTGTCATAATTTTGTTTGTTTTGAAGGTTGGGTAGTTCTTCAATAAACACTATTGACAAATTATTAAATTTTGTAAACATAGATCTCAAGAAAAACGAGAGGCGGCCACCTCCCGTTTTTTGAAATCTCAGTCGAAAGGCTCCCGAACCGGGATACGCAACTACTCAGACCTCAGATGGTGGAATAAGCCAGTCAGCGGTGGGTGCGTCAAGCGTCAATGCTTAGGAGCGCAACCCTCAAAGATAGAAAGGAAACCGCAAATTATGGCAACCAATCCACCTTCAGGTGATGGACACCGCAACGGAGCTGTGCGTCAGCGTTCACAAGTGCAGAACCCGAAAACGGGTATTTGGACAAAACGCGACAGTGGCACCGGGCGTTTCATGGACGGCAAGTCCGGAGGCGACCGCTTCAAAGGCGTCCGTCGAGAAAAGTAACTCGAAAAACAAATAATGACCGCAGAGCGCTCTCAGAAATGGGAGCGCTTTTTTTCTCGGCCTCCAGCGAATGGACTCACTGCGTATTCACCGCGACAGGAACCTTAATCATCGCCTCGATGGGCGCGTAGATATCCAGCTCTTTGTTTTGCGCCTCGATTGTGACAATCATGGAGTAGCGTAATGTCGAATTATACCGTTTCAGGTGTTTGCGCAATTTCCACCAACCAGAAACCGGGTAAACCGCGATTTGCCGACCGACCAGGTCTACCGCCGAACCCTCCCAAATGTCCGAATGCAACGAGCCTTTATGCCGAGCATCTGAGCCTAGGAGCCAGCGCTCTGACTCGCTTGGGGCATCCTCATCTCCCTCTTCAGCCTGGATCGCCTGAGTGATTTTTGATAAGAATGTGTCTCGCGGTTGATTCATGCCGCTAAGTTTGAAACGGAGCCCGCAGGAGGCATAGCGATACTGGCTGGTTGGTTTACGCGTCCCCGGATTGGGTTCGATGAAATACGAGAGCGTGACGCGCACACGAATAGATTCTGAAGCGTTGGCACGTAAAAACTCACCCGGCAACGGAAGCTCCACGAAATCCAGTTCGTGAAACTTTGGATCAGATTTTCCATCACTGTGGAAAGGTTGAAACTCCCGCTGTGCGATCAAGGTGGCCCGGTTCTTCCCGCTTTGAAGTGCCCGATCCAAATTTGGCACGCCGAATCCGCACCTTCTCACGAGTAAAGTGTGTTGCTGCTTCTTTGTTAAACTTTGATCGAGGCTGTTCCGCATCGCTTCCGTCCATTCAGCGCTATGCACGATGAGCGCACGGATCGTTTCCGGCCAATAGTCCGAAAACTCTGACTGGACTTTTGCCGCAAACCTAGCAGCGAGCGCCGCGGCGGCGCTGGTTCCATCGATGTAGGTGAAGAGCCGCTCGGTAGTTTTGGCCGATGCGGTGAGCATCGATAATTCGGGCAATTTAGTGCCAGCCCTCGGGGGAGTCGGGTCAATGGCCGCATTCCCGGCTTCAAAGACCACGTCCGGTTTTAAAGGCCAGTCGCGATGCGCCGCCCAAGCCACACCCGTCCGACTTGAGGGCGCAAGCGCACCATTTAAAGCAATCACGGACAATGCGCTGTTTTCCACCGACAGCTTTGTCTTATTCGTGTAGCCTCCCACTGAGAGTGCGTTCCAATTTTGAGAGGGCGTCTCGGCGGCATGCCCATCGTTCGACGCCGGATAGTTTGTCCACTCCGTAAACCCAATATTGCCGACGCCTACGACAAACAAACGACGGGGAGAATTTACGTCGTCACTACCTGCACTCATCATATCAATTACTGTCGACCATGAGCTGGGCTGGCCCGTTTCAGAAGCCTTAAACGAACTCGCCAGACAATAGACTCGTCGTCGATTCGTATGCGCGATCTGAGCGACATAGACGCCTCGCTGCGTATAGTAAGCGGCAAAGTCTTCCCTATCATTGTCGTAGGGTGGCACAATTTTGACCGACTCGAAACCATGGGTCATGACAAAAGCGTCAGAGGACTGAAGCACTTCAGCCAGATCACCGAAGATCGAAAGCGAAGCCAGCGAAGTGCCATGGTCGTGCTCGTCCGCCGTCCCCCCATGCCTCCTCGATCGTGTGGCTGTCGCTTTTATTGACGACTGCGGCGATAATCGGATTGCCGATATTCAAACCGGTATCCAATAAACATATATGACAGTCGGGGCTTTCGTTGAGCTTCAGTCGTTCTGTTAGCGACTCGATCCATTTCCCCTGCTCGGCGGCTGGCAAACCGTCAAAAAAATCAGCGAATTCCCTCGGCTTCCTAATTTCAGCCACACAATTTAACAAATGGATTGAAGCACTCAGTTGCGCTGTGTTGGCCTTTACCATTAGGATCGTATGCTCGGGGAACTCAAGGCGGCCCTGCCCCACAGCTATTTGTAACCGGGCGCATTCGCCTTTGAACTGTTCCTCGATCACTTCCCGATTCTGAGGTCCTGAAATCGGGATGCGCAGCCAGACTTCCCACCAGATCGCTTCGTCCGTTTCCGGGAATTCTTCTGCCTCGACCCACAGCTCACGAATGGCCGCCTGCCGAATTCGTGCGATGTGATCAATTAAGCCCTGGTTGGGCTGTTTCCCATATTTATTCGCAGGGCCGAGGTAATCCGCCAGTTTTTTCTCCAGTTTGTCCAACTGTCCTTCGGCGATGAAGACGCGGGCCTTGTAGGTTGTTTTGCCCGATGCATCTTTTTGCGCTTTTAGATTCAGCAGTTGGAAGCTCCGGTTATCCAACGACTCGGTGGCCAATTCGAAATCGGGCACACTCTCGAATTCAAGGATTAGCCCCTGCTCGGAGACGTGCTCGCCGGGTGGATTGTCCTCCAGGTTGTCTTCGTAGTGCCTGCGCAGCGATTCAATTTCCCGCTGCAAGCCACGCCCGTGGTTGGCGCGATTCAATTCGATCTCGATCGGCGGATTGCGTTTCGTCGGCTTCTTGGCGTATTCAATGAGCTGAAAGAAACGTTCGACACGCAGATGCGGAAAAGGAGGCGGCATTAATTACTTGTTCCGAAACGACTTTCGTTCATTGATCGCCACGATTAAGTTTTCCGTTTTCAACACGGGTGATCCGTTGATGATCATCTCCTTCATCGCCTCGTCGGCAATGCGCGCGGCGTCGGCGTAGCTGAGCCCCCCGAACAGTGGTCGCACCCGCGACCAGGCGATTTTCGATTTCTTCATCCCCGCGATCCGGTTTTTGATCAGCGATTCCAATTCCTCCACCTGGGGCATTCCGTATTGGATCAAGTCGTCGAAACGACGGAAAAGCGCACTGTCCAGCGAATCCGGGTGGTTGGATGCGGCGATCACCATGCTGTGGCCCTTCATGTTTTCGATCAAAACCAGAAAGGTGTTCAACACCCGCCGCATTTCCGCCACATCATGCTGGCTGCCACGCGCCAGTCCCAGCGAATCGAATTCATCGAAGAGAAAAATGCCGCGGCTCTTCTCGATGGCTTCGAAAATCAGGCGCAACTTGGCCGCCGTCTCACCCAGAAACTTGGTGAACAGGGCGTCGAGACGCACCACGAAAAGCGGCATGCCCATCTCGCCGGACAAGGCGCTGGCGGTCATCGTTTTCCCGCAACCGGGAGGGCCCATCAAAAGGATTCTCTGGCGGGGGAATAAGCCGTGCTCCCGCAGCTGATTGAAACTCTTCTGCTCCCGCACGATCCGGCGCAGGCGCTCCCGTAGCGAATCTTCCAGCACCATATGGCTGAGCCGGACCTTCGTCTCGACGATTTCGAGCAAATTGCCCAGCTCACCCTCCGGGCGGGAAAAGACGATCGGTTGCACCACGGATTTTGCTTCCGACGCTCCCCCAGGAATCTGCCGAGCATGGCTGCCGGAAATGATCTTTTGAATCTGCGCGGCCAGGTGACTGTGCCCCTTCCGTGCCTCGTTGGCCGCAATTTGCAGCGCAACCGTCTTGAAAGCCTCCTCGTCGCCCTTGGAGTGGCTCTTCAGTAGTGCCGTGATTTGTCGTGCCGTCGCCATTGGATCTTCCCGCTTAATACAAAACGATAGACGAGCGTTTCGCGCAATCAAGTTATTTGAGCGGACTGCCCGGCTCCGCCGCCAGGGCGGCGAGGTAGTCGTCCAGTTCCATTCGGTGGGCTTTGGCCAGGCAGGCAAGCGCCTTGCTGTGGGCCGGGCAACTGCCGTTCTCGATCCGGCTGAGCTGCCGCGTCCCCAATCCGGGGATATCGGCTTGGCGCAGGCCGTGCTTTTTCCGCAGGCTTTGGATCGCCGCGCCGTAGCGAAGGTTGAAGCGCTGCGAGCGCTGCTTTGCTTTCAGCGCCTTGTGTGGATCGCTGAGCTGCTGGAACTGCTCCCAGCCGAGGTGCACGTCCGCCTTGGGCCAATAGAGCCAGGAGCCGTCCGCGTCGATCTCGAAGGCATCCAGCTCATCCCGGCTCATCCCGCGCAGCGGAGGAATCCGCGCCACAGGGAGATGCAGCCATTCCAGATTCGCCGAGCATAGCTCCAGCGTGGCTTGCGCTTTGCTTTCTGCGATGTGCGCCTGGATTATGCCGAGTTCTTTCATGGTGCCTGATCAACCCATATCCGATTTAGAACCACACCGTCCAGATGGTCGAAATCCTTGTCGGTCGTCAGCAGCGTCGCTCCGGTGGCGACTGCAGTTGCGGCGATCCACATGTCGTTTTGTTTCATAACAACCGCTGGTCGGGGTGGCGTGGGCAACTCCATGCTGGAAACTGGCTTTCCGTGGGTCCATGTATCGATAGCCGCGTAGGCGTTCAAGATGCTTTCTTTATTGATATCCACAGTGGGAAATTGGTTGAGGACTTGGACCAATGCGTCGCGCTTGCCTGTGCCCCAGCCCCACTTTTCAGCCAGTGCGAGGAGTTCGCCGCGACAGATGGCACTCGTGAAGGTCATATTTTCCGGTGCGCCCAGTTGATACGTTTCATAGGTGCGCTTCGCCCAGATGGCTTTCCGGCTGAAGCCGACCAACATGTTTGTATCGAGGAGATAGCGCTGCATCAGACCGGATCAATCGAGTTCTGCCAAAAGGCTTTCCAAGGGCTCATCACCCGGCCAGGCACCCCAAAGCACCATTGGATCGCTGCTTTGGTTTGGCGTTCTGCCGGACAGCTCGGGGAAAAGGTCGCGCTGATTCTGTGCCTCGCTGATGCAGGGCAAGGCCTCGAAGACGGTATCACCCTCCGCTTTGGGGCTCAATTTACGTGCCTCAATCAATCGGGCCTGCCCGTTGGCCTTAAAGTGGACCATTCCTTCAACCGTGACCGGATTGCCCCAGAGCGGACGCAAGTGCTCTCCATCAAGAAACTCGGGGTGCACGCGGCCCAACATCGATTGGCCGTTGGGCATGAGGAGCCGGAAACGTCCGGCGCTGTGCTTGATCTCGTCCAGCTTGCCACTCACGATAAAGGCCCTTGGCTCTGGCAGCGACCGGCGCATTTCCTTGATCCGGTCGAAGCTTGTCTCGGAAAGGGCAAATTTTGTCTTCGGTCGCGTGGTCGAGGTGAACTCGTAGTGAATGTTCGCCGCCTTGACCGAATTTTTAAACTCCAGCGCGGCATCGAGAACCGAGCTGTCGAAAAAATCCCCGCTGTCGACCGATTCCGACTGCGCTTCCTGAATGGCCAGGCACGCCAGATCCAGTGCGGTGTCATCGTGCTCCGGTGTCTGCCGCCAGAAATCCGTCTGGGCAAACTGCTCGCCGGCCGTGTCCGCCAGGAGCGGCGCATCAATCTGCAGGATGGTGGAACCTTTCCTGATTCCAGTCACCGTAAAATCGACGCTTTTTTCCAGCCACGTAGGCCGTGCGCCCTGCGAGACCCCTTCGCCAGTCGCGATCAGACGAGTCGTGCGCTCCGCCGTCTTGAGCAAAGCACCCAGCACCCGGTGGAGATCATGTGCCTTGATCTGCCCGTCGGCCTCCTCAAGCCCATTCAATCGTAGTTCGTAATGTTGTGTGTTCAATGCGGTTTACCTCCTCACTGTATAGCGCTAGTAGATTGAGTGAATTGCGACAGGGTTAAACTAAAATCGTGGGAAATTTAGGCAACCGGCAATTGTGGATTTTTACAACTGCCCGAAATCGATCACATCTTTTTCGTAGGAAAGAGGGATTGCCGTGAAGCCTTTCAGCCTCCAGTCAAAAATTCCCCTGGCGGGCGGGATCGGGCCGTCGTAGGGCTCCCAGTCGGAAAAATCGCTGAGGAAGGAGCCGGTCTGGATCGTTGCTGCTGGCGGGACTTTAGCCTTTCCTTCAGACCAGTCATAAAAACCGTCTAATTTCAGTTCGATGCTCTTGGAGAGAACCTGCTTGCGGCGAGTCGCGGAGCATAGGATCTTCGCCAAGGTGTGCGTTTTGCCGCAGATTTGAAATTCCCGGGGCTTGGAGAATTCCAGTTCATAGCAAACGTCTTCTTTCTCGTCCCCAAGCGTCGTCTGTAAAAACTTGAGCCACCAATCGAGCAAGCGGTGCTTCTGATAAAAGACGTCTTGAGCGTCCGGGCATTCCAGTTGCTCACCGGGGTTTTCGCAGAAAAAACTAAAGTGAACCTGGGACCACGCATAGCTCTCCATAAACCAGCGCACGCTGATCGGCAGGTTGTGCTGATCGTCCTTTTTGAGCAGGGAGTAAGGCGCTACCTTGCAAGCTTTGGCTTTCTCAATGGCGGTCTTGGTAAACCCGCTGCGTGAGACAAAGATCATGGCATTGGCTCCCACCGATTGCGCTTTGGCATGAAAGGCTTCAATCGCCGGCACGCCCACCTTACGCGTCTGATCCTTGCATTCAACCACAACCACCAAACTGTGGCCGCCGACTTGGCCGCGCACGACCACATCAAATTGCCGCTTTTGGCCAAGCCCGTCCTCCAGTCGAACGTCATGCTCGACCTTTGAATTCGGGTCCATCATCGCCTGCACGGCGGCGACGGCTTTCTCGTAAGCGAGACCTTTCATATTCCAAGCAATTCCAGAATGTCTTTCTTGAGCTTAGAAAGTGGAACAGTGTTTATCTGGGGAATCGCATCAGAAAAGAGGTGGCGACGCAGATTTGCCGTTTCGGCAAGATCTTCAAGCTCACGAATTTTGCGCTTGTGGTAGAAACGAGCTCTCTTGACAAGGTCCACAACCTCTTCTCGGTGGTATTGATATCTCGCCACCAACTTCAAATCGGCGATACTTTTATCCGCTCTTTTGATGTCCTGAGCAGATGTAGATGCTGATTGATTTGTGAAACCTATTCGAAAGCTCTGCTTCTTGTTCAAATCTGGATCTTTTAGATCGACCGTGAACCTCTTCAGTGAATCGAAGTCATCGCGAAACGGGTGAATGTGTGTTGTCGGGTTAAACTCAGTCCTGAACTTGACTCGTGAGTTGCACCTCTGACACGCAGGGATGAGGTTGCTCTGAGCTAGACTGAGGTTTCCCACCTTCGATTTCAGTTGAAAGTGATCTATGTCTGGTCGGCAAACAGGTGTTTTGTGTGAACCGCCGGGGCCATCATTATTTTCGGTTTCGTAGACGGTGTAAGTGAAGTCTATGTTGCAGTAAGGGCAAACTCTGACCCCTAGCGTCGACGTGTATTCATAAGCATCAACGCGAGTCGCGCTGAAAGCTTTAAAGGAGCTGTGCTTATTAAGAATCTTGTTAAGCTTCAGCTTCTGTGACTCTGTTATTTTAATTCTTTGCATCTCTGCACTTTTTCTATGAGAAGCTTTCGCAAGACTTCGTCGCCAACATTGTCAAACAGCTGGCTAGCCGATTCGATTATTTCTGGATTAGGATTGTTTTCCAGCTCTTTGATTACCTTCTTGATAGCCCGTCGGGCGAATTCTCCAACCGTAGTCTCCATGAAGAATTCCGTGTGAAAGAGTTCACCGATATTTCCGGCAAAGGTGCTTTCGTCCGCACGCTTGATTTTGGTCTTACCATTCGCGTCCTTTGTGAATCGTAAAACTGATTCTTTGGGGAGATCAGATAAAACGAAAGGCGAGTGGGTGGCTACAATACAAGTATTCACCTTTTCTGCATATCTACTAATCTTGGTAACCTTAGCCACGCTAGACGTGATTTCGAAGTGTGTAGTGGCAATTCGCTGTATTAGGCTACGCTTCCACTCCGGGTGCAAATAGTCGTCGATGTCATCGAAATGAAACCAGCAAGCGTGCTCTGGCCAGACCATTGGCGCTAGATTGAACAAGAGTTTAATCTGTGCATACTCGCCATCGCTAAGATCTGTCAGGTGAAAGAGTTTGCCGCCATAGTCTCGATACGGCTGAAAAGAGATGAGTTTGGAGAGACGGCCTTTCCAGATGTGAAGATTGAGATGCTCGCTCTCCCATAGTGCGGCTTTCAATCTTCTCAATTTCTTTTCCATCCACTCGTCTACTTTGCTGGAGAGGGCCGAAACCTTTTCTCGAATCTCGGCATATTGTTCAATCGAGTAGCGACACCACTGCGGGTCACTAACTGAACCTTTAGAAATCCTTTGCAAGTGGCTTCCTTGCACCCCTCCTTCATAGATCAGCCTGTTGATTTCGTCGTCTAAATGATCCGATTCCTTGTCTCGAAGAATTCTGAAAATGGTTTCGAAGTCTAGTGGCCTTTTGGATGATCCCTTTCTCGCTAAGTCCTGAAAAGTTGAGTCCTGGGCAATTGAAGCCAATACGTGAAAAGTAGGATGAGACTTGGCGATCGAATCAAGTTGTCCTACTCCATCGCGTTTAGAGATGCCTAGATGCTCTGACAGCTCTCTTTCCAGTTCCATGATTTCCGAAACAGCCCCAGTTGGTCGATCGAGATGGAATCCGTCGAAGACTGACGTGCCATGAAGGTTGAAGAGAGCTGGATCGTTGGAATACACGCTTAGCAAGCTGCGCCGGACATGATTCTCCTCGTCATAATCTCCAAGATTTTTGTTCCCGCATAAATCGCTTAGGGCATAATCATGAACTGTGCTGTCGAGAGCAACAAGTGCCCCGTGCAATGATAGCTTGATTGAGTTGGTGCAGGCAATCTCTCCCGAAGAATCAATCCAGCATACGGTATATTCAGATTCGTGGCTATGTCGGCCTGAGAGCAGTCGTAGGAACGTGCTTTTCCCCACGCCGTTTCGCCCGCACAGTGCAAGGAAATTCAATCTGTAATCTTTAGTTAAGTTAACATAACTCTCGTTTTCTGTTATTGAGAATTCTCCCTCTTCATGGGTCACATTGTATTTAGGATTCAATGGGACTAATTGCTTTTCAAACATCCTGCAGCTGTCGATCCAAATGAAGACCGGCTGACAATTCGTAAAATCAAAATTTAAAGAGCTTGATGCATACATATCGTTAGCGGATTAGTGGGGTGTGGTCTCGCCATAATTAAACTCTAATTTTCCCGGTTACTGCGTGAGCGATGAGCGTGCTGCGGAGGGTTTTGAGAGATACTATTAGGTTCAAAATTTTTAATTGAGATTCGTTAGTCTTTTTTTGAATATCATCAACGTATTCTAGGATTGATCTCTGATCGTCGGGTGGTGGTAACAATGCTTTTAATGCAGAGAGGCTTTCACCTGACACCTTCCAGATTCCAGCTGAAGTTTTTGCTGCTAGCTCAACACGTTCACGCATCACTTGATTTAGTTGAAGCACCAAATAGCGTGACGCGATTTGGGTTGTTGGTTGAATTCGGATAAGCAGATCTGGATAAATACATCCTTGTGGAACATCTTCACCAACGATTCCAGCAGTAGCGACTAGATGCTTGCTGCCATTTCCGCGTAGGGCCAGAATGTCCCCAGTTTTAAGAAGGTATGAGGCTGCATCCGACTTATTTATTGTCGTGTATTTTACGTTTTCTCCAAAAGTAACATCTCCATTTCTAACCGCAGCGATAGACAACGTTGGAACTTCGCCATTTTCCGTAATTGTGGGTGAGATGCCATTTTTAACGCTGGTTCTAAGTAGCCATCTAAGCTTCTTCACCTCCCAATGCTCCGGAATCTCCCCGATCCATTCGATGCCGGAGGGTTTGAATTTGACGTCGGGATTCAAGCCCCGGGTGACGGCTTGGTTAATACGGATGGATTTTTGCTCGTCGAGGAGTTGGAGCTGCCGCTCTTTTTTCGCGATCAAGGCGTCGATCTGCGCCGTCTTTTCGTCGAGGAAGGCGACGATGCGGTCCACTTCGCCATCTGGGGGCAGCGGTGAGTAGCTGCCCTTGAAATGCTCGTAGCGGAGACTGTTCATGTCGTCGCAGAGTCCGTAGGACAGACGGTTGGCCTCTTCAATAAACTGCGGCGTGCGGTAGAGGTAATGGAAGTATTTCGAGAGCCTGAGATTTTTCGGTTTCAGAATGATATAGGCCGGGCTGACAATGCCGTCGTAGGGAGAGATGCCCAGGGCGCCCTGCCAGGCACGCATTTTGTTGTAGGCCAGATCGCCAGCCTTCAACACCTTGTATTTCGACTTATCCTCATTCGAAGAGTCTTTCTTCGTTGTGATCTCTGATTGGCGAATCACACCGCGATTGATGGTGACCGAGAGTAGCTCATCGTCGGGGCGACCGCGCTCATTACGCTCATCGAAAACGCCGAGATTTCGCTCCACCGGCCAATGCGCCGGAATCTCGCCGAGCCATTCGACGCCGGAGTCCTGGTAGTGATCGTGTTTTTGGGAAGTGCTCACGAGCGGTAGATTTTCAGGTAGGGATCAAAGAGGTAGAGCTGGCCACGTTTGGCACCGGTGATTTCGCGGAGGAGGCCTTTTTCGACAAAATACTTGACCAGCTTATAGGCGGTCGGGACGGAGACGCCGATCGCCTCAGCCACGCCTTGAGCGTTGACGGCGGGGTGCTGAAACAAATAGCGGAACAGGGCGGTGCCGTTGGTGCTGTGCTGCGCCCAGGACTGGATGGCCTGCTCCCAATCCTTCTGGAAGTTGAGGATCTGGTCGAAGGTCTGCACCCCTTGCTTGGCTGTCTCGGCGACGCCTTCGAGAAAGAATAGCAGCCATTCATCCATCGTATTGCGTTCGCGGACGTTGGTGAGTTGCTCGTAATAGACACTGCGGTTGCGCTCCAAATACACCGACAGGTAGAGCACCGGTTTTTTCAGGATGCCCATCGATACCAGATACAGGGTGATCATGAGGCGCCCAATGCGGCCATTGCCATCGAGAAAGGGGTGGATGGTCTCGAACTGGTAGTGCATCAGGGCGACTTTGAGCAAGGGCGGCAGGTGGAGTGCTTCGTTGTGGGCGAAGCGCTCCAGGTCGGACATCAGCATGGGCACATTTTCGTGGGTGGGTGGCACGAAGCTCGCATTTCCGGGAGATGAGCCGCCGATCCAGTTTTGGCTGCTGCGGAACTCGCCGGGCATCTTATGCTCGCCCCCGCGCTGAAGTTTTGCATGGGCTTAAGTCTTTTCGGGTGGTGTTAAGTATTTCGCGGTAAATTTTAATAAGGAGGCTGCTTATTTAATTATTTGTCGCAATATTTAAATAAGCGACCTGGGTTTTTAAGTTCCACTGAAAAAATTTTAGCGGGATTTATAACTTTTGGGGCGTACTCAAAAATGTATGATCTTCTCCAGCAGCCCCTCGGTTGAGTGTCGCTTTGCTCGAACGTGGTTCAAAATTTCCGGTCACTCGTCGTCTCCCGTAATTTTGCGGACTTCGCGGTCGAAGTCGGAGACGAACAGGCGGTCCTGGACGATGCGGTATTTTTCGAATTCGGATTCGGCGTGGGCTTTGGCGATTTCGGCGGTGACTTTGCCCGCGTCCTGCAGGATGTCGCGATCGGTGGCTTCGATGAAGCGGTTGAGGCGTGTCTCCCAGTCCTGCATGGTCATGGGGATTTTTCGCTGGGCCATGTCCTCGGCGATATCGAGGTAGGCGTTGACCAGTCGTGAAAGCTGAGCCATTTCGGATTCGTCCAGGTAGTTCTTGGCGACGCTGACATCGAACTTCTGTATTTTCCCATCGGGCGCATCTTTCCAGGTGGTGAGGCCCATGTGTTGCTTCCCGGCGTCGGCCCGGTCGACGATCATCTCGGCGGCGGTCTGCCCGTGAATCGCCCAGTGCAGCTTGTTCTGCACCGTGGCAAAGAAGCGCTGGGTGGCCGTGGCGCTGACATCGTAGTCGATAGCGGTCGCGTAGATGTCGGTGATCTTCTGGTAGAATTTGCGCTCGCTCAACCGGATCTCCCGGACGCGCTGGAGCTGCTCCTCGAAATACTGCTGGGTCAGGACGGTACCGCCTTCCTTGAGGCGCTCGTCGTCCATGGCAAAGCCTTTGACGGTGTATTCCTTCACAACGGTGGTCGCCCATTTGCGGAATTGCACGGCCCGCTCGGAGTTCACCTTGTAGCCGACGGCGATGATGGCCGAGAGGTTGTAGTGGCTGGTTTCGTAGGTTTTACTGTCAGATGCAGTTATCCGAAATTTTCGGATAACTGATTCCTCCTGCAGTTCGTTGTCGGAAAACACCTTCTTCAAGTGGTAGTTCACCGTCCGAACATCCACGTCGTAGAGCACCGCCATCATCTTTTGGCTCAGCCAGATGTCTTCGTCCGCATAAACTGCTTCGACACCCCCTTCGCCCTGTGCCGCAACAAAGGTGAGGTATTCCACGGCGGAGGAGCGGGTGATGGAGGTCTGCTCGTTCTTTGATTTCTTTTTGGGCATGTTTGCTTTGGTAATGAGACCGGAAATTTAAAGCGTGAACGAACGTGAATAAAGGCTTCGATTCGTCTTTTTCTTAAATTTTAGGATTTGCGTGGGTGTCATGCCTCGCCCCCTTTCGGCTCGAAGCGGGCGCGGGAGCGCTCGATGGCGGTATGGAGTTTTTGCTGGAGGACTTCGCGGGACGGGAGGGCGGTCAGGTATTCGGCGACATGGATGCCGGATTGGTCGAGTTCGAGTCTTGGGTTTTGACGGAGCGTGCGGACGCTCCAGCGCTCGACACGGCACATCTCGGCGTAGAAATCGCGCTGGAGGGGTTCTTTAAAATAGATGATCTCCTTGAAATGAGACCAGCTTAATTGTCTCGACAGTGTAGAGACAATCTCCAGCTCTCGAAATGACTCTGCAAATTTCAACATGTGGTGCAGATTTTTAGCCGAGAATCCATTGCCGAAATCCCGAGTCAACTCTTGCGACACTGTAGCAACAATCTCCTTGCCGTATTCGGCGCGCTGATTGTGAAGCACCTCTGCCTGTATGCGCTTCCCGATGCGCCAATAGAGCAGGGTCATGCCGCTATTGACGGCGCGGGCGACGCCCTCGCGGGTCTGCTCGATCATGCTGCGCACGTCGGCCACGAGACCGTCGGCGCTTTGAATGATGTCTGGGGAATTCTCGGGCATGTCTTATCTAAAAATTCAGGATTTTTTCCAGCAGTCCCTCGGTTTCGGCTTCGAGGTCACGGATTTCACGGACGACTTCGTCGAGGTCGCGCAGGGGTTGGTGGACGTAGAAGTATTTATTGAAGGAAATTTCGTAGCCGATGACGGTCTTGTCGGGAGCGATCCAGGCATCGGCCACGTGGGGCCGGACTTCCCGCTCGAAGTAGGTGGTGACGGCGGTCTTCATGTCGGCGCTGTCACTCAGGTAGTTCATGGGGACGTTTTCGCTGTCGCGGAGTTCACTGTCGGGCTCGTATTCTCCTGTCTGCCCATCTTCAAAGAAGACTTCGCCAAACATCGCTGCCCGCTCCGGGTCGTAGCCCTCCGTCGGTAGCCCGGGGATGCCCTTGGACTCGATGACAGGCTCTGCATCGGGATCGCGCCAGGAAACAGCGTCGAGGATCTGCTTGAGCTGGGCGGCGCTGAGCTTGAGTTTCAGCTTTTTATTGGCCGCTTTGACGGCGTCCTGAAAGGCGTTGAAATCCCGGCTGAGGCCATCGCCGACGGCGGCGTGCAGGCGGGTGGCCGCTTCAACCAGCTCGCGGCGGTTGAGCCAGAACTTCGTGTCGAGCAGCTTCTTGCGGTCGGCGGCTTTGCGCTCGATGCCTTCGCTCTCCAGCCAATCTTCGAGGGTGTCTTTCTGCGCTTTGAGGAAGCCGGGCTCGTAAATGGCGTCGCCCCACTCGGCATACATCCACTCCATTTCGGCGGTCAGGCGGTTGTCAAAGCGCAGGCTCGCGATGCGCCCGGCGGTGAATTGGGCGGATTTGCGGAGGGGGCGCTCGACGGTGATCTTCCAGTAGCCGAAGTCGCGGTTGTCGAAGACGCGGCTCTTGAGGCCGTCTACGGCCTCTTTGCCGGTGTCGGCCAGGTCGAGGTAGGCACGGGTGATTTGCTCAATGTGCCCGCCGGTGAAGGCGCAGTTTTTTTCACCCAAGTTTTTGCGGAGCTTTTCGTAGAGCTGGGAGGCGTCGATCAGCTGCACCTTGCCCCGGCGCGCGGGGGCTTTGTGATTGGAGAGCACCCAGATGTAGGTGGTGATGCCGGTATTGTAGAAAATATTGTTGGGCAGTTGTATGATGGCTTCCAGCAGGTCGTTCTCGATCAGGTATTGGCGGATGTTGCTGGCACCGCCGCCGGCGTTGCCGGTAAAGAGGGCCGAGCCGTTGTGGACGGTGGCGATGCGGCTACCGAGCGGCGCGTCCTGCAGGCGCTTCATCTTCGCGACCATCTCCATCAGGAAGAGCAGTTGCCCATCGTCCACCGCCGGGCAGGCGGGCACGGTCTGGAGCTCGCCGTAGGCGTCGGGCAGCTCCACCTCGAAGCGCGGGTCGATGACCTCGGTCTTGGAGCCGCTCTTCTCCAGAATCTGCCCTTGGTCGGTCTTCCAGCTCTTGCCGTAGGGTGGATTGGAGAGCATGAAATCGAAACGGGTGCTGGAGAACTCGTCGGTGGCGAGGGTGGAGCCGTATTTGATGCCGTCGGGGTCGTTGCCCTTGATCAGCATGTCGGATTTGCAGATGGCATAGGTCTCGGGGTTGACCTACTTGCCGTAAAGGTAGATGGCGGCGTTGGACTGGATCGGGCCGTCAGGATGGATAAT
>JAAAPI010000108.1 GCA_009908325.1 Verrucomicrobiota bacterium | reverse complement strand
GGTTGTAGGCGACTGCGTCCGCCTTAGCTCGACCTGTCCGCCGTAGCCCTTGGCGAAGGAGGAAGAGCAAAGGAGGAGGCACGAGACTACGGGCGGTGAAACGTAGACGCTCGACAGCATCGGAGACCACGCCCGGAACGTAGAGGCACCCGGGCGCGGGGGTTTTGAAGGTGTTGCGGAGTATCGGCTTGCCCGATACGGAGTCTGAAAGTAGGTCTTTATGAACCTCTCGCCAGGGTTGATTCAAGTTGACGCTCGCCATGCACATTCGATGGCCCTGTAACTCGCAACGATGGCAACAGGACGCTTCGGTCGCGAGGTATGCAAACATAGCGACTTTGGCCCTTTTCCCTCAATCAGTCCTCTGCGCACACACGTTTGCTAAAGCTGCACGCTACGGTGTGGATAAACCTGCCAACAAGTGTGGCACATTCAAATAATAACGAGTGCCTTTCAGCTTGCCCACTTTGAACATGAGGCCGCATGCCGCCAAATCATTAAGGTCACGCAAGGCGGTGCGATCCCCGATGCCGGTCATCTTTTGATATTTGGCATTATTCATACCGCCCTTGAAGCCGCCCCGCAGCTCATAATCGACCAAGCGATTTAAGACTTTGAGTTGACGCTCATTGAGCGCCTCAGAGTGGTCGCTCATTTTCGTTCGGAAGGCAGTGAGTTCGAGAATTTGCCCCGTCGATCGAATGGCATGAATGAAGAGAGGACTCATTTGCTGAATCGTCTGAGTGAGATCCAGGCCTGCCTCGAATTGTCGATAATAGCTGTCTACATTAGCATTGAATGACCTGGACAATGCCAAAGGGGTGCTGCGCCCAAGATCGCGACACAATCCCATCAAGATCAAGCTGCGTCCGATACGCCCGTTGCCATCGCAGAATGGATGCAAGTTCTCAAAGTGTATATGCCCCTGTATCGCATTGAGTAAGGGAGAGTCAGTGGGGCACTGATTATACCAATCAATGAATTCAGTCATTTTATCATACACTAAAGCCTGGCTCACTCCCTCATGGATCACCCTGACTTCGCGATCCAAACGTGTGCCACTGACGATCTTCATATTACCCACATAGGCACCAATCGACTCGGAAGGAAAATGCGTATTCCCCTTCAAAATTTCACGATGCATGGTGAAGAGTAAGTCATGAGTGAGCGGTTCATTTGCTTGGGCAAGCGCCATTCGCGTGAGTGCGACCGCTCCTTGCTCTTTTTCACGAGCAGGCATCAGGTTTTCCACTAAGAAGCTGTGCACCGACTCGCGGTCGAGCAAGACCCCTTCAATCTCCGAGTTGGCGACAATCTCCCCCGTCAGCACATCGCTAAAGCCCAAGTTCTGTCGCTTGAGCTTCGCATCCAGTTGGTCGACCTCCGCGCGAAAGGCCGCCTCCAAAGGAGCCACTACCGCCGGGTTGTGGTAAAAGTGCGGAAAGTCCGCGTGCTGCCAGAGGAAAGTTTGTGCCATGTCGGATAATTTGGCTGAATTTCAGCCATGTCGGATAATTGGCCTTTTATCCGACATTTTGCTTTAGGTGTCAAGAGAGGCTATCCCTTTAAGAGAAATAGGCCCATCACTTCCAAGCAAACTTAACGCGCAGCTTAGCAGCGGGCTCCTTGTAATCAAGATACCCCTCACGTAACAAACGCCCGCTGACGACACCGGGATGGATGCCGACGCTCTCCGCAAATCTACACACGTCGGCAGAGGAGAAGCGCGAAGTTGCAGCCACGAAGCGATCAAACTCCGCACTTTGGATCAGCAATTCACTGGCAAAGCGATTCGCCTCTTCCTCGCGAACAGTATCGGCGCTTTCCGCCTGCTCGCCTTCGAGGAAGATAGTCTTCTTGCGCTGCTGCAAGACGTGCTTGGCCTCGTGGAAAAAGGTGAACCAAAAGTGGTCATTGGTTTTGAATAAGAGCATATAGTCGCGGAAGTCGTCCGCAGCCATTGCGCCGCGTAATTGATCCGCGATATTCCAGAGGGTTCTGCCGAGTTGGGCTTGGTCTTGTTTTGGTCATGGGAGAAAAGTTAGAAATCTAGATGCGGATTATTTCAAGCAGTGGCTCAAAGGAATAGATTGCGGGTCGCCGACCAGCAGCGGGCCGGGCGACTTTGAGTAAGTTGCGCTCGCTCTTGAGTAGAGCATTCGTAAAGCGATTGACTGTGGCGGGCGGGATCTTCGCAACTTTGCTGATCTGTTGATTGCGGTATACCGGATAAGTAAATACGGCATCAAGTAGGCTGATGGCGTGCTTGGAACCCGTGACGTCGCTGAAAATAATTTTCATTTGTTCGTAGAGCTCGCGAATCTGATTCATGACCGATAAATTGTAATTTGATTGCTCACGGACGGCTTCCAGAAAGAAGTGCAACCATCCAGTCCAATCGTTCGCTTCGGAAACCGCCCGCATGCGTGCAATGTAGGCAGCCTTGTGCTCTTCCATGTAGCGGCTGATATAAAAGTGAGGTGACGAAATGGATCCTGCCGACCAGAGCATGAGAGTAATGAGCATGCGTCCGATTCGCCCGTTACCATCTTTGAATGGGTGCAGTGCCTCGAATTCGACATGCGCCAATGCTGTGCGGATCAAATCAGTATGTTCCGTCTCACCCAGATAGTGCAGCAGGCGGTCCATCCCCTCGGGTAATTTTTCCGGAGAAATCGGCACGTAGCTGATGTTCCCGCTGCGTTCGTCTCCGATGTAATTTTGCTCGGTCTTGTATTGACCGGGATTTTTGGATGCGCCGCGCCCAAATGAAAGCAACATTTGGTGCATGCTCCGTATTAGGGGATGACGGATCGCCCGACCATCGGAGATTTCCTCCTGCGCGTATTTTAGAGCCCTGCGGTAGAGAATGGTTTCGACGATTTCCGAACGCACGCTCTCGTCGTTAGCGTCGTCATCGTTTTTAGCACTGTCATATTCCAAAATCTCGTCGACCGTGCTAATCGTGCCCTCCATACGCGAGGAGACCACGGCCTCCTGATTGCGCAAGGGCACAAGGAATAATTCTCTGTTATGCAACAAATTGAGCTCTTGGTCGTAGCGTGAGAGTGCACTACTTGCTTCGACGAGCGCCTGCACGATACTTGCATAGTCGAGGAACTCAGGAGGAAAGGCCCCTTCGTGGTAATGCACAGCGTTTTCGAGATTTAACTTCATTTGTTGCTCAAAAGGTGATTAAAGTGATTGGCAAGGTTTTTTGTGTATCACAGATGAGCGACAATGCAAGTTGTTTATCAAAAACGAATGAAACTGATAGGCAACGCACCTTGTTTATCAGGTATGAGCAGCAATGTCTTTTGTTAATCAAATATATTAAAGTATGAGTGACAAAAGCCCCATTTTTCCATGGTTCCGGAAACATCGCTCTTCGTCTTGATCAGCTGCAAGGCGAGGGGACGCTTGACTTGAACAAAATAATCGACGGTCACCGTCCGCTCTTTGGTGATGTTGAGCTTCTGATGCCGGCTGGGGGATAGTTGTGCGTCCTTAAAGGTGCGTTGCACGTAGCTCTCGGCGATATTCTCTTCGGCCATGCGGTGCTCATTGAGGACATCAAGCCGGGCAATCGCGACCAAGCCCTCGGCGAACACTTGGAGGTCTGTCAGGTCGAGGGGTGCCTGCAGCCAGCGGTAGAGAACGCCTTTCTCCTCTTTGATGGTGTGTTCCGCCAGCAGACGCTCGATATGATGCTTCATTGCATCGGTCTGCGTATTTTGCCCCTGGCCAATGAGCCAAGTGAGCGTTTTGCCGCGATCACTCAGGTAGTCCAAGAGGAGGTGCCCTGCTGCATCCTTTAGAACAAGAAAGCCGCCGTCGGTGTCCAGCCGCCAGCCGCTTTTCCTCAGTTGGGTTGAATCCGGCTAATTGGTTTGGCCAGAATTCTATCATCGAGCTGAATCTCCCTCGATCCGGGATAGACGACCCAAAGCATGTCCAAATCGAGATCTTCAATCGCCTGCCGCATGGATCTGCTTACCTTGGGGGCATCCTGTCGTTTGAATTCCACACCGAGGGAGAGCCGCCCGGGAATGAACAGGTCGAGTTCGAGGCTTCCGTGGACTGCATAGAAATACGCTTCACTCGGACGGAGGAGCGCCAGCACCTGCTCCAGAGCGAAATTCTCCCAGGAGGCGCTGAGCTTTGGATGCCGCAGCAGATCCCGTTCGCTTTCAATCCCGAGTAAGGTATGGAAAATACCCGTATCGCGGAAATACAATTTAGGGCTTTTGACGAGACGCTTTTTAACCTTGGCGAACCAGGGTGGCAATTGCCGCACCATAAAGGTCTGTTCCAGTGCATCCTTTCAGTCCTTGCAACGCGGTCATCGGATTTTCCATCAGGTCAGTGACCAATGGGTCCTCCAGATCCAAGTAATTTGCCGAGTCCAAAGCGACAAATTCACGGGCCAAAGTCCTCTTGCCCACCTGACGCGCCCCCAGCAGCGCCACGATCGGGCTGCGGGTCAGTGCTTTTTCCACGCGTTGACGGTAGTCTAATCGGCTTATCATCTATGAAATCTTACAACTTAATTGCAAGATTTCAGGAAAATAAACGCCTCCCGAGTCCAGTAATTCCCACACAAATTGTGGGTGTCCTGTAATTTTAAACATGAAAAATTGAACTGACCCGAATGGCACTATTGTTGAGAAATGCGGCTAAGTGTGAGGAAATATAGTTTTTAATCCGATATGTTTCGCAGCAGTGGCGAGACGTTGGTCGCCAGTCGCGATTGTATCGCACTTTAGAGTCAGTGCGGCACCCAAATGGAGACCATCCAGACTGCGCAAGACGACAGGAGGTGACTTTTGCGCTACTTCTTTCGCAACTTGTAGGCTTGCAGCAATCACATCTGATCCCAGCGGAACTAGCCGCCAACGTCCTGCCTCATGATCTTGGGTGAATAGGGAAGTAATTCCATCTACGGCTGAAGAGTCCAGATTTTTGCGCAGTACTTTGTGATGAAGTGCATAGCTAAATTCCGTGATCGCGAGCGCACTGCTCGCTGGGGTATCCGTTGCGTCGAGCAACTGATTTTCCCAAAAGGTTGAAGTCGCCTCCTCTGTATAAAGTGGAACGATGGCGGATGTATCCCAGTAAATCATTCTCCACGTAAGTCATCCCAAAGCGATTGAGAATCGTCGTCGATATTCACACTCTGATGTTTTTTGCGAAGCTCCCGCATTGATTTTAACCACTCCATTTTTTGATGCGCATGCTGATCTTCTGGAAGCGGGCAAATCCGCGCTTTGAGACTACCACGAACCGTTAGCCAAATTTCTTCCCCAGTGGAGGCTTTTTCAACAAGTTCGCTCAAGCGACTTTTAGCCGTCTTCAAATTAGTAATCATGTGACCATAGTGGTCACTTTGGTTGTTGGTGTCAAGTAAACTGACAAATGTAGCTAGAATGCCCCCAATTAGCCCTTCCTCGCAGTTCAACTTTCATAACTTTCCCATGCCGCTGACACCCAACTCCTGCAAAACAGCCTCATCGTGATGCAGATCCTGAAATTTCATGGCTTGAAGGAATAGAAAAATAAAAGAATAATCAAGTCGTAAAATATGACGAATAAAATGAATATTCAAATATAATTCGTAACTTAAGGCGATTTGTAGAGTCAGAGCCTAGATGGCCCTATCCATTGCAATAGATCTTTAAATCGTCATTTATGACGGAAAAAAGAAATTTATAGCTTTCATTCGCCACAAAGAGCGAATTGTAATAGGGATTTGAGGAAGATCGTTTGAAGCCCTGGTGTTTGGTCGTCAAAAGCGGATCGGTCTTATGTTCTCCGGGCTTCGTCAACGCGCTTTCGATTTCCAATCCGCATATCATGGGTGCGCCCTCCTACGCCCTTTGGGCTTCGGCGGGTCTTCGAGGATGCGTTGCTCATGAAGAAGCGCCGGTTGACTGTTTTGAGGTCTTTGGGTCGTTTGCCAGAACGGGTTCGAGTCCGGCAGCTTTGGCGCGCGCGATGGCTTTTTCAGAAGCACGGCGAAGGGCGGCTTCGATGCCATCCAGCTTGCTTTGAGCACTCTTGGGGTGGCCGGCTGACTCGTAGTGGCCGGGGCTTTCGTGCAGCTGGTCGGAATCGGAACTTTCTAGGAGCTTAGGCGGCATGTGGGCACTGTCGTGTAGATACCACTGATCGACAATCGTTTTGTATTCGTTCTGGAAGTTTTTCCAGCCTCTGGAGAAGCGGCGGTGAATCGTATCGGTGGGAATCGGATGCCCGCCGAGCGCAATGCGCTGGGCCACGCGGCGGACGGCGATTTCTGGACTGGGGAGCTGGAAGAAATGCAGCTCAACTCGGTAGCCGGCATCTTGCCATTGCGGAATCTTTTTCAAATAGATCCGGCTGGCGAGGGTGGTTTCGAGTGCGAAGCTGGCTCCGGCGGCGACAAGGGTATCGATGCGTTCGATCATGAGGCGCGCGGCGGGGAAGGCTGCCGTGACGGGCTGAAAGGGGCTCAGGCCGGCTGCGATCAAGTCGGCGTTCACGAATTCGGGGCAGTCCGCTTCCTGAGGCAGGAATTCTTCCGCGAAGGTCGTCTTTCCTGCGCCGTTGGGTCCGGCGATGATGAGGATACGTTTCACTTTGGAATTCGGTTCGGATCAGGGTGCTTGTTTAGGAGGCGATCAAAGCTTGATTCAGCTCTTCGGTGCCAGTCTTGGGATCTTCGCCGAAGGCGCGCTTGGCGGCGACCTCTTCCCGGTCTTGGAGAGCCCAGCGCTTTTCGCGGGTGAGGCGGTCGCGCTTCTGGTTGTAGAGTTTGCTGAGTTGTTGTTCCGATAGCATGGGTGCGGGACTGTGCCCTGCGTAGCTTGAAAAGCAAAGCATGGGTGCGCCCGCCTACGCCCTGCGGGCTTCGGCGGATCTTCGAGGATATGGCTCTGCTAGTCGGGTTGATATGTACCACAGAGGGTGGGACATTGGCGGAGGGGAGGTTTTTGAGAGCTGAAGGCTGAGACTTGAGACTTGAGTATTTTTGAAGTTTGAGGGGTGAGGGGTTAAACGGGCTCGCCTGTCTCGATGAGGTAGAGCATGCGCCAGATGCGGTCGGCTTCGCCGCGTTCGATGACTTGCAGGGGGGTGGAGCCCTCGAAGGCTGGGTTGGGCGTCTTCAACCATTCGCCAATGTAATCCGGTTCCATGATCTCGGTAAGCGCGTCAAAGAGTCGGACGAGTTCGGCGAGTTGTTTGCGGGCCGGGCCGCTGGGTGCCTCGCCGCTGGCCCATTTGTCGACCGAACGCAGGGAATAGCCTGTCAGCCGGGTGAGATCCGGACGGATGATCTTATAACGGCTGCAGAAGCCTTTGACCTCGAAAGTCTGCTTCGCTCCTTTTATGATCTTGATCCGGCGTTGGCTTTTGGCCGGGCGACGACTGGGGTTGGTTTGAGTGCTCATGGGAGTTGCTTTAAATTATCAATAATACATGCAGATGTGCATGTTAGGTTGCAAGCCATTTTTCAAGTTCGCTGCGGTGGGCGATACGCAGGCTATTGTCCGGGCCACGCTGGGGAAAGACGATGAGGTTGCGCCCCCGTCGATCCCGCGACGAGGGGGCGACGAGTCCGGCGTAGTCGAGATCCCAGAGGATGCGTCCACAGGCCTGGGCCAGCGTCTCGCGGTGGTGGGCGTTCATTTCTTCCCAGTTTTCAGCGAGCGCTTCATCGAGGCTGGGCTAGGGGAGGGCCTGACACAGTCTTTGAAAATCGACGATAGCCGGGAGGGAGGCATCTATTTGCACGATGATTCGCGGTTTCTGGCTTAAGCGAGTCGGTTTCCGGATGCCGTAGTGAGCGACATTTCTACGCGATTACTTGAGGGCGAGAGCCTCTGTCGATGCGCCGTAAAAGACATGGGCCTTGCCTGGACGCATCCAGCGACTCCCGTTCAGAAATGCACCTCTGCCAGAGAGCAGGTCGGCGGGCTTTGCCCA
>JAAAPI010000177.1 GCA_009908325.1 Verrucomicrobiota bacterium | reverse complement strand
GGAAAGAATGATCCTGTCCGGACGCATTCGCAAGGTCGCCTGAAGCAGCTTGTCCGGGCTACGAACGTCGCTTTGCCTATCCGAAACCAACATCACTTTATTGGGCTGCCTTGGCATCAGGTCGGGAACGTCTTCGATCGTAATGATGCGTTCCTGGTCGTCTACCTGAGCGACAAGCCATCGAGCTACGGTCGTTTTGCCCGAGCTTGTGCCCCCGGACACCACTAGATTCAGTTTTGCATGAACACAGGTTTTCAGGGCACCAATTAAGTCAGCCTCTGCAAGGTTTGCGACCCGCTCATTCAACTCCCGCCGCTGAGCGCTTGCACTCTCTGGCGCTCCGCTGAGGTATTCCGGTTCAAACAGTTCAGTATCCGGCTTGAAGAATCGCATTGCCAAGACATCGCCTTGCCTGACGGCAGGCGCTTGTATCACTTGGGCTCTTACCAACCAGTCGCGATAGTTGATGGAGACGCTGCCCAATGGATGGTGTTCGGAAATACGAATATCGCCTTCTGACGCGATTTGCATTCCAGCCTTCCGGACTTCATCTTGCGACAAAGTGATACGGGCTTGCCGCATGAATGCATCGCCTCGATTTTCAACCCAAACGCCGCCATCCGGATTGACACATATCTCGACCAAATCGGGATTCAGAACACTGCGCAGGCGCTCGAAAGCTCGATCAACGTAGGATTCTTCCATCAGAAAATCTCCAAATCGCGATCTACAATGATCGACACCGAGGCACCCTGTTTCACATAGATCGTCGGCGGTATGGACAGCACATCGTTCAAAGCGTTTGCTGTGGCACCGCTGAAGTCGTCACCGACATCTTCGATGGTTTCGATTGTGTCCTCATCGTCGGTGCTGTTTTGAGCTAGCACGCTAGGTGCGGCCCCAATAATGGAAATTGCGGCCGCGCCACCGAACCTCGCCATGAAACGGGTATCTACAGCTCCACTCGTTCCGCTTCTCCCCAGTCGGTCTGCACCGTAGGATGCTATGCTCAGGGATCTGTTCGAAGGTGTCAGTATTCGGGTCCAGACAACCAAAACGCGTTTCTGGCCAAGCTCAATACCAGAGCTATACTCGCCAAACACTCGCGAGCCCGCCGGAATAAGAACCGATGAGCCGTCGAGACTATGCACGTCTTCAGCCACAATAGCACGTATTGCGCCAGGTAAACTGCTGTCGATTGCGGTTTCGAGCGAGGCCTGGATAATGGAGCCTTGAGGCACCGTCGCATGTGGATTTGCGATTTTTGATGCCCGCGCAACTGGAACATCTTCCACAACCCGTTTGACGAATGATTCATTGTCACTGAGAGCCCGCGGTTCCTGAGCGCCATCGTCTTCCGCACCCGTATTTGAAACGGCAACCATTCCTGAATTCACACGCGCTTCCAGCTTTGCGGCTTGTTCCTTTCGCAGCGCCGCCAAGCGCTCTCGCTCCAGCTCTTCTTTCCGTTGCTTCTCGGCTTCCAAACGTAGACGCTCCTGTTCCAGTGGATCGACGCGACGCGCTTCCTCCACCTTCCGACGCCAATCGTTTTCCAGCTCAAGCGTCTTTCGTTCCCATTCTGCCGATTGCCGCTGCTGTTGCTCTTCGAGATCTTTAAGGCGTTTTTCTAAGGCCAATTGCGCTGCTTGAGCCCTGTCCTGGTCGTTCTGCGCGCTGCTCCGCAAAGACGCTATCTGCTCTTTGTAGCGTTCGCGTTCACGTTCCAGCTCTTCGCGCAATTCTCTCTCGCGCGCTGTCTCATCTTCCCTTGCCTTGGCCGCCTCACGTGCCTGGGCGAGCTCTTTTTCAAGCTCCTCCAAGCGGGCGAGTGTCGCGCTATCAACTTCTGTTCGAACGACCGGCCTCTCGATAGTAATTGGTGCGGGTAGGTCCGGGACTTCCAAATTATCGCCGACGTTTCGGTCGTCCGGAAATTCCGCAGCATCACTGGTCGGAATACCTTTATCCACTATTTCTGGACCGCTCAGCATTGAATAGACATAAACGCCACCAGCACCAATACCGAGCGCGGCAGCCGCAACAGCGATCGTCCGCGAGAGATTTCCCCGCTTGTTCGCGCCTGCTGCTTGATTTTCAATATCAGCGCGTTTTGCGCGCAGGTCACGTAGATCCTCACTCATTGAACAACTCCGCAATACAGACTTCAATCTCACCCAGCCGCAGGGCCCATTGGCGCGATACACCACTTACCCGAACCACGCGGTTCTTGAGGGTCTGTGAGTTGACGCTCCGTTCCAGACCATTCGTAACCTTGAACACAGCTGGGACCGGTGCATTTGCTGCGAACTTGAAATATGTAAATGCACCGTCATCCCACACAGCGGTTGGGGTGATCTCATTCCGCTCATTAACCCCATACGCTCGGCTACTCGCCGATCTGACCGGGGTGGTTCCAGCCGATTGGGTTTTTCTTGACGGATACGTAAATCGCAAAACATAGAAGGGGGGGCGCCCTTCACGCAAAGTGAAGTAATAGCTGCGCCGATCAGTATAGACGGTTACGTTTGTTTGAACGCCTCTGGCCGTGGGCTTTACAGCGAAGACGCGGTCTCCGGGGATAGATTCAAAACTGAACCCTTCGGTATCGCCCGCAACGATGGACACGATGCGTTCGCCCTCTTCGAACTCCACCGTCGTTGCCCGCGTCATCGCTGTCCGAAGCAGATAGACTTCGCCGTCAACATGACGAGTAACTCTTACTCGGTGATCGAGTTTGCTGGCTGATGGGGTCGTCTCAGCCATCGCCGCTGATGCTCCCAACAGCACCATGAAGAATCCTGTAATGATCGACCTCATCTTAACTCCCCCGATCCGCGTAAATCGCATATTCTGTGACCGAAAAACCTAGTGGGTTTTTCCAAACGGCTTCCAAGGTCCGCTCTTCACCTGGCTGGAATTCGTAACCCACAACAGCCGTGAAATTCCCCAACGTTGATCCATCCGGGGAGTCGAGCCGCTTGCGCATCCTCACTTGGACACGGCCTGTATCGAGGATTGAAATCGAAGTGATCACCACTTTGACCTGCGTCTTGTTGCCATAGCGATCAGGGAGAAAATCTTCGCTGCCCGAGTCCCAAAGCCGAACCAGTCCTTTACGTGCGGTTCCCGTGCTCTTGGCCAGCGCCCTGTTGATCCGGATGTCATTGTCGATCTGGTTGTAGGTCTCTCGATCCTGCACGTATTGGAAGACCTGGGCTTGAATGACAGCCTTACGCTCATCGAGCGAAACTGCCTCTACCGAAGCATTTGGCACAACATTGCCTGTGGTCGGGTCAAACGGCACAACAATCGGTGCAGGCGGCCTCACAGAGGTCAGGACAAGAGCGGAGGCCACTGTTGCGATGACCGCAGATAAGGCCATTGCGCCAAAGCCTATCTGCCAGAACCGCTCCCGACGCATCGCGCCATAGATCACTTCTGCTTCAAGAATGGTTTTGGGATCGTCGTTCATTATTCAAACTCTGGAAGGGTGAAATCGTTGAATTTCTGGATTTCGGCCGCGGTCGCGGCATCCAAAACCCCGCCCATGCCGTTATTGATCGTTTGAACGCTCTCCAGTTGCCACATCGCTGCCATCGCAATCGCCAGCTCAGCCGTCACCCGTGTGTTGTGATCGACCGATTTTTTTAAGGAGTCCAATTCGGGGATTTCATCAACAAGCACCGTGACGCGCTGGACTGACTGTGATGCCTCTTCGTAGGCAACTTCCGCAGCCGCTGATGTCGCCGCCGCGCTTGTTGTCGCGGTGGCATTGTTCTTGGCAATCGGATTGTCCGAACCGGCCAGCGCTGTGACTTCGTCCTGAGATGTCCCTGCGCTGGTCAAAGCACTTTCAATGCCACCCAGAAAGGTTTCCGAACTGCTTCCGGTTATGCCGCTCCAATCACCTTGGGTTCCGGAAGTGATCGCCCTGACGAAGTTTTCATCGAAATCGCCTTCGAGGATACCGTCCAACCCCTCGCCAAGCTCAAGTCCGATAACACTTGTCGGGTCTGACAGAAGCGATTCAATCTCTTCCAGCTGTGCCAGTTGTTCTTCAAGCAACTGGATTTGCTCGATCATTTTCGTCAGCTGCTCTGATTGAATCCCCGCATCCTTGAGCATCTGCTCATACATTTTCAGCTCTTGAAGGAGGCTTTTCGTATCAATCGTCGGAACACCTTGGGCGAACGAAAGCGCGGGGAGAACCGATACGGACGCGGCAAGTAGAGTTTTGCGCAGCCAGTTTTTGAGTTTCATAGATCCGTTCCTTTCCAATTCAAAATTCGGACAGCGCAAAATCTGCGGCTTTCATGGATTCTCGTTGCCGAGCGAGCACCCAGGCGACCTGGGAATACGTTGCTTGCGTTTTCGCGGCTTTCGTCCTGATCCTTGCGCTCAGGATCAGGATGATTTCCGCCTTCATGGCGGAATTGAGGTCATAGGCCTCTTTGACATTCACTGTCTTGTCGATCTTTTCCACGAGAGCCCGAACGCGCATAAGAGCTTGCTGTGCCGTCAACAGCGAGTGTTCCGCGTAATGCATCGAACCGCTCGACATGAGGCTGGCATTCGCCACGGCATATTCTGCTGGGTCTAATGTCCCAAGAGCTTCGGCGCCCCCGATCGTCCTCAGATATGAGTTGTACTTCTCCGGGATCACCTGGACGTAGTGTTGGGTTTCTTTGAAGGGAGGCACCCCACCATACTTCTGCACCGCCCCAGGGCCCGCATTATATGCAGCCAAAGCAAATATGATGTTGCCGTTAAAACGTTGCAGTTGCTTGGCGATATATCGCGCGCCCCCAACGACCTGAACGTAAGGATCATTGTAGTATTCCGGATATATCCCGAGTTCTTTCGCCGTGCCGGGTATGATTTGTGTCAGCCCGAAAGCATCCGCTGGCGACCGCGCCCCGATTTGAAAGCGACTTTCTTGCCAAATCAGCGCCTGTATCAAACAGCGCCACTGAAGCGGCGAAAGCCCTGCCGCGGCCACTCCAGGCAAGCCATACGTGTCTTGCGTTCCACGAACGATCAACTGCTCGATGTTTTCTTTTGCGTCGCCGAACATTATTGCGCCGCCAGGATTGGCCAGAGGGCCATATACCTGTTCGACGCCTTCGTACTGTCCGTCTTCACCGTAGACGAACGCCTGATTGAAGGTCGAAACAGAGCTGAACGCCTCGATCATCCGATCAAGAGATTCTATCTGCTGCTGCTCGAAGTCCTTGAGCTCCGCCCGGTTGTTCGCTTTTTCAACCTGCGTGTCATAGTCGTGTTCAAGGTGCACATAGGCTTTCAGCTTTTCTGCAAAAGCCTCAGCATCAATAATAGGCACACCCTGCGCCAATGCGCCTGACGCAACTGACATCATCAAGCCGAATGCAACACCTTTAAAACGCATGGCAAATCTCATTTCGGGAAACCGCTTCGGTTGCGGCGAAACTGAAAACCGCAGGCTGTCCCGCCAGTGGTTCAAACTTGCAGTTCCCCGTCGGTTCGCCGCTTGATGTGAAACATCCACACTTTGCTTCGCGTTGCTGAGGTGTTGTGCAGCCAGCGATTGCAGCAATAGCTACGGCCCAGATTAGATGTCTCATTTTTTCACCTTTCGCCAAAAGTCTGGTGTTTCGCGATAGTCGTTCCCTGCAACGGAAATGCCCGCTGTGCCGCCGCCCAAAATATGCAAGTATTCGCCAAGGCTTGATGCATCGCCATCCAGCACGACTGATCCTTGATCGTCTCTGAGAAGAAATGTTCTGCCGGGGGCTCGCGACGTGACAACGTCCAGTTCTGCCGGGTTCAAACGCAACGCCGCATAGTCATCTTCTGAAGACTTGCCGTCCGGAAACAAAATTTGGGTAGGGAAGAACGAAAATACGCGATCTCCAACCCGCGATCTCGCTAATTGTCCCGCGTTTTGGGTCAGCATGACAACCACAGCGTTTTGCTTGCGAAGGGTGGCCAACCATCCTTCGATGACCGTCGCAAAATACGGGTTGTCGATCGCCTTCCATGCTTCGTCTATCAGAACGATTGTGCGCTTTCGGTCGCGAATTTTCCGTTCGATACGCCGGAAAATGTAGCTGAGCACGGCCATACGTTCGCGCTCAGACTGCGCGTCCAAAATCTGTGTTAAATCAAAGCCGACGACATCCCCGTCGAGCGAAAATGTATCTTCCGCCGTTTCTCCGAACACCCATCCGAAGCGTCCGCCTTCTGCCCACTCTTCAATCCTTCTCTGGACCTCGCCATCGTCATCGGTAGAGGCGAACAGCTTCGCAAATTTGTCCCAACGCCTCAATTTTGGCGATGCTTCCGCATTGATCCGGACGTTATCCAGGATCGCGCGAGTTTGGAGTGGCAATAGCTCTTTCTCAGGCGACAAGATCCTCGTCAGCCAGTCAGTGAGCCAATCTATGCCCTCGTCATCTGTCTCCACCCAGAGGGGGTTGAGGCCGGTCGGCCGTCCGCTCTCGATAGACGAGTATGCGCCGCCCATCGCGCGTGTAACCATTTCCAAGCCACGCCGATAATCAAACAGGAAAACTCGTGCGCCGGTTCTGCGGGCTTGCGTTATCAGGAGTGACGCAAGCACCGACTTTCCCGATCCGGTTTCGCCGAGGACAAGCGTGTGTCCTGCCGGTGGCTCACTGTCGGAAGAGCCTTCACGATGGAATGAGAAACGAAACGGAGACCCGCTCACTGTTGGAAATACCGCGATCGGCGTCTCCCAAGGCAAATCTTTTGGTGCCTTGCCCAGAGGTGATCTATGGAGCGAGGCATAATCCGAAAAATGGACATTCGTGATGACATTCAATCTGGAGCGTGTCGCCAAATTTCCCGGGAATTGCGCAAAGTAGTGGGCTCTTGTGACAATACTGTCTTTGATGAGCCTGGCGCCTGCATTGCTGGCAACGCCTTCCAACTCTGAAGCAAGCTCACGAAGCTCCGATTGTTCAGGCGAGATCAGAGAAACGGTAAAATGATGCTGCCCGAGCGAAACATCCTGTACGAGCACATGCTCATGAAGTTCCGCAAGTTGCTCGCCGGCTGATGCCCTCGCATCCGCAGTAGATTTCATGATGCGTCTACGCTTGGCGATCAGGTCCGCCGCTGCGTTGTTTGCCATAGGGGTGAAGCTTTGTGCGATCACGTAGTCGCAGGGTAGGGCGAACTCATCAAAGATCGTGACCCAGGAGCGAGGCGGATAAGACTTCAAAGCTCTTATCTGGCCATATCGCTTACCATCCGGGCCGTCAGTCAGTTCAAAACCCTCATCCTTGAAAGTGACACGTTCAGAAAGCACATCGTCGGCAACGACGTTCACAGCACCGCTAGGGTAAATAGGGCGTTCATTGCCTGTTTGAACGGACCCAATGAATCCAAGTAAGTCACCGGAAGACGCCTTTAGGACCCGAGTTTTTTTATTGCCCAAAGCAGAGCGAACAAATCTAACCACTTCTTGCAACAGCTCTAGATCTCGATCCTGCCCCTCGCTGTTCACTAGTTTCTCTGCGCTCTGAAAAATGTTCCAGCCACGCTTCAACCGTCCTGTTTTCACAACTGAAATTGTCAGTCGGCTATCGCGGAGTTCTCGTTTGCGAAGGCCATCAGACCAACGCCCATCTACGGCTGCGCAAAAGTCGTCTTGTTTGAAGGGCTCTAAATCTTTTGTCAGGTCTACCTTGCGGCTGACCTTGTGGGTGTAGATCGTGAAATCAGGACCCATTTGTGCAAGTACAGAGGCAAATGCGCCTTTCAGCGCATCCAGCTCTTCGTCCCTTGTGGTTTGTGCGTCCAGCCCTTCAACTCGAATGCACGACATATAGCTGTTGTCACGCAGCCTGATCGTGGTGTCATTCACCAACGACACATACGGCAAATGCATGAACCCATGCATCAGCAGGTCTTTTTGCGCGACAATGTTCGCTGCTACATTTGACAGTTCAAGCGCCAAAACTGTCTCCTCCAAAGAGTTTCTTTGATCGCGTTC
>JAAAPI010000265.1 GCA_009908325.1 Verrucomicrobiota bacterium | reverse complement strand
TACGAAGCGCGCGGCCTCTTCCGTAATGCCCAGAAACGACACACTGGAGGCTTGCGAGCTGAGGGCGCCGAGGGCACCCATCAGGCCGGACTGGCCGAAGAGGGCGTCCGACTCCGAGACGAGCGCTTCGTTTTCCACCGGGGTGAAATCCACATCGGGCACGGCGGGCAGAGCCGGCACGTTGGCGAGGAGGCTCTCGGTCGTCAGTTGGGGAACCGTGGCCGGGGTGGCGGCCGCATTCTGAAACTCGGAAACCGCCATCTGATGCTCCAGCTGCCGCTGCGGCAGATAGATCGTCTTGGGGGCGGAAAAGTCGGGGTCCTCCTGGAAACTCAAGACCAGCACCGTAACAAAGCGCGCGCAGACCAGAATCAACACAACCACCACGAAGGCCTGCAGGAGCGAGACCCAGAGCGACTTCTTCCGCGTCCCATCGGAGTGCGACCGGCGTTCCTGGAAGCGAGCTGTGAGGGAGGTGGACATTTTTTAGAGGGCGGAAGGCTGAGACTTGAGACCTGAGTTTTTAGAGGGATGAGGGCTCTTAGAGGGATGAGAGATGAGACTTGAGACCGGAGTGGGCTGAGAAATGAGATCTGAGACCGGAGTGGGTGGAGCGATGAGACTTGAGACCGGAGTGGGTAGAGGGATGCGACTTGAGACCGGAATTTATTTGGATTTCGTATTTTTGGCCATGGTAACGAAGATACTGATGAGCTCATCGGCTTCTTCCCATAGGGGTGTGATTTGTGTTTCGGAAATATTACAAGCTTCTTCGAGAAGCTCGAGCCAGTATTGGGTTTCGTCCGCCTCTTGGGCACAGAGTTCAACCTTGGCAACAAACTCTGCATCGCTCCTCGCTCGACTGGCCTCACGATAGTTGGCACCCACCGAAGTGCCCGCACGAATCATCTGCCGAGCAAGGATGCGTCGAGCTTCACAAGTTCGATCCATATCTGTGAAGAAATGAACGACCTCCTTGGCAAAGTCCTTGGTCCGCCGCCGAAGAGCTTCCTTTCGATCATCTTGATGTAGTTTTCGTCTCATATTAATGTATTTAGATCTCTAGGTGTTTTCACCCCCCCCCTCAGGTTTCAAGTCTCAGCCCTCATCCTTCTGACGTCTCCGTCAGTTCGTCGATCAAGTCGCCGCCGGTTTCTACGGTTTTCAGGATGTTGGTGTTGAGTCGGTTGCGGAAGATGAAATAGGCCACCATGGCGGGGATGCCTATGACGAGGCCGGTGGCGGTGGTGACGAGGGCCTCACCGATATCGCCGGCCAGGGCGCTGGGGTCGCCCATGCCGACCTGGCCGATGGTCTGGAAGGCGCTGATCATGCCGCTCACCGTGCCGAGCAGCCCAATCATGGGGGCCACCGCCGCGACGACGTTGAGGTAGTTGATCCATTGGCCAATCGCGCCGTCTTCGGCCTCGACATTATCCATGAAGGAGCCCTCGATTTTTTCGCGGTTGGCGTCGAGCTTCTCCGGGCGGGCTTTGTTCAGCGCGGCCGTCAGGCAGCGGGAGATTACGGAGTTTGTGTTGGCGCAGAGCCCGCGCGCCGAATCGAGGTCCCGCTCCCGAAGCTTTTCACCGAGCGCCTGCAGGAGTGTAACCGGGACGAAGCGTCCGGGGCGGGTCTCTTTCCAGCAGTAAAAAATGAGGAAAAACATAAAAAGGGCGGTCAGCCCCAGCGGAAACATGGCCCAGCCACCCTGCTGCAGGAGCCCAAACAGTGATGTCGCGGATTCCCCGCCATCAGCGGGCGTCTCCTGCGCGTGGGCGGTGAGCGTGAGGAACAGGCCAGTCAGGAGGCTGACCGCCAGGGTGGCGTTGGATCGTGGTTGTTTCATAAAGTTGGTGGAGAGGTGGAAGTGGAGTGGTGGAGTTGTTGAGTGGTTGAGTTGTTGAGTGGTGGGGTGGTTGAGTGGTGGAGCGGTTGAGTGGTGGGGTTTTGTGGGAAATGGGAGGGTTCGGCGGCTTGTTGTCGAAGTGCGAAGGTGGGATTTTTTTAAGCGGTGGGTTTGAAGCTATAGGTTCTTAAATGCATTGGTTGAACTTATCGGGCAGCTTATAGTGTTCCTAGTGCTATTTCATTTATTGTTACTTCGTTTCTCCACCACTCCATCCCTCCATTATTTCTTAGCCCGCACTCGTATCCGCGTGGGTAGCGATTCCATGGGGTCCAGTGGGGAGGGGGATTGAATGGGCTCGATGAGATCCTCCTCGGGTTCGGGTGCTTCCTCGGGGGCGGTGGCGGGCTCATCCTTGGCGGGGTCGGGGGGCGGTGGTGGTTCGTAGGCCTGGAGGCGCTCGATTTCGGTGGGCCAGGCCAGGCCGCGCCCGCGCATTTCCCGGGTCAGGCGGGCGGTCAGGTCGCGCTGCCGCGTTTCCTCGGCCGCGGCGATGGCGAAGGCGTAACAGGCATCGAGGTGCTCGGGTAAGATTTGATTGGCGAAGGCGATGGGGTAGAGGGCGGTCCAGAGCGCTTCCTCATAGGCCTCCTCGCGGAATTGCAGCTCGGCCAGAATGCGCCAGCCCAGCGCGGATTCGCCCGCCGGTGGGGCGCTTTCCACCCAAGCCGCTGCCTGATCGGCCGCCTCGTCGAGCATGCCTGCGCGGAAAAAGGCCAGAAGGATGGAGTCGTCGAGCGCTTTAAGGCGTTGCGGGTCTTCGATGTGGGGACGCAGCACCTCGATCATGGCCACGGCGCGGAGCGGTTTGTCTTTTTCGATGGCAAAGCGGATGTATTCCACGAAGAGGTTTAGCTCGGAGGCATTGAGGTATTGGAAAAAGGCACCCTGCTGCTGGTAGTAGGCGCGGAAGAGCTCGAGGGCCTCCTCGGTGCGGGCCGGATCCTCCATCCATTGCGCCAAAACCCGCCGATACTCCCGACCGGGAAAGCGGATGTCGCGGATGTTCTCTGCCGCAAAGGTCATTTCAGCGCTGCCGACCCCGAGATCGACATTGAGGCGTAGCGTCTCGCCATCCCAGCCCACGACCCGGCCGGTCTGGCGGTTCCCGTTGTCGAGGCGCACGTCAATCGGCCCGCTCAGCTCGGCTCGGATGGTGGCGAGGTCGGGATCGTAGCTGGGTTGGGCCGGGAGCGGGTTGGCGACCATGAAAGTTGCCAGAAAGCAAATCAGAGCGATGAGCGGAAAAATCCGTAGCCGGGTTGGCTCTGCCGCCCGGTGGCAGCGGCCGCTGGGTGGAACGATGCCCGCGACTTCAGCTTCGGCTGGAAAGGCTGGATGATGAGCCGTGATACGAGCCGGGTTGGGGCAGGCGGCGGAGCCAACCTGCCTACGTAGCCGGGTTGGCTCTGCCGCCCGGCAGTCTTGGCCGCTGGGTGGAACAATGCCCTCGACCTCAGCTTCTGCGGGAAAGGCTGGATGATGAGCCGTGATATGAGCCGGGCTGGGGCAGGCGGCGAAGCCAACCTGCCTACGTAGAGAAAATGGCCGCCACGTAATTTGTGGTTTTATATCTATCATACCTTGCCCTCCTCGGCTTGGGTTGCATCGGGGTCGGCGGGTGCTTCCAGGGCCTCGGCGGGGAGTTCGGTCTGCAGGGCCTGCCGCTTGGCCTCGGCCTGTGTGGCAATGGGGAGGGATTGAATGCGGCGGTCGGCCAGCATTTCCTCGAGGGTGCGGTAGGCGGCGGCGGGATCGCCGATGGCCTCAAATTGCTGTGCGCTCATCCAGTAGGCCTCGGCGGAAAGTTTTGGGTAGGCGCGGTAGACATTGTAGACGCGCTGGGCGTAGGGGATGGCCCGTTCGATCTTGCCGGCGGCTTCGGCGTTGCGGCTGAGCGCGAGCAGGGCCTCGGCGTGGGGCCGCCCCCGCGCATGGCGCAGGCTGAGCAGTCCCTCCAGCGCTTCAGTGGCCGCTTCGTAGCGATCGGTGCGGGTGAGGGTCTCGGCGTAGAGCAGGGTGGCCTCGGTCGAGAGGGGGTGTTGCGGGGCCTCGGCGCGGAAGCGCTCCAGTTCGGCACTGGCGTCCACGTGGCGTCCCTCCTGCATCATGAGAACCGCCCGTGCGAAATAAGCGTAGCTGCGGTGGCGGCTCTCGGGAAATTCGTCCTCCAGCCGCTCTAGATAATCGATTGCGATGTTGGGGTATTGCTCGGCCAGCCCGGCAGCCAGGCGACCGAGGCCTTCGGGGTCGATGCGCTCGATCGGCACCTTTTCGACGATCTCGAAGGGGTGCCGGTCGGCTTCGGTGGTCAGGCGCATGTCTTCCAGATAGAAATTGAGCCGGGCGTAGTAGGTCAGCCGGTCCTCGGCCAGGGCGGCTTCTTTTTGCTCGTCGATCCATTGCCGGAGCGCCGCGTCGCGTTCGGCCCGGGGCAGCTGGGTCAGGCGTTTCTCAGTGCGGCCGAGGGCTTCGATGATGTTGGGCACCTGCACGGCCTCGATGTTGTCGCCGTAGGTCTCTAGCGCATCGGCAAAGACCTGGCGGGCCTGATCCGGCTCGCCGCGCTCGATGTGCGTCCAACCGATCCAGTAGAGGGCCTCGCTGACCCGCTCCTTGCGTTCGACGGGGATGTCGTCGCGGGCCACATAGTCGGCGAAGTGTTGGCGGTGCGCTTCGAGGAGGGGTGAACGGGTCTCGGCACGGTCCGCCGCTCCGGCCATGGCGCGGAAGATTTTACCGGTTTGGAAGGTCGCGTAGGTAAAGAGGTGTCCGGCGGATGGCGGGATAGCCGCAAAGATGGTGCGCGCGGCCACCAGCTCGCCCCGGCCCATCTGGATGTCGCCCCGCAGGACGCGGGCCTCGTCGGCCCGGACATGAAGGGGGAAGGCCTCGAGGTAGCGGTCGACTGCTTGCAGAGCGGTCTCAAATTCCTCCATGGCGTAGAAGGTGGCGGCGCGCCGATAGGCCACTTCGCCCTCCAGGCGGTGCCCCGCCACATCGGGGGCCAGGGCCTCCAGCGCCTCCAGGTTGGCGGCGTAGTCGTAGTCGGCGAAAAAGGTCATGGCCCGCCAATATCGGGCGTCGAGAAAGAGGCCGTGGTTGGGGTACTTTGCGATGAATGACTCCAAGTCTGCCCGCGCGTTCTCCGGTTGATTCAGGAGGTTGTAATTGTAGCCGCGGACGAAGAGCGCCCGTGGGGCCAGGCTGTGGTTAGCGTGGTTGGCCAGAAAGACATCGAGCACTTCGACCGCATCCCGATACTGCTGCGCTTCCTGGTAGGCCGTGGCGAGCAGGTAGAGCGAGTCCGGCACGAGGGGCGACTCGGGAAAGCGCTCGCCGAAGCCCTCCGCGATGCGAAAGGCGTCCTCCCAGACCCCCACCTCAATGGCGGAGAGGATCCAGCGGTAGTGCGCCTCGGCCTGCTGGTTGGGTGCCAGGCTCGTATCGCGGGCCAGGGTTTCGAAGAGAATCCAGGCCTCGTGGGCCCGGCCGTCCAGCAGGTAGGCCTGCCCCATGGCGAGGTAGAGGTCGGGGGTGTAGTCCTCGGCCGCTTCCAGCGCCCGGTATTGCTGCTCCAGCCGGGCGATGAGATCGGTGTAAAACTTCGTCCAAAACTGCCCGCCCTGGTAGATGCCGACATCGGCGCGGCGGCTTTCGAAGCGCTCGCGGGTCTCGCGCACCCGCCGGGCCTGTGCCTCCAGCAGTGCCTCATAGGGCGGGATGAGCCGGTAGCAGGCGATGGCCGCCGGGTAGTCCCGGGTGGCCAGGAGGTGCTGCCCCATATCCAGCGCGGCGAAGGCCAGCACGGCCAGCTCGGGCATCTGGTTGACTTCCCAGGGGTGGTCCAGCAGGTAGCCGCGGGCCGCCTCGATATCCCCGAGGGCCAAGGCCTGCTGCAGCGCGGTGAGCCGCGCCTTGTTGCGGATGATGGCCGGGGGGTGGCGGGCGATGAGCGCGCGCAGCGTCTCAAAGCCCTCCTCGGAGCGGCCCGACTCGAACATCAGATCGGCCGCCGCCAGGGTGGCCAGGGCGGCCTCGGGCCGATCCGGGTCCAGCGCAACGAAATCGCGGTAGGTCTCAACCGCCGCATCGCTGTCGCCCGAGTCCTGGTGCGCCCGCGCCAGATTGTAGAGCACAAAGGGCTTGCGCGAGCGGTCGTCGGGGAATTCGCGGAGAAACTGCTCAAAGCGCTCGATGGCCCGCTCGGTCTCTCCCGCGAGGAAGGCCGCGTAGCCGTGTAGTGGCAGCATGATGAGGCGGAAGGAAGCCTCCTGCACCTGCGGTTCCCGGCCGAAGGTAGTCTCGATCACTTCGAAGGTGCGGTTGGCTTGCGCGTAATCGCCCGCTGCGAGGGCGGCCTGGGCCTGCGCTAAGGTCTCCCGCAGGGTGAGCACCGTCTCCTGGGCGAGCGCCCGACCGGGCAGCAGCGCCGCGAGCAGCGCCAGGGCCAGCAGCCAGCCACGCGCCACCCCGCCGGACCGTGTCCGGCGATCGGAGAAAAAAACGCGTGGCCGATGGGCTGTCATGGGCGGGTTAGGCGGGTTGGTTGTATTCAGAGGGGTTGCAGGGAGGGCGGCAAGATTGGAATTTGGGCGGGCACGCCATAAAATCCGAGGGGGTGATGTGGGGGTAGCGTAGGGGCTTCATTTATGAAGCCCGCGTCGGGTGGCTTCCCTACCGGGATGCATGATCAGGCTGGTTCGCCCTGTGCGCGGCGGTCTTCACCATTCGACAAGCTCATGGCCTTCGGCAAATGAAGCCCCTACGAAATAAAAAAACCGCCGCGCCTGCGAAGGCACGGCGGTTTGAAAACAAACGCGGAGGAAAACTAAGCGCGGCGACGGCGAACCATCACGTAGCCAAGACCCAGCATGCCAGCGAGCAGTGCGTAAGCGCTGGGCTCGGGGACGACACTAATGTTGTCGAATGCATAAACTTCGCTGCCCGCGTTGTTGCCTAAATCGATGCGGATTTGACCCGTTGTTCCGGTGCCAGTAATAGCTGAGCTAATCGTTTTAAGGGTTGTTCCGCTGACATCAATTCCGTTTAGCGACATCGGATCACCAGGTGCAGATTCGTCTACCGAAGAAGAAACAAGTGTTTGCTCAACACCATCGAGAAGAAAGACTACGTTAAACTGGTCACTTGTGGCTTCGAAGTCGCCGTCAGCATAGGCGTCGAACGAAAAACTTAGACCCGTGAAACCGCTGATAGAGAAAGAGGGACTGAGCCACGAATCAAGGTCAGTGCCTTGCGCATCATTATCCTGAACAGAGAAAACGCCCAAAGTGTCCTCTCCAACAGCGAAGTAATCGGAGTTGTCAGAGTAGGTACCATTGTTCACATCAATAGTCCAGTCGACTCCAGTTGTGTCGACAGCAGCCGTTCCGATTTTACCCTTACCATCTTGGCCAGTAAAATCTTCGGAGTAGGCCTGCCCAGAAGCAGCCCCGGCGAGCCCCAGTCCAGCGACCAGAGCGAGTAGTGTTGTTTTTGTGTTTTTCATAATATTATTTTTGAGTTAATCCAAGTTAGGTGTGTTTTGCTTCAAGTCCGTTGAAGGACCGATGAGGGTGAAGGAAAACAAATGTAAGTGACGGTGCAACTGCGGTACAGTTACGATTGTGTTAAACGAGTGGAATTTTCATTTTTTGGTCAGTTTGCAGGTTTGCGGTTGTAGAGAATGGGAGCTAGAATTTTGCCAAATTTGTGAATCGGCAGGGATTGTGCAGATTTAATCGTGGTTTTGTTGGAAATTGGCCGGTGGCCTCCGCTTATGCTTATGCGTGGGTGAACCGAAGAAAGCGTCGAGCGCACGGAATGTAGAGCAATGCTGCGATTCTTGCGTTTAACCTTGTCCGTTTATTAGGACAGAATGATTTAGGACAAAATGATTTGGGACAGGCGAAGTTCTTACGGAGATGGCGAAGCAATCATGGAGGGCAGAATCATTTGAGGCAGAATCATTTGAGGCAGAATCATTTTGGGCAGAATCATTTGAGGCAGAAAATTGGGGCTTTAAAAATCATTACTTCGATATTTCTGGACTTAGGCGAGCTCTGTCGAGTCGCAGAACGCCGTCGCTAATGATCCGCTTATGGGTTAGATGATTTTCCCATTTCCCCCCGAT
>JAAAPI010000049.1 GCA_009908325.1 Verrucomicrobiota bacterium | reverse complement strand
TCTTTGTCACCGCGCTATCAAACGGACGACTTCGAAGGTCCGCGCGACCGACCGCGCGTCAGCGCAAGCACCGCACCAACACTCAGCATGCCCAACAGCAGTCCGTAATTCTTTGACTCCGGAACGATGCTCTCGATCTCATCTTTGTAGGCACCGATCTGAACGTAGAAATTTCGGTCGCCACGCGCGTTCGGATTTCCTCCCAAGGTATCATTTCCAAACGTCGCCTTAAAATCCCCCGGGCCGCCGTTTTGCAGGCTCCGGCTGCCCGCGATGCCGGTCAATACCATCGTGCCGTTGATTTCCTGGAAAAAAGGGCTCCCCGAATCCCAGAGTGCCAGAGCCGACTCGTTGACGCCCTCGTCATTTCCGAGGACGCTAACCAACGCCTCCTGGGTGAAATCAGTTCCGCCGCTCAAACCGTCCCAAGTAACTTCTCCCGTCGCCTTGATCACGTTCGTGCCCCAGCGTTTGTCAATCGTCCCGTCCTTACCGAAGTCCTGAATGTTGTCCCCGATTTGCAAGTCGTCCCCGCGACCACGCCCCCAGCCGACATTGTAACCCAACACCCCCGTTTCATCACCGCCGCCATGCAGGGTGACCGCCGCAGTGTTCGGCGTTGACGCCAGTTTAAAGACCTTCAAATCGACATCAGCCGCCACCTGCTGAGGCGTGAAACCGTTGTCCACCGCCAACCAGGTGCTTCCGTCAAAGCTGACATGCGACCGCACGATCACGTGATCCGCTGTCAACATGTAACCGTTGCCCAGATGCACCGCCGTGCCCGCGGGATTGGAAACCGTTCCCGCCCCTTCATCGTAGTTCGCCATACGTGCCGTCGCATCCCAAGCCACACCAGCCACACCCGGGTCGCTCGCGTTGGCCGAATTATCCAAACCAAAATTGATCAAAGCATCCGCACGGCCGAGAAGGACAATCAGGGGTAGAATCAGGGACAACCAATATTTCATAAGTCGGTATGGGGTGTAGGATTAACAATTTTGCGGTTCCGGGTGAACTAAACGTTCGATGTTCGAAGGTGAGTCGATCCAAACTTACCGTTAGATTACTAGCAAAAAACAGCGCCCAAAGTCAAGCCAAGCCCGGAAAAACGCGCTGGATACGCCAATTTTCTTCCCGTTTTTACGCCGTTTTTACCGATAACCGATAACCGAAAACTGAAAACCGAAAACTGATAACCGAAAACCGAAAACTGATAACCGATAACCGATAACCGACTACCGACCCAGCCCCGCCGTGCTGGGGATATTGATAATCCGTTTTGCCAGCGAGCGCGTCACATCCAGCGTGCCGCGCGGGCAGTCCGCATACATGGGCAACGCGTGCAGGGGTGTCCAGATCGGGCGGGTCATGATGTTCCCGGCATTTGTCGCATCGAGGATGGCATTGCGGGTTTCGATACTATCCGACTGCAGGACGAGCGCGTTCAACCAATAGTTACTCTGGCAACCCGGCGGCTCAGTGACAAAGCGCACACCGTCCAGATCCGCAAAAGCCTCGGCATAGCGGGCCGCCAATGCCCGCTTTTGTTTCAGCATGCCGGACAGCTTTTCCATCTGCGCACAGCCCATGGCCGCATTCAGCGCCGGCATCCGGTAGTTGTATCCCAGTTCGTCATGGAAAAATTCCCACTTGTGCGGACGCTTGGCCGTGGTCGACAAATACTTCGCACGGTCCGCCAGCGCATCGTCGTTAAACAAAAGCGCCCCCCCGCCCCCGGTCGTGATCACTTTGTTCCCGTTGAAGCTCAAGGTGCCGCAGTCGCCGAATGTCCCGGTGTGTCGGCCCTCGTAGAACGAGCCCAGCGACTCGGCCGCATCCTCAACCAGGGCCAGGCCGAAGCGCTTGGCCACCGCCAGTAGTTCACTGATCAAGACCGGGTGCCCGAAGGCATGCATCGGCACTACGCACCGGATCGGGCGGCCCGTCTCACGATTGAACAGCCCCCCATCCCGTTGCTCGCCAATCGCCTCCAGACGGGACTGCAGCGCCGCCGGATCCATCCCGAAATGCGCTTCCCGCACATCCACGAAATGGGGTACCGCTCCCGCGTAGCGCACCGCGTTGGCCGTGGCTACAAATGAGAGCGAGGGCAGCATCACCTCGTCGCCCGGCTGCACGCCCGTAACGCGCAGGGCGAGGTGGAGGGCAGACGTCCCGTTCACACAGAGCACCACCCGCTTCGCGCCGGTGTAGTCCGCCAGTGCCGCTTCAAAGCGGTTGCCGAACGCCCCCACCGAAGAAACCATGTTCGACTCCACGCACTCCCGCAGGAGCTCGACCTCGCGCTCGTCGAAAATCGGGATATGCAGCGGCGTAAAGGCCTCGCGCGGGCCGATCACGGATTCGATGCGGTCGATAATGTCGGTGGTATTCATAGTCTCCATACTAGGCCCGGAAGTATTTTTCCGGTCGCTTGGACACGCAGTTTCGCGTATCCACGACCGGGCATTTGAACCCCGAAAAGTCAAAGGTCTTATACGCGTTGTGGTGGGTGGCCAGGAGCACGCAATCGTAATCATCTGTGATTTCAACCGACTTTCGCCCGGCGTATTCGGGGTGCTCGCGGGTCACCTTAATCTCCGGCACATAGGGATCGTTGTAGCTAACCGTCGCCCCCTTATCTTCGAGCTTCTTGGTCAGCACGTAGCTGGGCGACTCGCGGTCGTCGTCCACGTTTGGTTTGTAGGCCATGCCCAGGAGCAGGATTTTCGAGCCTTTGATCGACTTGGCATCCTCGTTGAGCGCCTCCCCCACCCGGTCCACCACGTAGTCCGGCATGTGCGTGTTGATCTCCCCGGCCAGTTCAATGAAGCGGGTGTGTTGCTCGTATTCGCGGGCCTTCCAGGTGAGGTAGAAGGGGTCGATCGGGATGCAGTGCCCGCCAAGCCCCGGACCCGGGTAAAAGGGCATAAAGCCGAAGGGCTTGGTCGCCGCCGCATCGATCACATCCCAGACATCGATATCCATCTTGTGGAAGACCGTTTTCAATTCGTTGACCAGAGCGATATTGACCGAACGGAAAATGTTCTCGGTCAACTTGGTCGCTTCGGCTACACGACAGGAGCTGACCGGGTGCACGGCATCCAGCGCCAGCGAGTAGAGCTCAACACAGCGTGCCAGACAAGCCTCGGTATAGCCCCCCATGACCTTCGGGATTGTCTTGACCGAGTGGTCCTTGCGCCCCGGATCTTCGCGTTCCGGCGAAAAGGCCAGATGGAAGCCTTCCCCCGCTTTCAGGCCCGACCCCGCTTCAAGCACCTCACGCAGATCCGTGTCGGTTGTGCCGGGGTAAGTCGTCGACTCGAGAATAACAAGTTTTGGAGTTGAGTGGTTGAGTCGTTGAGTCGTTGAGTTGGTGGTAGTCCCCTGCTCCCTGCTCCCTGCCCCTTGCTCTCCAGACGCTTGCTGAAGCTGCGCACTACGGCCTAAATACGGCGCAATCGCCGCGCCGGATTTGAGCACGTAGGAAATATCGGGCTCGCGGTGCTTGTTCAGCGGCGTTGGCACGCAGATGAGGACGGCCTCGACCTCGGCCACCCGGGAGAAATCAGTCGATGCTTCCAGCCGACCCGACTCACGTGCGGTCGCGATGGCGGCATCCTCAATGTGCTTAATGTAGGAGCGACCGGCATTGATCGCGTCGATTTTTGCTTGGTCGACATCCAGGCCGAGCACCTGGACGCCCGATTCCGCAAAGCGAAGTCCCAGAGGCAGGCCGACGTAACCGAGGCCGATAATAGCTATTTTTTTCATGGTGGGGGGGTGGAGTTGTGGAGTGGTTGGGTTGTTGAGTGGTTGAGAGGTTGAGGGGTTGAGGGGTTGGGGGGTTGGGTTGTTGAGAGGTTGAGGGGTTGAGTGGTTGGGTTGTTAAGTGGTTGGGATGCTTCTTTGGGGCTTTTTTGAAGTCGAGAACATAAGACTAGGAGTGGAAGTTTTCCGGCTACGCCTAACAACCGTCAGTCGACGTCCTACGTAGTCGAGGTGCTTCAGCCCTCGACCCGTATATGTGAAATCTCGCTTTGTCTTCTTAAGTTAGCGCCATTCAACATCCAACATTTAACATTTAACGTTTCATGTTGAACGTTAAAAGTGCAAAGCCCTACCGATGACCAGCCCGCGCCAATCAAAAAAACGAACATTCAACATCCAACGTTCAACATCCAACGTTCAACATTCAACGTTCAATGGTTCGGCCTCCCGCCCGGTAGAGTGCGACCTGTTTTACTTCCAGGAAATCTCCGGCATACTGCCGGGAGGCCGAGAAACGGATGCGCACGCGCACCGAGTTTTCCGGCGCCTTTGTCGGCAGGAACAGGTTGACGGTGCGCGCCGCCCCCTTCCCTTCCCAGTCCACGGGCGCTTGATAGGGTCGCTCGGTGCGAAGCGGTTTCCCGTCGGAGTCATACCAGATCAGTTCCAGACGCGTGCGGTTATCCGGACTAGCCCGGAAGGAAACCGCAGTTTGAAGCAGATAGGACTGCTCGCTCTGGACGGGCAGATCGGAGAAAAAAGAGACCATATCGGCACCGGTGATGCGCAAGCCCTGGTCGAGCACCGGATCCGCCACGGCCAGTTGCAAATCCTCAGAGGGACGCAGATCGATGTTCCAGCCCCGAATCTGCGGCATAGGCTGCGGGAATAAGTAGCGTCCCGTGTCCCGGCCTGCGCTTTGCCATAGCTCGGGATTCGGATTCACCGGGCGGTCAAGCGATTCCATCAGCGAAGACCGTAGACGCTGGACGGTCGCATACTGGCGCTCGCTGAGGTGGGCTTGCATCCGCTCTGCGTCCACCCCCGAACCCGACCGCGCCAAGGCACCAAGAGCGGCCGGTATGGGATCGCTTTGCGAACCCGCCTGAAGCAGGCGGAAGTTGCGTTGATAGCGATCAATGGCATAGAGCGGCTCCAATTTTTTCCGGAGTGTTGCCCGCGCTTGGGTGAAGCTTTGCACGGCGGCCAGCATGGCCGCATCCGGTTGCCCTTCCAGCCCCGTGGTGATCGCCCGGCGGGCGGCTTGAAGCCGGGCATAGATAAGCGTGATCTCGAAGTCCCGGCGCACCACCTCGATCCTCGCCTGCACCTCCGGGTGGCCCGCCGCCGCCCGGTGCGCCTCCACGAGCAAGGCATCCATCGCCTCCAGGAACTCCATTGAAAATTGCCCGATCCCCGCCTCATCCATGTAGAACTTGATCCATTGGCCGGGGCCACCCTTCGCAGTATGCGCAGCTTCAAAGGACTCGTAAAAGTCCCGCATGTCGGTCGCCGCCGGACCGAAGACGCCTTCGTAAAACTCATCGAGCAGGGCCTCCGCATCCTGCCAGGGGTCCCACAAGAGCTGCGCCGCGAGGTAGGCCTTGGGCCCGTCGTAAGCAAATAGGACGGGCAATGACGAATAAAAGACATCCACCCCGTTCGCCGCCAGATGGCGGATACTCTCAATGATCCAGCGGTTGAATTGCCGCGGATAGGGATAGGGGGCACCATAGTAATAGTCCCAGGTGCCGATGCGCTCGGCCCCACTTTCGCTCCAGGCCTCGATCAGTGCTTTATCCTCGGCCCGATAAGCGGGATCCCGCCACTGCGCCCGGTCGGCGGTCAGCACCGGCAGCACGCGCGGATGCAGCGGAAAGGACGGCACCGCCTCGGCCCAGTAGTAGGCCAGCGCGGTCAGATAGCGCGGTTGCCCGTCCGGCGTCGACCAGGCCCCGGCCTCATCAAAGACCCGCTCCGCTGCGCGATTCATGAAGGTAAAGACCAGGTCGGAATAGTTCGGGAGCCCCCGGAAATAGGTCATCGGCTCGACCAGCGCACGGGTCGCCGCCGATTCATCGAAGCGGATATTGTCATTGGTCGCCAGCGAGAAGCTCCGCGCCTCGGGATGCGCCTCGAAATAGGCCAACGCCGCCTCAGCCGCACGATCCGCCACCGCGGGCAGGGCCAGATGCGGCTGCGCGTCGTATCGACGCGAGCCTGTCGGGGCATAGATCCGCCCGTCCCCACGACGGGCGAAGAGTTCGGGATGGTCCGCGAACAACCCGGGCGTAAAGACATTGGCCAGGGCGTGATTGAATCGGTAGGGCTGATTCACGCCGTTCCAGCGGGAAAACGGTTGACGCCTCGCCCCCAATTGACGTTGCTGAAACGCAGGCTCCTGCATTACCGGCAAACGGGTGGCCGTCGCCCGATCCGAATGCATCGCACTTAGAAACAAAGTGTCGGCACCCGGGAAAAACCAGCGAGCCCCATACTCCGTATAGGCCAGACGGTAGATCCCCTGCACCAGCGCCTCCGTATTTTTCGCGCGCAAATAGATACGCTCCCCCCGCGCCCGGCGATACACACTGCCGAAAGCACTGAGCTCGTGCGGCAGGTGCAAGGCCGATCGGGCCGCAGGCACGTCGCCGAGGAAAATCGCCCGCTCCGGATGGGCTACACGCGAACGACGGAGCGCCGGCCGCTGCCCCGTCCGCAACTCAATCACGTCGGCCAGATCTGCCGCCGCCGCTTCGACCGAGGCATCCACGCGTGGGCGTAGGATGATCGTTTCCTGCCCCACCAGCGGCAGCCAAACAGCCAGCCCCAGCAAAATAATGGTGATCGATCTATACATTCTATTCGTAGCCGCCGCCAACGACCCAACCACTCAACCACTCAACCACCCCCCAACTCAACTACCCCACCACTCAACGACTCAACGACCCCACCACTCCGAAGCCGACGCCTACTGTGCCAGTCAATTTTATCGGACAGACATAAAAGGTCAACGTCACCGCCCCGCGCTGCATCGTCAGCTCGCGATCCGAAGAGTAAGCTATGCGCTTCAGGATCATAGTCCAAAATAGGGTCACGGATGCGGCGAACTTGCTCTGAGCTTAATCGCATGAGGTAGATCGTGTGCAAAAATGAAAGCGTGTCAATTTAGGGGATAGAAGCTGTTCTGGGAGAAGTCGGGGTCCCTGCACGCAAATGTTCCTTTCCAAAATCAGCGTCAAATTAGCGTCAATCAGCGGTCCCCGGTAACACCGGAAGAAGAATACCAGCGGCATGTCACTGCGTATCGCAGAGAAGGCGGAACCGCTCAACGCCATCCGCCATTGCTTCGCCATTTCCGGACTTCGGCGAGCTCAGTCGAGTCGCAGACCTACATCACTATCCGACGTGACGAGAAGATTCGGATTTCTGAATCATCTCAGAAATCTCATCGACACTGGCACGGTTGCAAGTTGCGTCGCGCTCTGCGGTGTAGTTCCCCTCGCCAGCTTCAAACTGATTGAAGAAGCGAACTGTATTAGCCACACCCAAGCGCTCATAAAGGATATGACGCGCTTCCGACGAGACTTCGTGTAAAGTTTTGACTGTGACTGGGTGGCTCATTCTTTTAATTTCTCGACCAACTCTAGCACGGATACTACCTGTGTCAAACCTGTCTCGACCAACTTTGCGCGGCTCAAAAAGCGGTCATCACAGCTGCAAAAATACGTCGCTCCACCAGCTACGGCAGAGGCCAGATGCAGGGCATCCATTGGTTTGATACCCTCTTGGCTGTAGCTGTTGGCACGCTCGCGAATCGTGTTGGTAAACGCCACAAAATTTGTGCAGCGATTCAGTAATTCAAGGCAGTAGTTGTGACGCTCAGATGCTTGAATCCGCCCGACCTCAAACAACAGTGCCCCTGAGGAGAGTAAAACCAACTCACTCGCCTCAAAGAATTCGATTAGCTTGAGCACGGCTTCCGCTTCGGTCGCTACGCGCAGCTGTGAGCGATCGTCAAAGGGACGTTGCAACGCACAGCAATCCAAATAGAGGCTTAAAGTCATTTGTATGATTCCCCCACTGTTTTAGCCATCCGCCATCCGCTATCCGCCATCCGCTATCCGCCATCATTCATCCCCCACTCAACCACTCCCCCATTCCATAACTCCACAACTCAACCACCCTGTCACGCCGTAGTCCCTCCGGGCGAAGGCGGACCACCACTCAACCACTTCCCCACTCAACCACTTCCCCACTCAACCACTCAACCACCCAACCACTCCCCCACTCAACCACTCAACCACTCAACCGATCACCGACCACCGATCACCG
>JAAAPI010000041.1 GCA_009908325.1 Verrucomicrobiota bacterium | reverse complement strand
CTTCGCCGGGGGCGGACCGGATGCGGCCGAGATCGGCGGCGGGTTCGATGCCGGTTTGAAGGATTCGATTTTCAACGTCTTCGGGCAGCACCTGCCGATCGTCTCCTACGAGGGCGGGCCCTCGCTCTATACGGATAGTTACGACCAGGGGGACCCGCGCGACGATGGTATCACCACCTTTATCAGCATGCTCAACCGGCAGCCCGCCTTTGCCGAGGTTTATCGGATCCAGCTCAACATGGCGCTCTCCAAGGGCCTGAACACCCATGCCCTGTTTGTCGACAACAGCAAGTGGGGGAAGTTTGGTCAATGGGGGCATCTTGAATATCCCGACCAGCCGCCCGGCACATCGGTCAAGTGGACCACCGTGAAAAACTGGCAGGCGCAGGCAGCCAACCTGCGTAACCTCCGCACATCGCTGGGCGGGCGTCCTGCGTTTGATACACCGGAGACCTTGCCGTCCGGTTTGTATAATGTCGCCTACGACCAAGTGATCTCCGCCTCGGCGGCCGATGGCGGTCCGGCCCCCTCGGTCGATCTGATCGGTTCGGTCCTTGTGCGCGGGCTGCGGGTGGCGCCTGTGCCCGGATTGCCCAATCAGCTGCGGTTGACCGGAGCGCCGCAGGAGGGCGGCTGGAGCTATCTCTATTTGCGGGCGACCGGAGCCGATGGCGATGCCACCTGGCGCGTCTACAGTATGCTCACCCAGGATGGTCCGGGGGTCTTGTTCGACGCGGATTTTTCCGGCAGCTTTTCCGGTGCGGCCGATCTGCCGGCTGCCTCGGTCAACACCATCGACCCACGGGTCAGCTGGTCGGGCCTGAATGTGGGGGCTGGCTTCAGCAGCGGCGGCGGTTCGGCCACCGGATCGGACGGGACGGGAGTGAAGTTGCACGCGCAGGACGGTGCCCTGCGGTTCTCGGTGGCGCAGGGCGGGGAAAATCAATCCGACTCCACGCTGGCCTCGGCCCTCACGGACAATGAATATCGGAGCTTTACGCTGACACCCGCGCCCGGTGAGACACTGGATCTGCGCGGGGCGGAGCTGCGGCTGCGCTGGATCTGCTATGCCTATCACGCGCCCCGGGCGGTCTCGGTCTTTTCCTCGATCAGCGGGTTCGCCGAAGCGGATGTGGTTGCCACCGATCCCAATTTTCCGCCGGTGTGGCAGCCGGGGCAGGTTCTCGCCGTCCTGCCGGAAACCGCCGCGTATGCGAATGTTGCCGCGCCGGTGAGCTTCCGCTTGGTCTTCCACGGCAGTCAATACGCGCATCAGGCGGGGATACTCGATCTGAAACTGGGCTTGAAGCTGCGCCCCGTAAGCTATGCCTACTGGGCTGCGGGGCAGGACTGGGCCGGTGCCCCGAACGGCCACGGTCACGATGCCGACCAGGATGGCTTGCCCAACCTCATCGAATATGCCATGGGGGCGTCGCCCACCATGCGGGGCTCCGGCAGCGTCATGCCGCAGGTCCGGCAACCCGCACCCGCGCCGGGTGCCCCGATTCTGGCAATCGACTACCGTCGGCGGATGGACGACCCGCAGCTAAATTTTACCGTTCAGGGCTCGCCTGACCTCTCGCAGTGGGACCCCCTGCCCGCGACCGGCTCGAACACCGATGAAATCGTCCTCGACCCCGACCCCACCGGAGACGGCAGCTATGAGCAGCGCCGCTTCCGCGTCCACCCGGGCTTGCCCTATCAGTTTTTCCGTTTTTCCGCCCGCACCTTGCCTTGAGTGGAGCGCTCAAGTCGGGCAATGGACGCAGAGGCCAACCTAAATCTGCCTCAACGTCTCAATCAGTTCGGGCAGGGGCAATACGGTGGTGTCCTTTCGGAGCGGGAAGGTCTCGCTGCCGGGATAAACGACGAGCTTCTTTTTCACCGAAAGGTCTTCACAAGCGAGGTGAAAACCTTTCGTGATTTCGGGCACGCGACCGGCCTTGATCTCAATTGCCCAATAGTCGTCCAATCCGAATTCCAGCAGGCAATCAATTTCCGCCCCGGCTGCGGTCCGGTAAAAGTAGGGGCGCACACCTGATGGCAGCGCGGCGATGATGTTTTCGATAACGAAGCCTTCCCAGCTTTTGCCGAAAATCGGGTGGCCCAATAAGCTTTCGTAGTCGGTTATGCGCAGGAGGGCGTGGACGATGCCGCTATCCCGGACATACACCCGGGGCGATTTTACGAGCCGTTTTTTCACGTTGCCGTGCCAGGGTTCAAGCCGCCGGACGAGTAACAAGTCGGCCATCAGGTCCAGGTAGCGACTTACGGTTACGCTTTTGACGCCCAGTGCGCTGGCCAGCTTGGAGGCATTGAGCAGTTCGCCTTGCGCATGGGCCAGCATCGTCCAAAAGCGCAGGAGAGTCGACGCCGGGATACGCGGCCCCAGTTGTGGAATGTCCCGCTCCAGATAGGTGCGGATAAAGTTTTGACGCCACTCAATGCTGGCCCGGTCGTCGACCGCAGTGAAACTTTCGGGAAAACCACCGCGCAGCCATAGCCTTGGCGAGGATGCGTCGGCAGACGCGCTCACTTCGGAAGGTCCGAGTCCGGTCAATTCGCAATAATGGACCCGTCCCGCGAGACTTTCAGAGCTTTGATGGAGCAAATCATTTGAGGCCGAGCCCAAAATAAGAAAGCGACCGTTGCCGCGACCCTCCCGGCGCCTCGCGTCAATCACACCGCGGAGGGACGTGAATAAGTCCGGGCAGCGTTGAACCTCATCTAATAGGATCAGTTTATCAGCATGGAGCTCCAAATAGTGCGCGGGATCCATGAGTTTTTGTCGATCTTCCGGATTTTCGAGATCCAGATAAATCGAGGGCCGCCCCTTGGCGAGCTCGAGCGCCAGTGTTGTCTTGCCAATTTGACGCGGTCCGAGAAGCGCCACCGCCGGCGTTTGCTCCAAAAGTCGGGTAATTTCCCGCATTAAAAATCGCTTGAACATACTTGAATATTTAACATAAAATATTAAATATACAAGGTTAAATCTCAATCTTGCTTACTTTTTGCAATCGAACATGCAGCGGACAAACTCGGTCTGGTGGCGGCGGGGGAAAATGATGGCGGCGCTGGCGCACCAGTTGAAGGCGGCGGCGAGGGACATGGGGGGAGCAGGGTGCCGTCTCCAGCCCGCAAGCCAATCGTCAATGAGCGGTCCTCAGGCTAACAGTTGCTCAAAATTCTCCCGACTCAACAAAGTTGTCTCTGCCCGGCGCTCAAGGAAAGGCAGGACATCCTCATGAATGCGGGAAACGTCGAGCTGCGCCAAGCGATCCCGCACGAGTTCACGCCATTGGCTGGCTTCAAATGCCCCAATGCCTTGCGTCTGATCAAGGGCATTTTGCAGGAGCGCCAAGTTTGGCACCGGCGCGGGTCTCTGCGAGAGATACCAGAGCAGATCATACCAGTCACGCCCTTTGACATATTTGCGAGTGGCAAGCGCATGGAGCTTGCCTGCCAGCAGTGACGGTAGGTCATAGTGGCGCAGCAAAAAGCTGAGGTGGCGGGTAACGACTCTTCGTTCGGCGTGGGCACCTGCGGGAGGGCAGGTGTCGATCTCTAGCTTGATCGACAGCTTTTGCTCGGCTAAGGCGGAGAGCCCCGCTTCGTGCAAAAGCCCGGCCAGTCGAATCCATGCCGTATTTACGGTCCTGCGATCATTCCAGTTTACCTCGGCGTCGAAGCCGGCGAGCGTCAATTCGCGTTTCACGGATCGCATCCACGCTCTCCCATCGTAATGCGCCTTTTGATCCAATGAGAAGTCAAGGTCTTCGGAAAAGCGCGGAAGCCCGTGCAGGAAGCGCAAAGCAGTGCCGCCGACGAAGGCTAAGGACTGGAAAGCCTCGCAATCGTGCAAGGCGCGGAGGACGAATGCCTGGAGATATTCGCGCAGCAGATTCAAGGAGGTCGCGGCATCGGGAGCCTTCCTGGCGATGGCGAGGGCACGTTCCTTCACAACGAAACCGTTCCTTCCTGTCCCGCGACCACCAGATGTAACCATCGCTCGACGGCCCGCTCAAGCCGCGGGCTGCCGAAGCGAATGGCGAAGGTGCGCAGCCGCGCGGCATCGATACACTCGGTGTTCTGATAGCGCATTTCCTCCATCCGTTCCCTGGTCCATTCGCCCGGATTGAGGTGCCAGTGATCCAGCAGAGATTTTTCCGGTTCAGCGACCAGAATATCGGTCGATCCTTCCGAGAGGACCCGGTAGCCGAAAAACGCTTCGCGCTTGAGATTGCGGTAGTCGAACACGCCGAATGCATTTTCGAAATGTTGCGGTGGTCGGGTGGTCACGCTTGTCAGCCAGTGGACCTGCTCTGGAATCAAGCCGTAGAATCCCAGTGCCCAAAGTCCGCTCAGGTAGCTTGGCCGGTGGAGCGCGTTGGCCAAAGAGGCCGGTGAAACCGGCACGCGCCGATAGGACTCAGCCAGTGTGTAGTGGCCTCGCCGCAAATGAACGACCTTGCCCTTGCGTAACCAGCGTGAGAGTTGCACCCGAATGGATTCGCGAGGTTCATCAAATGCCTGAACCAGCGTCGGCAAATCAAAGTGTGCCTGTGTCCCAACCACTTGAATCAGAGATTCAAAATTCATGCGTTAAAATTAACATTAACGTTAATTAAATCAATTAAAAAAAAGCCTAACCCGAGCCAATCGGGGAAATTCAACGGGCAAGCGTAACGGGCGGAATGCTGTCAGTTGCTACCGACTCGAATTTCTACCCTCATCCCGTGCACAATCAAACATGCAGCGGACAAACTCGGTCTGGTGGCGGCGGAGGAAAATGATGGCGGCGGAGGCGCACCAGTTGAGGGCGGCGGCGAGGGTCATGGGTAGCATGGCTCCGGCCATACCGAGCTTGGTCAAGTGGGCGATGAGCGCACCGGTCATGACGCCCCAGACAAGGATGGCGCCCCAGGTCGCGCTGAAGGGGACGAGCAGGAGCAGGGCGGCGATCAGCTCGAGCAGCGCGATGAGGTAGCGGCCGCCGGGCTCCATGCCGAGGTTTTCAAACAGCATAATGGATTCGGCGTTGCCAGCGAGCTTGGCGATGGCGGAAGCGCCGAGCACGCAGGCGACCAGTATCTGAAGGATCCAGGCGAGGACGGGCAGTCTGGTCGGCGGATCGGTGGGCGGGTTGTGTGGCTTTTCCATGCGATCAATCAGGCGTTGAGGGTTCCTTTGAGCCGGGTTTCCTCTTTGACCATGCGCCAGAGGTTGCTGCCGCTGGGGATGTAGAGGTCCTTGACGGTGAGTTCGCGGGGATCGGTTTTGCCGGTGGCGGTGATCAGCTCCTCGAGCTCGTGCAGGGTGTTGTGGACGTAGTTTTCGACGCGCTTTGCCTTGGTTTCGACGACGAGCCCGGCCTGGAGCTTGGCGTTCTGGGTGGTGATGCCGACGGGGCAGGTATTGTTGCCGCACTCGCGGGCCTGGATGCAGCCGAGCGCGAGCATGAAACCGCGGGCGCTGTAGCACGCGTCGGCCCCGAGGGCGAAGGCGATGCACTGGCGGCCCGCGTCGATCAGCTTACCGGAGGCGAAGAGCTTGAGCCGCCCACGCACCCCCGCTTCGACGAGGATCTGGTGGAGCCCGTGGAGCGCCGGGAAGAGGGGCATGCCGACCCGATCGATGAAGGCGCGCGGGGCGGCACCGGTGCCGCCCTCGCCACCATCAACTGTGATCCAGTCGGGAAAGACGTCCTGCCGCTTCATTTCCTCGACCAGCTCGCGGACTTCTTCGAAGGAGCCGACGCAGAGCTTGCAGCCCACGGGGAGCGGGACGAGCGACTGGATGCGGGCGATAAAGCGGACCGTCGACGGTAGGTCCGTGCACTCGCAGTGGTAGGGCGGCGAGACCACGTCCTCGCCCATGGACACCTTGCGCAGCTCGGCGATCTCGGCGGTGATTTTCTCCTTGGGCAGGAGCCCGCCCTTGCCCGGTTTGGCCCCCTGGGAAAATTTGATCTCGATCATTTTTACCTGGGGTTGGGCCGCGACATCCTTGAAGAGTTGTTCGTCGAGATCGCCGTCTTTGGTGCGCACGCCGAATTTGGCGGTGCCGAGCTGAAAGATAAGGTCGGCCTCCTCCATGAGATGGTATTTCGGATATCCGCCCTCGCCGGTGTTCATGGTGATCCCGGCGGCGGCCGCGCCGCGGGCGAGGGCGCGCACCGCATGGTCGCCGAGGGCCCCGTAGCTCATGGCGCTGACCATGAAGGGGTGGGTCAGGGTGTGGGGCTCGGTCACGCCGCGTTCCTCGCCAAGGGTGCAGCGGTAGGGGCGGGCCTTTTCTTTGGGGGTGGGAAAGAGCGAGTGGCGGAGCTTCAGCTCGGTGGCGTCGTAGTCGAGCAGGCTGCCGAAAGAGGCGGCGGACTCGACATTTTTCGCCTTGCGGTAAACATTGCTGCGCTCCAGCCGGTTGAAGGGGCGCTCCTCGCGGTCGTTGCTGTAGAGGTATTGGCGGAACTCCGGGCCGATGCTCTCGATCAGGTAGCGCCCCTGGCCGATCAGCCCGAAATTGCGCAGGATGGTGTGCTCATTTTGGACGTGACGGTAGAAGAGGTTGACGACCAGCAAAAAGAGCGCGGCGACCGTGAGAAAGTGGAAGTAGAAGGAGACCAGCGTGCCCAGCGCAAAAAAGAGCACGGGCAGGGCAAACAGGGCCGCATTGGTGAAGCGGGCCAGTTTATGCAGATCGACGCGGAGGGCTTGTGGCATGTAAAGAGGAAGATTTGCCGGGGGCAGTTATTCCGAATTAATGAAGATTGAATGGGGCCTTAAGCAGCATTGATGGGCCAGGACAATGTCACCGCCAATCTTCAACAGCGAGGCCATTCACCCGGCGAAAACCTTGGTCGTTTGTCACACAAATCAGATTCAGGCTTTTTGCTTGGGCGGCGATCAGCATGTCGTAAGCGCCGATGGGTAAGCCCTCGCGCTCCAATTGCAGACGGACGTCGCCGAAGGTCGCGGCGGCTGATTCGTCAAAATCAACGATCTTGAATTTTTTACAGAAATTCTGCGTCGCGGGAACGTGTTTGTCGATATTCGGAGACCGCTTGGCTCCGTACATCAATTCCGCGACGACGATTGAGGAGAGGCAGAATTCGCTAAAAGGCTTCGACTTCATCCGGCGCCGGGTTTGACCGACATCACGAATGAAATCGATGCACGCGTTGGTATCGAGCAGGTAAGTCATTCGAACCGCACCGCGTCGTCGGCATGAAGATCCCGGACTTCATGCCGCATGAAATCATCGTCGAATTCGGATGCGAGATCTTCCAGTTCGCTCCAATCATCCTTTTTGGGACGGATGACCAGGCTGTCTCCTCGACGTGTCATCGTGACGGCCTCGCAATCAAAGGACCACCGCTTGGGGATCCGAACCGCCTGATTCTGTCCGTTTTTAAATAGTTTGGTGCTGATCATCCCAAAAACCTATACACAATGCCTATGGAATTCAAGTCGAATTGAACTCGGCCTTCAGGCCAGAAATTTCAAGTTTCGTGGCTTACCCCCGTAGCGCGAGGCGCGTTGGCCAGGAGGACCTCATTTTCGCCGTATGATTGGTTCCAAAAAGCCGCCATTCGTAGCAGGGTTGGCTTCGCCGCCCTGCCGGATCACTGCACGCCCCGGAAAGGGCGGGCGGCAGAGCCACCCCCAAAAAATGCGTCCAAAAAATTTCGTCCCGCTATGCCGGACGGCATTTTTTTGAAAAGTCTTTTGATTTCCGCGGGCCTCGCGTTGGCAGCCAAAGCGAGGCCGTTCCAGAGATTTACCCGAATCCGACCGGCCTGACTTCCGGGCAGGATGCCGGGATTCCCGGGAGGCAGGGCATCCTGCCCTGCGGATGCTCGATGTGAGCGCCCGGGGACGCTAAGATTAGCCCGAAGCTTTGCCGCGTCGTGAGGCCGTCACGATGGCCAGTGCGGCCACGCCGACGCCCAGCGCGAAGGTTGCTGGTTCGGGGACGGCGGTGGTTTCGGTGGAACCTTGGGTGCCAGAAAAGCCCGCCCGACCAGTTGAACAAAGCCGCTACGCGGCGGTATTTGGATGCGGGGTGTCAGCGGGGTCTGATTGTTACATAAAAAAGTAAAGTTCCGGGCGAGGCTGGCTTATG
>JAAAPI010000011.1 GCA_009908325.1 Verrucomicrobiota bacterium | reverse complement strand
CCGGAAGAGCGCCCAAATCGACGGCTCCGCCCACGCAGCCCATCTTCGGGTCCGGCAGGCCGTAAACGACCTTGCCGATGCGGGCGATGACGAGTGCGCCCGAGCACATCGGGCAGGGTTCCTTCGTTACGTAGAGGGTGCAATGGTTGAGCCGCCAATCGCCCAGCGTGTTGGCGGCCTGGGAAATGGCGAGTATCTCGGCGTGGGCCGTGGGATCGTTGGTGCTTCGGGACTGGTTGTGCGCGGAGGCGACGATTCGACCGCCCTGCTCGATCACCGCCCCGATCGGCACTTCGTCTTTTTTCCAGGCTTCAAGCGATTCATTGTAAGCGTGCGTCATGAAATACTCCGCGTCGCGTATCAGTTCGGATGGGTAGCGCTTATCAAAAGGGCAGGTCATGGTGGGAGGCTTGGTGCGGGATGCGGGATGTGGGATGCGGGATACGGGATATGAGATGCGGGATGCGGGATGAGGGATATGGCATGCGGGAGTTGGGAAATGGGATGCGGGAGGTGGGAAATGGGATGCGGGATGCTGGATTCGGGATATGAAGTGGAAAGTGGGCAGAGAGTGCCCTTGACTTTCCTGCTGAGTGCGATTTTTTCCACGGTTCTGATTAATTTATGGCAAAAGCACAAAGCGAAGAATACGTCGAAGTCGAAGGCAAAATTGTAGCCGTCCTCCCGGGCACCATGTTCCGGGTCGAGCTGGCCAATGGCCACCAAGTGCTGGCGCACATCTCGGGTAAGCTTCGCAAGCACTTCATCAAGATCACCACGGGAGATACGGTGAAAATGGAGATGAGTCCCTACGACCTCGATAAAGCGCGGATTGTCTATCGGCTTCGTAATGCGCATGTGCAACGGAACGCACCAAAACGCAGTTACGGGCCGCGCCGTCGCTAAATGAATCCAACGAATACTGACACTATGAGCAAAAAATTCGCTTCTATCACAGATACGGTGGGTAGTACCCCGCTCGTTAAAATCAATCGCACGACTGAGGGGCTGAATGCTGATATTTACCTCAAATGTGAGTTCTTCAACCCTTTGGCGAGTGTCAAGGATCGCATCGGTAAAGCGATGATCGAGGCGGCCGAGCGTGATGGTCGGCTCGATGCCGACAGCATCGTCATCGAGCCGACCTCGGGGAACACGGGTATTGCACTGGCGTTTGTCTGCGCAGCGAAGGGTTACCGCCTGATTCTGACCATGCCGGAGACGATGTCGGTTGAGCGCCGCGTGCTTCTGAGGATGCTAGGTGCCGAGATCGTTTTGACGCCGGGGCCGAAGGGCATGCCGGGAGCAATTGCCCGAGCCGGGGAACTGGTCGAACAGCACGGGCCGAATGCGTTTATGCCCCAACAATTCGAGAATCCGGCGAATCCGGAAGTGCACCGCAAAACCACGGCAGAAGAGATCTGGGCCGCCACGGATGGCCAGATTGATGCCTTCGTCTCGGGCGTCGGCACGGGCGGCACGATCACGGGGGTATCCGAAGTGATTAAATCCCGCAAAGAGCTCTATACTGTGGCCGTCGAACCCGAAGCCAGTCCTGTCATCTCCGGCGGTCAACCGGGGCCGCATAAGATCCAGGGCATCGGAGCTGGATTTATTCCGAAGAACTGCAATGTCGACGTGATCGATGACATCATCAAAGTCTCGAATGAGGATGCCTTCGCCACGGCCCGCGAGCTTTCAGAGAAAGACGGTATTCTTGGTGGCATCTCCACCGGGGCCAACGTATGGGCCGCCATGCAGCTGGCAAAGCGCCCCGAAATGGCTGGCAAAACAATTGTAACGATTGGTTGCAGTTTCGGTGAGCGCTACCTCTCCACGCCACTTGCTGAGAAAGCCCGTGAGGAGATGATGGCGGCGACTGCCAGCTAGCTTGTCGCCGGACTGGCGCAAAATTTTCCAAAAAGCCCTGAAACTTTCCGGTTTCAGGGTTTTTTTGCTTACAAAATCGACGCAAGCCGTGTAACGATTTCAATCTTCAACTAAAACTAACCCACAATTATCAAGAAATTTCTTTCCAAACTTTCCATTTCCGCTGCTTCACTCAGCGTGCTTATTTTGTCTGCTTGTGGTGACCAAGGCAGCGACTCGTCGTCGGGTGGTTCCTTGGAAATCCCCGATGAACCCGCTGCAGCGGTCGAAACGATCGCGAAAGAGTTGGCTGCCGGGAATGGCGGCGTGCTCTGGCAGGCCATGCCAGCTACCTACCAAACCGACGTGAATGCGATTGCCCAATTAGCAGGCTCAAAGGTCGATGCGGAGGTCTACGACCAGAGTTTCGGGCTTCTGGGCCGGATCGCGGATGTAGCCGACAAACAGAAAGAATTCATCCTGAACACCGAACTCGGAGGGGCTCAACCCGAGGAGCAAATCGCGAAGATCGAGGCTGCCTGGCCTTCGATCATCGGCTTTGTCCGCACCATCACCGATAGCCCAATCGCCACCTCTTCCGGCCTTCAGTCCTTTGACGGGCAGGCCTTCTTCAGCGGCACCGTTTCTGAGTTGCTGGGTCACTCGGAGGCGTTCTCTTCGCTTAACGACGAAGCTATGTCGCTTTCCTCCTTGAGAGATGTTTCGGTCAAGGCTTTGGAGAGCGGCGAAAACGCGGCTACATTGGAAATGACGGCACCGGATGGCACAGTCGAGACGGAAGAGTTTACAAAAGTCGATGGGCGTTGGGTGCCGACCGATATGGCTGTCGGCTGGCAGGAAACCATCGCTGGGGCAAGGGGGCAGCTGGAAGCGATCACTCCTGAACAGATAGCACAACAAAAGCCCCAGGTCATGCAGGTCGTGAACATGCTCGACGGCGTTCTTACGCAAATCGAAGCGGCCGAAACCCAGGAGCAGTTTGATCAAGCATTGCAAGGTGCCATGATGCCATTGATGGGGCTTATGATGATGCAGCAAAACATGGGGGGCGGCCAACCAAGTGCGCCCGCCATGCCGATGCCGACTCAGCCTTAGCCGGTGACCCGCTTAACCTTTCACGCTAGTTCGCTAGCCCTGTGCGAGTTCGCGTGATCGGGCTTTGGCTTCGGCCAAGGCCCGATCAATAAGGTCGCGGAATTTGCCGGTCTTTAAAACATTCAGTGCGGCGGCCGTCGTGCCTCCAGGGGAGGTTACGGCGTCGCGCAGCGCCTCGGGGCGCTCTTCGCTGTCGGCCAAAAGCATGGCAGCGCCAAGTAGGGTGTCGACGACCAGAGCTTCGGCGAGTGACTCGTCCAGCCCGCAGTTCACGCCCGCTTCGCGAAGTGCAGCGGCGAATTCGAATACGTAGGCAGGGCCACTTCCGCTCAGTGCCGTAACCGCGTCGAGATCGGCCTCTTCAACCTCGTGAAAATTACCGAGGGAACCGAGCGTATTTTCCACGATTGCAGCGTCTTTTTCCGAAAGTTTTCGAAGCGGAGCAAAAGCAGTCACCCCTGCGCCGATTTGGCCGGGCGTATTCGGCATCGTGCGCACGATGTTGCGCGCATGGCTGAATTTTTCGCCGAGTCGCGCAAGCGGCGTTCCGGCGAGAATCGAGACGACCAGCTTTCCGTTTGCCGCCTCGGCGAGTTGGGAGCTCAGTGCCGCAAATTGTTGTGGTTTACAGGCCAGCACAACGGCCTCGGCTTCGTAAAGAGCGGGAATGATATCGTTTAGAAAACGTATGCCCGTCGCTTCGGCCAATGCGGGGCCGGTTGGGTCATCCCCGCAGGTGCAGGCGATCTCTTCCGGCGCGTAATGCTCCTTGTCGAGCAGCCCTTTGACAATGGCCGAGGCCATTCGACCGGCCCCAATGAATGTAATTTTCGTAGTCATGATCGGTTAAAGTGGATGCGTCATGGTTGCCGTCACGCCGCCCTCCGGGTTTTCTGTCACGCGGAGTTCGCCGCCCAGATTTCTCAGGGTGTGTCGTGCGATCGCCAGTCCCATCCCGCGACCGACGGCTGTTTTTGTTGTGATGAAAGGCTCAAACAGGTGCTCCTTTACTTCCGGTGCGATTCCTTCCCCAGCATCAGTGACTTGGATCTCCAGAGCGGATGGTCCCTCGTCCCTGCGGATGGTTGCCACCAGGGTAATGCGTCGCGCATCTGATGCGGTCACTTTCTTATAGCTTTCCCATGCGTTGCTCAAGAGTTGACCAACGAGGTTTTCAAAGATTTCCGCGTTCGCAGAAATATAGGCATCATCCGGTAAATTAAATCGAATATCAATTTTGGGAGATTCCCCGATTTCATTTCTAAAGCGTTCAATGCTACTCTCCAAAAGTTCGTGGATTTCCAGCGACGTCAGTTCGAAACGCTCATGATTCGCGATGGTTCCGAGTTGGCGAACGATGCCGACCATCCGGTTGATTGAGTTGTCCATTAGTTCAACACTGCGTTTAACCATATCCGGACTATCGAGACCATTTTTTATAAGGTCGAGATAGCCCACGACAACTCCCAAGAGATTATTCAAATTATGCGTAATTCCCTGGGTGATTGCCCCCACGGCAGCCGCTTTACGCGCGTCGGCCAAGCGCTCCTGCAGCCGAAAATTTTCTCGGAAAACCTCTTGTAAGCGGAGTTGCGTGCGAACCCGGGCGATGGTTTCATCCAGATCTATCGGCTTGGTAATGTAATCCACGGCACCTGCGCTCAGGCCCTCAAGCTTGCCCTCCTTTGAGGCCTTTGCAGTGATGAAAATGATTGGAATCGCTTCAGTTTCAGGCTTTGACTTAAGCCGCTCGCAGGTTTCGATCCCGTCCATTTCCGGCATCATGATATCCAGTAGAATCAAATCCGGCGTTACCTTATCAACCAAGTCGAGGCACTCGCGGCCCGTGTAGGCAATATAAACATCCATACCCTGCCGCTCCAGTTTTCGCTGCAGGAGCTTAATGTTGATCGGCTGGTCGTCGACTACCAGTATTTTAGGCTGTTGCTGCTTACTCAAAGTTGAAAGTTGTTTGGCGTTCTTTTACGCGTAATCGGGCAGATGATAAAAAAGTTTGAACTCAGAAACTTAAAGCATTCGGGGAAACGGCGTCACCGGGCAGCTTTTTTTTCGTCGATGACGGCGGAGCGACTCAACAAATCATGACCCATCTGTCGACGCTGGTTGAAAAAGAGAGTAGCGAGTGTAGCTGCCATGCCAATCGGGAAAAAGAAGAAGATCGTGAGGGTTTTCAGACCTCCGCGCACAATGCCGGATAGTATGGGCAATGGCCCGAGGGTGACCGTGCTGACGCTGCGTATTCGGCAAATGCGCTTACCGAGTGAACTTCCGGCGAAGAAGGCTTCGCCGAGCGCAAAATAAAACCAGAAACAGAGCAGTTGCAGCTCGTTCGCGCGTTGCAAGGCTTCCCGGAGACCTCTATCCGGCTCGGGCATGGGGGCGTCGGGTGCCGACGAGCGTTCGCTGACCCAAGCCATCACAGCGGATGTCCACTCGGTCAGTTCAGCAAAGGCTGCGGGGTGCGACTGCGGCAAAACAATTTTCCAGATCAGGATAGACGCGACAGCCGAAATCAGGACAAAGTCAAGAAGGAAAGCAAGAGCGCGTAACCATACGCTCGCAGATGGCATCGGGCCATCGCTTGAGAAGACCGAATCCAAAACACTCGCGGAAGTGGGCGTATCCACTGGGGCCGCTTCATCTTTTGGTTGCCTTTCTTCTTTCACCTCAGAAGTCATTATTCATGTCGCGCTGCTTGGAATGCGCGGACGGTATTTTGCATGAGCATGGCCACAGTCATTGGGCCAACACCACCGGGAACTGGAGTTATATGGGAAGCTTTCTCCGCAACCGAACTGAATTCGACGTCGCCTACCAGCCGATAGCCGTTTTTTTTGCTACTGTCAGCAAGCCGGTTTATCCCTACGTCGATCACAGCGACCCCTTCTTTCACCATGTCACCCGTGACAAAGTTGGCCCGGCCGATGGCAGCGATGAGAATGTCAGCCTTTCGCGTAATACTCGGAAGATCTTTCGTTCGTGAGTGGCAGACCGTTACTGTGGCGTTGCCGGGCAAACCCTTACGCATCATTAAGAGAGCCGCTGGCTTGCCCACGATTTGACTGCGGCCGACCACCACCACATGGCGACCCTCCGTTTCGATATTGCTGCGCCCGATTAATTCGACGATGCCCGCCGGAGTGCAAGCCACGAAGCCGCTTGGATCTTCCTGGCAAAGCTTTCCGATGTTCAGCGTGTTGAAGCCATCGACGTCCTTTTCGGGGGTTACGCGATTAAAGGTCTCGGTTTCATCAATGTGGGCAGGGAGGGGTGCCTGAACCAAGATACCGTTCACGTTGGTATCCGCGTTGAGAACATCGATCTGTTCGAAAAGAGCCTCCTTGCTGACGTCCTCGGGCAATAGGTGAAGTCGACTTTCAATGCCGATTCGCTCGGCAGTCTTCTGCTTTTTGCGAACGTAAGAGACGGATGCGGGGTCTTCGCCGACACGGATGAAGGCCACGACGGGCTTTTGCTTGGTAAAACCGCTGACGTGGGCGGTCAGCTCCGTGATGATCGATTCTGCGATCGCGTTGCCATCAATAATTTGCATATTACCAGACAACGCCACGAAGTCTTCGAATGGCAACTCTGAAAGTCAAAGCTATACAATCAAAATGCCGGCAATCGCAGCGCTTGATAAGTTGGCCAGCGTTCCGGCCATGACTGCCTTCATACCGAGTTTTGCTATTTCCGGTCGACGAACTGGAGCAAGGCTGCCCAGACCACCTAGCAAAATGGCAATCGAAGAAAAATTGGCGAAGCCACAGAGCGCGAAGGTAATGATCGCCTGAGAGCGTGTGCTCATCAGGTCTTGCACCGCCCCAAACTCGATGAAAGCCACGAATTCATTGACCACGAGTTTCTGCCCAATGAAAGTCCCGCCCATTGTCGCTTGGTCCCATGGAATCCCCAGCAACCAGGCCACCGGGCTGAACAACCAGCCGAGGATGAGCTGCAAGCTCAAGGAATCGTAGTTGAAGAGTCCTCCCACCCAGCCAAGAGCACCGTTGAGCAGAGCAATCAAGCCGATAAAAGCCAGCAGCATGGCACCGACATTGAGCGCCAGCTTGAGGCCTTCGGAAGCGCCACCAGCCGCCGCATCAAACACATTGGCCGGACGGTCTTCCATGTTTTCTTTCAGGACACTGTTGTCGGCCGTTTCGGTCTCCGGGATGAGTAATTTAGCGAAAAGTAATCCCGATGGGGCCGCCATAAAACTGGCGGCCAGCAGGAAGCGCAATTCGATCCCCATGGCCGCGTAGCCCGCCAAGACGCTGCCCGCGATGGAGGCTAAACCGCCCACCATCACCGCAAAAAACTCCGAGCGGGTCATCCGGCCCAGGTAAGGCTTAATAGCGAGGGGGGCCTCCGTTTGTCCGACAAAAATATTGGCAGTCGCACTGAGTGACTCTGCCCGGCTTGTGCCCAGCAACTTGCGAATTAGTCCACCGATCAATTGCACGACGACTGGCATGACCCGGATGTAGTAGAGCACAGAAATCAACGAAGAGAAAAAGATGATCACGGGGAGCACCTTAAAGGCAAAGATAAAGCCCATGCTTTGCGAGGGATCGCTCAAGCCACCGAAGAGGAAAGCGATACCATCATCCCCAAAAGCAATAACGGCGGCGACCAGAGTCGAGAGCCATTCGAGCGCAAGCTTCCCGGCAGGAACATAGAGAACCAGGGCTCCGAAGCTGAACTGTATGGCAATTGCGCCGAGCACCGTCCGCCAATTGATATTTTTTCGGGAGGTCGAGCACACCCAGGCAAATCCCACCAATACGCAATACCCTAAAAGACTGATCAACATGAGTATGAAGTCACTTCGATGAATGATAAAATGGCAAGCATTCGCTGCCTGTAAGCAATAAACAGACCAATTAACTTTATAAAAAGACAGTCATTTTTTACTTGACTGCACAGTTCTTTTCCTTGGGATGGGTGCATGCGCGAACACAGAATCAAGTATCCGGGGGCGATCTACCACTGCATGACGCGTGCTGTGGCTGGGGAGCGGCTTTTTGAGAATCGTGAGAAGGAGGTGCTGCGTCAGATGCTCTGGCAGGTGGCCGAATTTTCAGGCGGGGAGATTTTGACCTATTGCCTGATGTCCAATCACTTTCACGTGCTGATCCACTTTCCGGAGGAGCCCACGCTCTCGGACCAGGAGCTGA
>JAAAPI010000255.1 GCA_009908325.1 Verrucomicrobiota bacterium | reverse complement strand
CTGACATCAGGCCACGGCGAAATACTTCTGTAGCGACGTCGCGAAGTTTGCGCCCCTCATGAGCCGCGCGTAACTTCATCTCCCGAATCAGGTCTGCGGGCAAACCCAAGGTTGGTTTCATTCTGCCAACTTTCCAACTTTCTTTCAAGTTTCTAATGAAAAGTCCATCGCCTATGCAAGATTGTTGAGGCGAGCAATTGCGATGCTGTAAACAGGTCAGATAGCGCCCCTTGGGGTTTAATGTGAAGATTTTTTTGAAGATCCGCTGGTCGATATACTCTGAACGAGGATACTTGGGCACGGCTAAGCCGCACTGGCTTGCTAGCAGGTGCTCAGTTGTTTGCCGCTGGAATTGAGGCTGAGTTCAGGCAACTACAGCTTCGGTTTTCTTGCGGTGACCAAGGCAATGTTTCTGCGGTCGTGTTCTTCGCCCATGTGCGATTGGAAGTCCGAAGTCGTGAAGTTGTCTGGTTTCTTCTTAGCGAAGAGCCAGTGACAGCAAATGCTGTTGGCAACCCGGCTGAAGATGGCATGCAGGTGAAGTGGCCTGGGATTACGCAAGCGACAGGTGTCGTCGTGACGGGAGGCGTCGAGCCGGGCGTGCAAACCGGTTTCGATTCCCCAGTGGTCGATGTTTTTCTCAAGCCACTGCCCGGCCCCAAGTTCACGACGGGGACGGCTGGTCAGCAGGCAAAACGACTGGGGCTTGCGATTGACGCGTTCGCGCCGGACGCGGGCCGCCTGCCTGGCAAAAGGGTGGCCCGTCCGCTCGCCGTCGACTTCGATGCTGACCAAAGTGCGTATTACCGGTTTTCCTTTTTCGCGGCTCTTTTTCCGTGCGCGCTGTTCGGTTGTGGAGTCAAAAAAGGGGCGGCCGGGTCACTGACTTTTGTCTCGATGTATTCACGCAGCAGCGGCTGGTTGTCTTTGACGGTGTAGGCGTAATCACCGCCGGCTTCGACAATCACGCGCGAGGTTTCGGTCTGCGTGTGGATGGCGTCGAGACTGACGAGTTTACCATCCAGATCGAGCTTTTCGCACAACTGCCGGGCGGCGATGATCTCGTTGGTGCCTGCGGCGGTGACCACGCAGCCGAGATAGTGCTGGGAGGGCGAACTGATGGCGGTGACAACGTTTTTGCCACCGCTGTGGGCGGGCACTTTTCCGTCGATGGCGATGATCTCATCCCCGGGAACCGGGCCGCGGACACGATCCTGCCAGGCGATCAAAACTTTCTCGACCAGTTCCACATCCACTTGGCTCATCATCCGGCTGAAGGTCGATTGATCGGGCGCACCGTAGCGGTTGGTGCCCGCCCGGCGACGGATGCCGACCGCCCGCCGCTGGCTTTGGGAAAGGCTGCCGGCAAATTTGGCCAGATCCTTTTGCCCGCGCGGGGAGCCGGACAAGTGGGCCGCCGCCATGATCGTCAGCAAAGCGTGCACCGGATACAGGCAGCGTTTGACGTGGTAGTCGGGCACTTCTTTTTCAAAGCTCTCCTTTAACGAGCACAACTCAGCATTGGAACCGGTGAACCGGGGCAGCGTCCCGGCCTCGACCGGCGCGTAAAGAGGCTTGAGCTTGTCCGCCTGGAGGCTGCGGCACGCGCCCGGGCGAAGCTCCCGGACGAAAAGCCGCTTCGGGCGGTCGTGCTTTTCGTAGTAATCGCGCGAGACCCGCCCGTTGCCTTGGGTCAAACCCAACTCCTTCCATCCGGCCGCGGTGTAAACGGTGCCGCTGAACCTTTGCGGATCGACGAAGGTCTCCACGATCGCCACCGGGTGGCCGTAGCGGGCCTCCCAGTCCCCGCTCAGACGATTGCACAACAGTTTCAGTACCACCGAACCGAGATTGGGGACGCTCTTGTGTGGCAACAATAAAAAGCGGGCGTTGTTCACGACCAATGGCAAACGCCTGCGCCGCTGCTCGTCGCTCCACCCAATCCAACCGTCACGGTGACGCAGCCGACGTGACGCGGCCATGAATACCGCCACACCCAACCAGCCGCCGTCCTCATCGACCAAGGCATAAAACATCCGCTCGCCGACGGTCTGCAACCCTTTGAGGTAGTGGTATTTGTTCAGATAACGCAGGCAGCGCTTTATCTGCTTTCGCTCGGTCAGAGGCTCGGCTCGAACGCGTTCAAGTAGCAGGGAAGGAGATTCCGGTAACGGGCGTTGATGGAAATGGCGGTTTTGCATCCAGCAAATGGAAAAAACTTATTTTGCCATGTACAGCATTTTATGTAATTCATCTTCTCCCCAATTACTTAAGCTTAATAATTCATAGGCGGTGGCTTACAACTCAGCAGCGCCTTTTTCCACTCCGTCACTTGGGACGGATGGACCTGATAGCGCTTCGCGATCTCATGGATCGGCTGTTGCTCTCGAAGCGCTTCCAGCGCCACCTTACTCTTGAACTCTGATGTGAATTTACGTCTCTTTTTCATGGGTTGCTTTACCTTAGTTGGGTGAAGCAACCTGTCCAACATTACGGGTCCGGCTCGCCGCTTCGTGGTGCAGATACACCCCATAGGAATCAAAGCTGTTCCAGCCGAGCGGCGGCTTGGGCTTGGATGAATGGGATCCGCCAATTCGGTGGTGTTCAGAGGCAGACCTTGCTGACGCTGTCGCTCTTGATCCGTGCATTATGACACCCAATCCCGCAGCAGTACTTAGTGTGAGGAAACTTCGTCGATTTACCGTGTTCACTTCTTTTTTTCTTTCATTGATAATTTGGTTACCCGCCACCGGGCCTCCTTTGATGATCGTGTTGATCCAGTTTCTCATGGCTCCGCGGTAAACCAACGATCCCGACCGACCGTGGGTGAGATCACACCCCATTTCGGCGGCTTTCGTTCGCCGTTCATGGGAGCTGCCATCTCTTGCGGCAGGTAACTCCGCAACCGACGCAATAATCGCCCATGGTCCTTGGATGAAACGTGGATCAGGTTTTTAAATTCGTAAGGATCCGACCGCACGTCGTACAGCTCTTCGGATCCATCCGCATAACGTATATAGTGCCATCGGTCGGTTTGAATGGATACTTGGTTTTCCTGCCATATCGTAAGCGAAGCGTCTCTCACCCGACTTTCCGGATCTTGCAACAGGGGAAAAAGGGAATGGCCGTCAATAGTGTCGTTTGGGGGAAGATCACACAGATCAATGAGCGTTCGGTACAAGTCGATGAGGTTTACCGGATGATCGTTGTCCAATTGGCTCTCCATGGATGGCAGACGGATCAAAAAGGGGACACGAGTGGATTCCCTCCACAAGGTGGCCTTCCGAAAACGGAGCTTCTCACCGAGGTGCCATCCGTGGTCACCCCAGATCACCACGATCGTATTGTCCCGGTATTCGCTCGAATCCAATGCATCGAGGATGACACCCAAACAAGTATCCGCATAAGTCGTGCAGGCGAGGTATGCCTGGACGGCGCTTCGGAAAATTTCAGGGCGTTGGTTCACCCAACGAAAATCCGCGGTCTGGCCAAACTTCGGTTCCCCATGTGAATTGAGAATGTCGTCCAGATCGTCCAATCGGTGGGGCGGAAGCTCGATTTCATCGATCGGATACAGGTCGAAGAATTCCTGCGGTACGAAAAAAGGCAGGTGCGGTCGAAACAGACCGATCGCCATGAAAAACGGTCGATTCCATTTCCGCTCGAGTTGAGCGCGCGCCCACTGAGCGACCTGATAGTCCTCGGTTTCTTCAAGAGGATCCAATGTCGGTCCCCATGCGAATTCCGAGCCCTCGGCCTTGCCGACGTCGCCGGTCAAAGGTTTCCCATGGAATAGATTCCGATTCCTGGACGTCAGGCGCGCCGGATCAGGCTCGTCGCCATCCGCTCTGGGCTCCCAGTTTTCAAACGCCCACTGTCCATAATCCATGCCATCATCGACCATGTGCGCGTGGAAGATCTTGCCTTTTGACACGGTCACGTAGCCATGCATCGAGAAATACTCGGGCAATGTCGGATGCAGTTCCACCAGCTCCGCGTCCAACATGTGATCGCGGTTGGTATAGATCCCGGAGCGATTCGGCATAAATCCTGACAATATCGCGCTGCGGGAGGGCCCGCATACGGGACCCGGACAATGAGCATTGTGAAAGACCATCGCGCCTTCGTCGGCGAACCGGTCCAGATTCGGCGTGAGCGCTTGGGAATTGCCATCCATCGGCCCGATCCAATCGTTCAGATCATCAACAGAGATGAACAGAACATTGTATCGATCATCAGGCTGCTCCGCCGCAACACTCGCTAAGCACGGGATTGCAATGGCAACCCACACGATCCAATTACCGAAGCTCGAGCTGTTCCGATACGAACGAGCGCACGCGAATCTTTGGCTAAATTTTGCGATATGAAACATGTCCTTTGCGTTTTATCGGGTTAGTGAAGATCCGGATGCAGGCCTGAAGCCCAGACATGATTCGGGATCTCTTTTCCAAAACGAATCGTGTAGGTACCATCCTCGTAAACGGGTGCCGTAAACGATTTCCCTTGGATGCGATAGGTGTAGAGGATCTCCGATGTCGGTTCGTGGATAACCTGAACCACGGGGTTCTCGTATTCAAAAGTCGCCGTAGGCAGCATACCGATGGCATTGCGACCGTCGTTTTGGCTTTGATGAATGGTGATCGGCCATCCGGCGAATTGGGCGGAATCGCCGAGGCTCACATCCGAATGCCTCGGCCAGCACTCGAATGTGATCCGCCGCGAGCTCTTGTGAAAGCGGATGATCCCATAGCCGTCCGCAAGATCAAGAGGATCCCCGTCCGCTTTCATTTGGCGGGCTTCGTCCATGCTTGTGAAATTCGGATTGGCGTAAGCGTGCATGGTGATCCGGTTCCGAAGCCCGTCGAAATAGTCGCCCGTCCAGGACAACGGACCTGCGATCGGATCTCCGCTACCCGCTTTTTCGTTCTCGGGCCACCACCAGCGACCGTAGATGGTATTCACGATCGCGGGATTCGTGAACCCGAAAGGGCCGTCGCGGAAATCATCTATTCCATGCTGGATCACCACAGCCAGGTGCTGATCCCCGCATAGATGGACCGCATGAGCCCTTCGGATCTCGCGAAGCGCGGCGTTTCGTCCTGATTGAGGCCAGCCATTGCAATCGAGGTCCGCCAACAGGCGGTTCTCGCGGTTTCCGTGAATATGGACCGCCCCGGCGAACGCGGTCTGCGAAAGCACGGCTTTCATGTCGGCTCCGGCCCAATCCTCGCCCCATTTCCTGAGAAAATCGAGCTGACGCTCACCCAGAAGTTTCAACCCCGGCAAATCGATGCTGTCGGGATCGTAGGATTCGTCACGAACATGGTCGGGACGAGGACCCATCCTTGGGATCTTTCCGTTCGGGCCGCTTTTGAACTTGCGGTCCTCGATGATCGCGAAATCGACGCCGCCGACATTGAGTGAAGTGAAGTAGCAGGATATTCCCCGAGCGACCGTTCTGGGGTCGACGGAGTCCGGTAGGTGGGATGTTTGCGCCCGATGCACCATGTTGACGTAGCTGGCCGGGAAAAAATACCCTCCCGAGTCACCTTGAAGAGAATCCGCCACGATGCCGCCTTCTCCCCAGAGGTTGGGTTGTCCGACATCGTGATCGTCGGGGATGGTCACGGTGGGCCGATCCTTCAAAACCTCGCGGAATTGCTTACCCCAGAGCAACCATGCGGCTGTGTGCTCGCGATGATCGTAACTCTGATCCCCCGCGAAAAACAGGAGGTCCGGATCCTGGGCGATCAGATTGCGAACAATGGAGTCGCGATCACCCCGATCCTGATTGGAATTACAGGACAGCGAAGCTACGACGATACTCTCCTTGTCCACTGGATCCCTTCGGATGATGCCTTCGAATTTTGCTGATTCCCCATGTCTGACCCGGTAGCGCACCGATTCATCGGAATCCCATGGATAGATTCGAAAATGAGCGGACCAGCCCGGATACCGAATGCCCGTTCGGTCGATTTCCACCCACTGGTTATCACGGAAGACTTCCAATCTAGCGATCCGCTTCTCTTCGGGATAAAGGGGATAGAGTTGAGCGGAAAGCTTCAGGACGTTGTCATGAAGCGTGTAGATGGCGAATGCCACGGTCTCGTCCCTGGGCACGTCTTTGAAGTCCATCCACGATTCATCCGGGCCGAACTCCTCCTCCCACCACCTACCGGTCGCGGCAGTGTCGAGATCGTGGATTTCCCATCCTTCCGGCACGGAGTAGCGATGGTCCCGCGCTTCCTTCTCGAGTTCCCAAGGAAATGGAAAGTCCGGGTTGAAATGATGGGAGGCCGCCATGCGGCGGGCCGCGAGCTCAACAAGATCAGGGTGTTCCGTCGCCACATCATGCCGCTCCGAGGGATCGTCCACCAGATTGTAGAGCTCGATCGGCGCGTCCGGATCATCGGCCATATCGAGGCGCACCGCTTTCCAGTCTCCCATGCGTACAGCCTGTCGCCCCCCCCTTTCGTGAAACTCCCAGTAAAGGAACTCGTGCTCCGCCTGGTCGTTTTCTCCGAATAACGTGGGCACCATCGAAAGCCCGTCCACATCACTAGGGGCGTCCGCACCTGCGAGCTCGGCGAACGTCGGCATCATGTCCCAAAAGGCGGAGATGTGGTCGCTTACCTGTCCTGCGGCGATCATGCCAGGCCACTTGGCGATGAATGGAACACGGATGCCTCCTTCGTAAAGATCCCGCTTGGAGCCCCGGTAGATGCCATTGGAATCAAAGTCCTCGGGATCGATACCGCCCTCGCTGTGAGGACCGTTGTCGCTGGTGAAAACCACAAGCGTGTTTTCCGACAAACCTAGCTCATCCAATACGGAAAACAGTTCACCGACATGGCGATCCAGCATTTCCACCATTACCGCATAGGCAGCCTGCGGGTAATCCTGCGGGGCATAGGGAGCCGGGTGCCAGTCCGGACCATAGGGTGCCTCGTTTTTAGGCCTCCAGTCAGGCCCATCGTAAGGATCCTTTCCGAAACGCCGCTTGTATTCTTCGAAATTCGGATAGTGCTCAGGTACCAGCAGTTCGGAGTGCGGAACGATGTGCGGGTAGTAGACGAAAAAGGGGCCGTCTTTGGATTCGCGGATGAACTCAACCACCTTTTCTTGAATCACTTCCGGCGCGTATGTGACGGTCGAATGGGTATCGTTGCCCTTCAGAAAATCCCACTCCTGATCGTCCCAAAGGTAGGGCGGGTAGTAGCGGTGCGCCATCCGCTGACAGTTGTAGCCATAAAACCGATCAAATCCCTGGTTGAGCGGATCTCCCTCCGTGTGAACGAATCCCAAACCCCATTTTCCAAACGCGCCGGTGCGGTATCCGGCGGATTTCAACACTTCGGCAATGGTGACGACTTCAGCCGGCATGGGTTGCTGACCCTCGGGAAGATACGCCGCATTGCCTCGGATCGCGGTGCGCCCGGTATGCATGCCCGTCATCAGAACACTCCGGGCGGGAGCACACACCGTGCTTCCCGAATAGTGCTGGGTGAATCGCATGCCCTCCTCCGCCATTCGATCGAGGTTGGGTGTCCGTATGATCTCCTGCCCGTAGGCGCCAATGTCTCCGTACCCAAGATCGTCCGCCAATATGTAAATGATGTTGGGTTGTTCGGGATCGGCGGCCCGCAGACCGACGACCGCCAGTATTGCCAGCAAATGGAAAAGGGTTCTTATCAAGCGCATGATGGGTGTTTTGATTGTTCTTGGTTCATTTCGAAAAAGCTGCACACGGTGCTATGGTTGGGCATCAGATTTTACGAGCACCTGCGATATCATAAAATCGGTACTGTTGGCAGTAATGTCAATCAATGGGTCTTCATGTGCCAAATGAGAAAAAACATTGGTAATCAATATATTATTGGTGTTATCGATTTTAAACACCGTGCCGTAAGTTTCAGTCTTACAGCCAAGCACCCTGATATTGGAAGCATTTTTAATTTCGGCGAAAGGGTATTGTGTCTTTGGCCTTGGAAAACCTCCCCGCTCCAAATTCAAACCGTAAAATGTAATTGGGTTGGAGGTGTTCTCAATAAATACCTTCCGGAAATTAGGATCGGCTGTGCTATCGTTATACAAATTGGCATGATCTACAATACCATAAAATTTCCCCCCGGCATTACCTGTAAATTCATAGTTATGCTTATTTTGTTCACTATGACCAGGGCCACGATAATTCCTAATACCATGTACAAAT
>JAAAPI010000414.1 GCA_009908325.1 Verrucomicrobiota bacterium | reverse complement strand
AATCTTCCATGCGAAGATAGAGTTGCCCCAGAGCGATTAAGATGTCGGTATTGGATGGAGCGAGGCGTAGCGCGGCCAACAAGATGTCTTCTGCAGGGAGATAACTTTCCTCTCCAATCAGTACCTTGGCATAGCGGAGGGTCTCTTCTGGGGCATTCCCGGATGCCTCCACAGCTTGGGCCAGGAAATCTCTAGCCAGTTCCTGTTGCCCTCTACGCGCATAGGCTCTTGCCATCAAAGTCATCGCTTCGGCGTTTTGAGGGGTCTGGTCGAGCGCCATCCGAAGTCCACCGATCGCGGCATCGATATCGTCAGCCTCGATTTGCCAAGCGGCCTGCATCTTGAGCGCCTCGGGATGCGTCGTCTCTTCGGCCAAAACCTCCTCGACGTGGGTACGAGCGCCAACCTCGTTACCGGTGGCGAGCAGCATTTTGGCCAAGGTGATTTTGATGTCTCGGGACTGTTCTGACGGGTCGGACTTGGCGAGTACGTCCTGAAGCGCTGCAATCGCTTCTGTGCGGTTTCCTAAGGAAAAATCGAAACGGGCTTCGATGATTTGGAAGGGCACCGGATCGGAGCGCTCGGAGATGGCCTTCTCGATCTCGGCCCGGACGGCTTCGGTGTCACGGAATTCCATGAGGAAACGGATTAGATCAACTGTCGGGCCGGGATCTTCAGATGCGGAAGCGATTGCAAGGTCACGCAGAAGGGCTTCTGCCGCATCCAGATTGTCCCGTGAGAGAAAAAAGCGAATGAGCGTTGCCTTGTGCGCTGGATCATCTGGGAAAAGTTTGATCATCTCCCGCAGCTGCGTCTCTAAAGCACTCATATCGCCCAGCATGGCCAACACTCGCAAACGCTCTTTGTGATAACGACTGTTTGTGGGGTCGTCAGCGATCATCCAATCGATTTCAGCAAGCGCTCGAGTGAAATCTTGCTCGCGAATCGCGTTATCCATGAGGATATTGCGCAGCAGCACGTTCTCGGGTTGCTCGGAGAGCATCACATCGGCTTGGCTCCCCAAGTTGCGGCGCGCGGCGGCGTCATCATCACGGATTGCTGCTCGATATTCGCGGACAAGGGCGATCGCCTCTACGCGTGGGTCATTGGGAGCTAATTCCTCGGCACGCGCACCATGGCGATCCAACTCGTCCCAACTCCCAAACCCGAAGGCCATCTCGGCAAGATTGATGCGGCTTTCAAGATCATCAGGGTCCTTCTCGGCCAAGAACAGATACTGACGATAAGCGCCTCGGCGGTTGCCCCGTTCAAGTTGCAGCTCTGCCATGGTTCTGCGCGCATCCGTGTGGCCGCTATCCAGGTCAAAAACATTGCGCAACTCCACCATCGCGCGGTCAACATCGCCTTCCTCTACGAGCGAGATGGCGCTCTGGAAGTGTTCCTCGGCCCGCTCCTCCGCAGACTTGCAGGCGGACAAAAACAAGGCGCTGATCACCAAAAGCACCGCGGGGGAGAGTTGGCTAAGAATACGCACAGGTAAAATCCTCAATTGGGGGTCATGGAAAGGGTCAACCGCATACCAAGTCTATTTCGCATTTTGTCGCCGAATTTGCCTTTCCCGACAAGACCTAGCCTTTGTTTTTACGGGATTTCTTAAGTCTTGCCTTTGAAATGGCGTCCATTTGTGGATGATCCAAGCAGTCGAAGATATTGTTTCCCGTTTTGGACCCGCGATTGGATGGCGCCATGTTTACGCTTCTCAGAGCTGAGAATATGATACCAGTGCCATGCTAAGGTCGGTATGACTGTGAGCGGGTCCAATATTTTCGTGTGTGACGTGTGTCTCGTCTCAAATCCACCAAGTCCATTTTCACTCGTCTCGGCAGACGGCGTCGGGTAGACCTTGATCATGTTCTCAACTCATCAGCATTGCCTAGGTTTGCCGCGACAACTTGTTGGCCGGCATCCTTTTTTCAGCATCTCTCGAAGTACATGATCAGAGGGCGTCGACCTCTGCGAGCGCCACAGAATTCGCGCGACAAGGTAATTTTGTTTCCCCTGAACGCTTTGTTCAACCGTCCAGACAGATCGTCGGCTCAGTTGCTGGCCATAATTTGCTAGGCAAAAACGTGATAACCCATGTTGCGGTAAACTTACTGAATTCGATGAGGTCAATTTGGAACTTGTCATATTCATTTGAAGGATCTGAGACCACCCGTACAACTGATGTAGGGGCGATTGCTTGCTGCAACGCCACCGATGCGCGAGCCATATGCCTTTGGGACGTGATAAGCGCGACCTCTTCAATTTTCGGCTCACTGTCCAGCCAGCACGCCGCCTCAAGGGCATTCTCGAACGTCGAATGGGCATCAGGAGCAAGGACGATGCGTTCACTTGCAATCCAATTGGCCTGCTCAGAGTTCGGATCAAACAGCTCGGGGAATCTGGTAGGAATCAACCCAGAGGTACGGTTCGCACCTGTAATAAATAATCGGTCTACACGTCCTGAAGATAGCAATTCCAGCCCAAGGTCAATGCGATCATAGGCGCCTGTAAACACGATTGCTGTGCGTGGGAGATCATCGCTCGGATAATGAATGTCTGCTCGGGACACAAAGTCAAAAAGCAGCAAAAATAATAGCACAGCAGCACCTCCCATGATGGAACGTAAACGAGTATTCATAGCGACAATGTCAAAAATCAATCCCAGAAGCTATGACACGTTGGGTGCCGGTTCATTGTTTTTCTTTCTTTTCGCCCAATTTGTCAGTGAACTTGGGCTGCTGTCAGCAGGCACCGGCATAGTTAACCTGCGAGCTAAGTGATTTTTTGCTCTTCGGCCAGGTAACGCGGTCAGCAAGTGTACAGGCAAGTCTCAGAGGTACTCGTGTATTCTGACAAACTGAGTCAGAAGAACAGGATGTCTGTTGCGATGCGTACGCTCAATCTCCTCTCCAAAGGGAACCGAGGCGCCAATCCAAGGTTTGGGCGTGCTTGGCATGGCTTCGCTCCGGCAAACTAAGGCACAGGATATCGTCAGCATTCGTCGCTTCAAACGCATCACTCTTCAGAAGACTATTTGATCTTAGCTTAATCTAATCCACCACCCCCATCGACTGAATGTAGAAAATCGGTAGGACGGCGCTGTAATCTCCTCGCTTGAATTACCCTTGGATACCTAATGGCGAGGCCGTCGCGGAGGGCTTCAGCGCGCCTTTAACGGCTTGCGGGTAATTAAGAGTGCTGCCATCCAGCCGACGACAAACCCTCCCAAATGCGCTTGCCACGCAAGCTGTCCACCCATTGCCCACCACAACACGAAGTTCAACCCTGCCAGCAGCAGTATTACCTTTACGATGTGCCGGCGCCCTTCATGATCGGTGTGGGTGTCCACGTATTCCCATGCGAGGATCGCACCCAGAAGGCCAAACAACGCACCCGATGCGCCCACCATGGGGCGCAGGCCATGGGCAAGCAGGGCAAACACTGCAGCGCCCCCGAGGCTAGCCCCTGCATAAAGGATAGCGAAGCTGACTTGACCTACTTGCTTGAGGACGGCACGGCCCAGCGACCACAGGGTGATCATGTTCACCGCAAGATGTAACAGTCCGCTGTGCAGAAAGCTGTATGACACGAACATAGCATAGGGCTGCGCGGCGTAATTCGGCGTCCAGGTATTCAAAAGGCCCGGCCAGAATGCGCCGTAGTCATAAACCAGGCTCCGCATGTGTGCGAACCCGATGATACCGAGATCGCCGAGGCTGAGCGCGCCTTCTATCACGCAGCATACGGTGATGAGACCGTAAAGGAACAGATGATTCGGATTCAGCCCAGCCTCCAGCATTTGGTGGGATGCGGATCCGAAAGCCATGATTGCTCGGCCCGTCCCGGCCACTTTCATAGAATCAGCGCGCGATTTGCAAGCCGGCATCACCCTAGATTGGGAACAATCCGCGACAATATCGCCATATTGTTTCCGCATTTCGGACAAGTTGTGGAATTATCCTGCTCAACACAGCGATTAGCCGGGGCCTCCCCCCCGTTTTCAAGCAAATTCTGTTGACTTTGCGGGGTGTGAGAAGGTAAATATTAATCAGACAAACTTTGAAGACGAATCGCAAATGAATAGGAATGCTCTGCTCAGGCGCGATCAAAAATTGGTGAGGGTGTTATGAAAAAATTTACTACAACAGTGTCAGCAGCTGCTCTTGTGGCGTTGACTGCTCCAGCGGGAATGGCGTCGTCTATTTTGCTTGATGACTTCTCAACCTTCCAACAAGTGGTCGATGTTGCACAGGCTCCGGAGACGAACACGAGCACGGAGAGTGGTGTTGGCGACTTTGGTGCTGATCGGAAGATGACAGTCATCACAAGTGGTGGCGGTCTTGAAGCATCCACCTTTACAAGCACCGGGGGCAGTGGGTTTGTTCCTTCCAACACATTGACGCTGATCAATGGTACTGGACAAGCGTCCGACGCGACACTCGGTTATAATTTCGGCGGGCCTGTCGATCTTACAATGGGTGGTCTGAATGATAAATTCTTCTTTGAATTTCCCGGTGGTATCCTGAGCGGTGACGTGACTGGGTCGAATTTTCTGACGACTGTCAACAGCACGTCGGGCAGCGGAACTAATACCGAAGCATTGACGCCGGCATCGTCACCCTTCTTGTCTTTCAGTGACGCTGACTTTGCCTCGGTGGACTTTGAAAATGTCAAGTCGCTGGCATTCACCTTTGAGTCTGTGCCGTCTTTCGATGGATCCCTGAACGCTATCTCGGTCGTACCACTGCCTGCCTCGGCATTGTTGCTTCTCGGCGGTTTGGGCGGTTTCGCAGGTCTTTCCGCAGCGAACCGTCGCCGCGGTCGCAAAGAGGCGTGAGGGTGCTCGCACGCGTATCAGCGTGACGCTTTAGGAATCCGTATGAAATCAAAGAGGCTATGGAGAGCGATCTCCATGGCCTTTTTCTTTCCGCATCGCCCAACAACGGCCGCGATAGCATCCTTTTCCCAACATCTGATATTCGTGGTCCCTCGCAGGCCCAAAGCGATAAGCCCCTATCGCGCGTTCGGCTGCTGTAACTCCGAAATACCAACGTGACACCAGCGGCTTGTGCAAGTCAGGTGCCAACACCTGAAGCCAACTCATTTCTGAGTCAGTACTCCGCCGAGTACGGCCCAGTGCGCCGGCCTCCCGGTTTATTGCGCGCGTTTTCGCCGGGGCTTGATCGCCCGACTTGCCTGACAATCGATGCGAAGGTATCACGACATGACTTGGGGTATAATCAAGACAGGCAGGCAACCATGGCGAAACCAAACACTTGGCTTCAACGCCGAGAGACATCTCTCATCCTTTTCTGGCACGAACTGAAATCTCTGGATCTGACCGGTGCAAGCCTGCGCGCGGATCCATTGGTGAGCCGCGCATGGGACGGAGCGCCAGTAAAACAGCGCGCTGAGCAACTTCAGCGACTGTAGTTGTCGGCATTGGCTTCGTTTCTTACACAATATCGTCGCTAACCTAGACCGTTTGCGTCCAACTTCCGCCCGATTCTTTTGCTGAATTATGGATTAATAACCAATTCTTGGTCAAAACGATCGGAGAGCAGAATGACTGGACTAAACCCAACGCGTGCGAGCCTCCTCGAAACCTTCGGGCTGGATCTTGAACTTTCCCATGGCACAGGCTGCCAACTGATCGACGATGGTGGGCGCAGATATTTGGATTTTCTGTCGCAGTATGGCGCTTTGCCTTTTGGCCATAATCCATCGGATATCTGGTACGCACTGCACAAACAACAGAGCCTTTCGAGGCCTGCTATGGTGCAACCGCTGCGCGCGCTTGAAGCTGAACGTTTGGCTGACCGGCTTGCCAGCATTGCTCCGCATGATCTGGGCGTGGTGACCTTGGCGAACTCGGGCGCAGAGGCGGTCGAGGCCGCGATCAAGCTTGCAAGGGCGCGAACCGGCCGCGACCACATTCTGTCTACCCGTAATGGGTTTCATGGCAAGACCATGGGGGCGCTGTCGGCCACCGGCAAGCCTATGTATCAAAAAGATTTTGGCGGACCTGCGCGCGGCTTCGACTATATTGATTTTGGTGATCTCCAGGCGCTGGAAGCAGAGCTATCAGCCAATCACGAACGCATCGCAGCTTTCATCGTTGAGCCTATTCAGGGCGAAGGCGGTGTGGTCTGTCCTACAGAAAGCGGATATCTTGATGCGGTTATCGCGCTTTGCCGCAAGTATGGCGTGCTAAGTATTATCGACGAGATCCAGACCGGACTGGGTCGTACCGGCCGCCTGTTTGCTTGCGAAGACTGCAACGAGGCGCCGGATATGCTGCTCCTCGGCAAGGCATTGGGCGGTGGTCTGATGCCGATTTCTGCTGTCATCGTCCGGCCCGAGGTCTGGGATGATCGTTTTGGTTTCCTGCACAGCTCGACCTTCGCCAACAACAACTTGGCCTGTGCCGCGGCGAATGCCACACTAGACTTGCTCCTAAGAGACGACCGCGCCATGATCAAAGCGGTGGCGCAGAATGGCCAATATTTCCAGGACCAGCTAGAGGCTCTTGAGCAACGCTTTCCAGAGGTGTTGAGCGGAGTTCGCGGGCGCGGTTACATGCGCGGGGTTGAGTTCCAAAAACCATTCGAACGGGGCGATTCTGCGTCCATGGCCTTTTGCGGGCTGAATGGCGGTTTCATTGGGCTCTTGAGCTCATACCTGCTCAATGTCGAGGGTGTCTTGACGGCTCCTGTCTTCAACGACGCCACAGTGATGCGCTTGCAGCCTCCGTTGATCGCTGGTCAAGCCGAGATCGACCAATGTGTCAACGCGCTTGAGGCCACCTGTGACGTGCTCGACCGCGGAGATTATCGCGCGCTTATGCGGCATCTCGTGACGCCAAAGCGTCATGCGAAACTGGCTGAAACAGAGCCATACGTGCCTCAGCAGGGTCCAGCCCGAACTGTGCGTGAGCCAACGCCTGGACGCTTCTGCTTCCTAATCCACTACACTCAGGAAGATGACCTTTTGCGCTCCGATCCTTCTTTTGCCAATTTCACACCTGAGGAACGCGCCAACTGGATGGAGTGGGTCAAGAAGGTTGGTCCAGGTTTCGCATGGCCGGTTTCGGGCGGCACCTCCCACACCGGGGCCAAGGCCGAAGGCATGATCATGTCCGTTCCACTCCTCCCCAAAGACATGATTGGTAAAGGCCGCAAAGACGCACGAAACATGATTAAGGCCTCCGCAGATATGGCGGCCGAGTTCGGAGCGAACCGGTTTGGCTTAGGGGCCTTTACCTCAATCGTGACCAATGGTGGTGCTGCAGTCTCTGGGCGCGGAGTGCCGATCACCAGCGGCAATACGCTTACCACAGTGTCTGGCGTGACAGCTCTTGAAAGAGCAGCCCAGCGTGTCGGGATTGATCCGGCCAGTGCACATGTGGTTGTGATAGGAGCAACGGGTGCCATCGGTCGGTTGGCAAGCTTGATGCTAGCCCGTCGGGCAGGCCAGCTGACTTTGGTAGGTAACGCCGGTAACAGGCAAGCGCAGCAGTTCTTGGACCGGGTCACCGATGAGGTGGTGCACACATTGTCCAAAGAGTCCCCGACACTAAGAGCAGGCGGATTAAGTGCTGCTGTGAAGACCCTGCTTCCTCAGCAAGGCACAGAATTGACCCGGGGGGTAGCAGAAGACTTCACCCGAGCCTGCGTAGAAAATGGCCGACCCGTCCCGATCAGCGCGACGACAGACCTGAACAGCGCGCTAGAGACAGCGGATCTGGTCCTTGTGGCTACTAGCTCTGAGGTGACAGTTCTGGATCCGACAGACCTTCGGCCGGGTACAATCGTATGCGACGTAGCGCGGCCCCCCAATGTGGCCCAAGCTGATCTTTCGGAGAAAGGCGTACTCGTCTTTGACGGTGGTCTAGTCAGCCCCCCATTTCCCGTGAACCTCGGGCCTTTCCAGAATCTGCCCGATGATCTGTGCTGGGGCTGCCTCGGTGAAACCATGCTCCTGGCGCTTGAGGGAGAGACAGACGATTACAGCCTCGGACGGGATCTGAGCCTAGCGGACGCAGATCGTATATCCGAGATGGCTCGCCGGCATGGCTTCGAGCCCGCCGAACCTCAGTGGTATGGTCAATCTTTGGAGGATGCCGATTTTGCTCGGGTAGCTGAGGCTCTGATGCAGCGGCAGATATCCGAGGGTTCTACAAAGTCGATCGCAAAATTGCAGCCGGCAGAATAATGCATCTCCGCTAAAGC
>JAAAPI010000182.1 GCA_009908325.1 Verrucomicrobiota bacterium | reverse complement strand
TCGAGATCTTTTTCGAGCTTGGCCATCGAATCAAAAAAATGATCAAACGCGGGCATGATGCGACCTTCAACCATGGAGCGCAGCATGATCCCGAGGTCGGGCTCAACGATGAAGGCCTCGGCCCGCGAGCCCAGTTCGAAGTGGGGGCGAATCGCACCGAGATCTCGCAGAAATTTCAGCCCCTGACCGGCCGAACTCCGGCTAATTCTGAGTTTTTCGACGCAGTCCTGAGCGGTGACAGGGCTTTGGGACAAGAATAAATATCCGTAGATTTGTGCGTAAGAGCGCGGGAATCCAATACTGTCAGCCAGCCGAACCCACTCCGCAAGCATCGCAACCTGAGTCGCAGGCAGGTCGTCCTTCGAGTTTTTTCCCGGTATTGTCATCGTAATTGTAATTACAAAAGTTTTTGCAATTACGATTACGCGAGTCAAGCTTCTTTCCAAGCTGGCCGAATAGGAACAAATAATGCTTGAGCGCAACCGTTTCGTAATTTTAATATAATATCCAATGTTAGCAGTTATTAAACAACGCCTTAGCGGATTGACGGCCGGCACATCGATCCACTCCCGTTGCCAGCGGGATGAGATGACGCAAATGCGTCTGAAATATAAGCCGTTTTATGACGTCTTTGAGCGGCAGGAAGGTTCCCGTGTTTGGTTGGAGGGACGCGAGATGGTCTTGCTAAGTAGTAATGACTATCTCGGTTTAACCGATCATCCCAAAGTGATCGAAGCGGGTAAGCTTGCGCTTGATGAGTGGGGAGCGTCGCCTACCGGTGCGCGTGTCGCCAATGGCGGGAGAGCCTATCACAGTCGGCTCGAAGAAAAACTTGCGGCCTTTTTGGGGCGTGAGGCAGCGCATATCCATTCGGCGGGCTATCTGAGTTGTATGTCGGCGGTGGAAGCCTTTGCGCGCAAGGGGGATCTAATATTGGTGGATCGAAACGTGCATTCGTGCCTCTGGTCCGGCATTCGCAACACCGAGGCGCGGGTTGAAAAATTCAGCCATAACTGCCCTAGGTCATTGGCGCGGGCCTTGAGTTTTGAAAAGCCCGAGACACCCAAGTTGTTGGTTTTTGAGGGCATTTATTCCATGGAAGGACACATCGCTCCGGTTGATGAATTTCTCGAGATAATCGAGGGGCATAACGTTTTCACAGTGCTAGACGACGCCCACGGACTTGGTGTGTTGGGCGAGCGGGGGCAGGGGACCGCCCGCCATTTTGGAGCCTCGAAAAAGGTGGATATCGTTTGTGGAAGTTTGTCAAAGGCACTGGCCAGCGTGGGCGGGTTTGTCGCGGGGGATCGTTCGCTCGTCGAGTATTTGCGCACGCATTCCAAGCAAACCCTCTTTTCGGCGGCTATCGGGCCCTGTCAGGCGGCCTGTGCCGAGGCGGCCCTTGATATCCTGCAGGAGGAGCCTTTTCACCTTGAGCGCCTGTGGTCGAATGTGGCCCGCTACCGGGAGTTTTTGATCGGGCTCGGGCTGGATGTTTGGGATAGTGAGACGCCGGCAGTCCCCATCGTCCTCGGGGATAAGGCAAAGGTGTATTATTTCCGGAAAGCGCTCATGGAGAAGGGGGTCTATACGACGATGTCGATTGCCCCGGCAGTACCGCCCAAAAAGGACTTGATTCGGACATCGATTTCCGCGCGGCACACGGAGCAAGACTTTGAGCGAATTTTCGAAGCCTTCACCTACGCCGTGAAAAAGGTATTGTGACCGTGCCAACCGTGCCAACCGTGCCAACCGTGCCAACCGTGCCGATGGTGCCAGTGAGGCCAGACCGCTTGCAAACTGAGAAACCGCAAGGGAGCCGGCGATGAGCCCCAAACGCGAAGCCGGTCGTATCTCGGGTGGCCGAAAGATTCTTTTTTATACCGATGCGCGTCAATTCGGCGGGCATGATGTCGCGTCCCTCCATTTGCTTGGCTGTATGCTCGGAGCGGGCTACTGCGTCTGCTCCGTCTTCAGGGCAAGTAATCGGCAATGGCAGAACCGACTCGAAAAACTCAAGGAAGTCCACGCTGCTTTAGAGATGATTGGGCTGGAAACCCCTCCCTTGAAGTATCCGGATCTGGCCATGGTTTTCTATAGCGGTTATCTGGGGCGGCTTCACCGGGTCTTCGAGGAATTCGCTCCTGATTTGGTTTTCGTTTCCCAGGGTCATCTGGCTAGCTCGTGGGCGGGGCTGCGCATTGCGCGTGAAGCAGGCATCCCCGCCCTGAGTTATCTGCCGATGGCACAGCCGCTCAACATTCTTTTGGGTGCGAAGGGTTGGCTTCGGCGGTTTTTTAGCCGTCGGGTGGTGCACTGGCCCAATCGCTGGCTGACCTGCACGGAGGCCCAGGAAAAACGATTGCGTGGGGCGGGTGCCACCCAGCCAATTGCTCGCTTGCCCAATCCGATATCGATGCCGGCAGCGAAGGGTCGCGCGCAAGCCCGCGCCGCGAACCGGATTCCCCACGAGGCGACCGTTATCGGTATGGCTGGACGGCTGAACAATCGTCAAAAGGGGTGCGACCTGTTGGTCGACGCGCTTGTCAACGCGCCGGAGGGAAGTCCATTGCGCGAGGCTTGGTTGCTGTTTATTGGGGATGGCGAGGTGGCGGAGACGATGCGGAAGCGGCTGGAGCGAGCGGGATGGGCGGAGCGGCTACGCTTCACGGGATGGACGGATGCACCCTGGGAGCACTATGCGGCGCTGGACCTCTTGGTCATGCCCTCGCGCTTCGAGGGGCAACCGCTGGTCATGCAGGAAGCGCTGCTCTGTGGGGTGCCGGTTTGCGGGACTGCCGTCGATGGACTGGCAGACTACCTGCCATCTGCGTGGCTTTGCCGACCCGGTGATGCCCTGGCGCTACGCCGAAGATTGGAGACGATGGTCGTGGACCTCGGTCGTTTCGGCCCCCAACTGGTTGCCGCCCGCGAACGTATCGAACGGGAGAATGATTTGGATGTTGTGGCCATGCGGCTGGAATCGGCGCTGGCGGCGACGGTCGCTGCTGGGGCGTAATTTTAGCTGCGGGGATGAAGTCATCTAAAATACAATGACATTGACCTAAAGGAAGCTCCTCACGGCCTCCTTCCCCCTTGGGTTTTTCTGATTGCCTCACGTAAAACTTGTCGCCTCTTATTCAAAAATGATTCGCAGAGCATTGGTCACCTTGAACATTGGCAACCGGGATGAGGCTGTTATTTCCAAGCCTTTTTTTTATGGTTACTGCCAGCGGCACAATCTGGATTTTGTGGTGATCCACGAGCGGCGTTTCCATTTGACTCCGAACCGTCGGAGACCGCGGTTGGGGATCCACTTGGAGAAGTTTCAGATCGCCGAGCTCTTTGATTACTATGACCGCATCGCCTATTTGGATAGTGATGTTCTTATCCACTCGGAAGCGCCGGACCTGTTTGCCCAGGTTGCTCCCGATGAGATTGGTTGTGTTTTTGAGGATGTTGGACCCGACGCGTGGAAGCGGGATGAGGAATGGCAGAAAGCAGAGGCGCTGCTTGGACCTCTGGAAGAACGCCATCGCTATTTTAACGCAGGGGTCATGGTTTTCGGTCGAGCCCACCGGGAACTCTTTAACTTAAAGCTGGGGCTTCTCGGTGGACGCTGGCCGGATCAGACCTTTCTGAATTACCATTCCAGACAGCTCGGCATGACGGTCAAAGAACTACCACAAACTTTCAATTTTTTGCCGATTTTTCACGGTTGGGAAGATCCTGCCGTTCGGGCGCAGCAGCACTTCGTGCATTATGCCGGGCGTAAAAATAAGCCTCACATGAAAGCCGATGCACGGATGCTGCTCGATCGAGTCGCCCAAGTTTTTTAAGAAATGCCTGAGTTTTTCATAGCCAGCCACGAGTTTCCGCCCCAGCACGGGGGGATTGCCACGTTCACGCTTGAGGTGGTCCGAGCCCTGCACGGAAAGGGTGCCACTATCCATTTGCTGGTCCCCCAAGACTGTGCCCTACCGAACGCTTTTGTTTCAAATCCGCAGGTGCCGCTGGAAATGGAAAAATTACCAATCGCTTCGACCCATGGTATCGCCGCCACTTGGGGGATGGCGAAAGCACTGAAGCGACATGAAGCGGCACTACAGGACGCAGTTTTATTGATTACCGAGCCGGGGCCGATCCGCGCCCTGTATTTGGCGGTTCGATACTTGGGGCTGACGATTCCACGTTTCCGGGTGGTCGTCCATGGGTCTGAGTTGATTCGTGGCCTGCGCTCCCCTTTTTGGCGGCACCCCGTTCGTTTCGCACTGCAAGAAGCTGAAATGGTCGCCACAGTTTCCCGCTATAATGCTTCGATTTTGGCCGAAAAATACGGCATTCGCGAAGACGCCGTGGTTATCTTGCCGTTGGCGGTCTCAAGTGAGCTGCGCGGCGCAAGCAGCCCTTCAGCCCCTTTGCCGCAGGCTGGCGAGGGCCGCCTGCGGTTGATTACCGTCGCCCGCCTGCATCCGCGCAAAGGCCAGGATCGAGTCTTGCGGGCCCTGCGCCAGCTTCCCGCCGAAATTCGTGGTCGCATCGAATATCACATCGTCGGAGCGGGGCGCTCCCGGCGCTTTCAGCAGCAACTTGCCGCGCTCGCCGGGAAATGCGGGGTGCCGGTTGTATTCGCGGGGGCACTTGACACGCGGGGATTGGTGGCCGCCTATCGGCAGGCGGACCTGTTCATCCTGACGAGTGGGCCACATCGCTCGAGTGTTGAGGGTTTTGGCCTGGTTTATATCGAGGCCAATTACTTCGGCCTCCCCGTCATCGGCACCCGCACCGGCGGTACGGGCGATGCGATTGTCGATGGCCAGACGGGTCTTTTGCTGGAGGAGGACTCCGCCTCGGTGATCGCCGCTGCCATTGCGTGCTTGGTCAACCATACGGAACTCCGCAAAAAACTGGGAGAACGCGGGCAGATCGTGGCAAAGGCGCGCTCCTGGCGGACGGTGGCTGAACAATTAACTGCGTCCCCGCCGCAATGAAAGCCCGACAAAGCGTTGCAGCCCCCGCGCCCGGAGCTCCCGCAGGCAGCCGGCGTATCTGCATCTTGCAAGACCAGCTCAGGGCGGGCGGTAGCGAAAGAACCTCGCAGTGGCTGGCGCGGGAGCTGCAGGGAGAAGAATGCGTCACACATCTATTGCTCTTTGCGCACCACAGGGACGCGCCTCCGCCAGTGGTGCCCGATTGGAGCGCGCTGCGAACCAGCCTGCGCTGGCCGGAATACTTCGCCCCGGGCTTGCTGCGGCGACTGCGCCGTCTCCGGGCCGATGTGGTCATCTGCATGGGCCGCAACGCCAATTGCTACGGCTTTTGGATAAAAAGAAACCTGCCGCGGGTTCGGCTCGTGACGACCTACCGCACCAACCGGCATCTGCCATGGTTCTATCGCAAAAGTATCTTCCTAAGCGATCTCTGTTTGACCAATTCGCACTGGGCGGGCGACGAGTTGGGACGGATGCTGCCGGGGCGGGCATCAGGCCTCGTGGCGACCATCCCCAACGCCCTCATCCGGGAGCATGTCTTCTCGCTGGAACGGGACGAGGCGGCCAGGGCTGCGGCGCGCCGGCGGCTCGACCTTCCCGAGCGGCGGATGATCGGCCTGAATACCTCGCATTTCGTGCCGGGTAAAAACCAAGCCGCGCTGCTGCAATGGCTGAACGAAGCCCGTCGGAAAGAGCCCCAGTGGCTGCTTCTTTTGGCAGGTGAAGGGCCGGAAAGAGTAAAATGCCAGCAGTTGGCACAGCAATTGGGCTTGGGCGACCATGTTCGTTTTCTTGGCTGTGTCGAAGCGGTCGAGCCCCTCCTGCAAGCGGCCGACCTCTATCTCTCGACGTCGCTACGCGAGGGCTTGCCGAACGCTTTGGTCGAAGCGCAAGCCGCCGGATTGCCGGTGGTCACTTTTAATACCGCAGGCAGCCGCGAAACGCTGGCCAACGGCAAAAGCGGCTACGTGACGCCCGTCGCCGACATGGACGCGTTTGCGGCTGCCGTTGAAGAATTGCGGACCAACCCGTCAAAGCGATCCGCCTTTTCAGCCTACGCCCGCGAGTTTGCGCAGGAGCACTTCGACCCAGCCGGTATTCGAGCAAAATACTGCGGGTTGCTCCGAAACCTGTAGCCGCGCCGGCCGCAAGGTATTGCTGGAGTGGGAGGGGGTCCGCCGTGCCTGCTGGCCCCACACCTTCCGCCGTCGCTTTCGAGCCCGATGGACTCGCAGCTATGGCGGACAGGAAAGGAGTGGGGTTACGTAAGCGGCTTGCTGGCCACCATTGCATAAATATTTAACTTCATAGAACCCAAGCAACTATTTGTTTATGAGTAATTTAAAGTCTCCTCCTTCCGAAGGAGGAGTGGTCGGCTCGCCCGGCCGAGGTGGTCCTTGCCCTTCCATTGAGTAATCCGTAGAAATTTGTGATTTCCGGACCAAACTCTTCCCACCTTCGCTCTCCGAGCTACGGCGGACATGCCGTCTCGCTTCGAGGGAAGGAGCTATTTTCAACAAGTAAGCGCCGGATTTACGATTTTTCCTAAATGGCTGAGTTGGGTGGCGATGACCGGGTGCTTTCTGGGGGAGGAGCCGAATGCAAATACTTTAGCCTGTTTTGACTTCCAAACCGCCAACTCTTCTGCCACACTTCAACCATGCCCGACGATGTTTCCGCCAACCCGAATTCACCCAAAAGCTTCATTCGGGCCGCGCTCGGCTTACTGATCTTTTCGGCTTGGCCGCTCGTTTTTGCCAGCACTCTGAGCGGCCACGAGCGAATGGAACTGGGGGAGCCCTATTGGGCCGAAAGCGTTGAAGATGACAAAGTAGCCAAGGCCAAAACGCATGCGATGGTAGCCGGGCAGTCCTCCGAGCCGGTTTTATATGACCATGGTGATCCGACCGATTACGAGCAATTGATGCTGGAGCGGGTGAACCGTGCGCGCGGCGACCCGGGCGCCGAGGCTGCGCGGCTCGGAATCGATCTGAACGAAGGGCTGGCTCCCGGCACGATCACAGACACGCCGAAGCAGCCGATCGCGCCCAATTGCTTTTTGACCGCCGCCGCGCGCGGCCATTCGGACTGGATGCTCTCGGTCGATACCTTTTCGCATACCGGGGAAAATGGTTCGACGGCTTCCGAGCGCATGTCGGATGCCGGATATGTTCTTTCGGGGACGTGGACCACCGGCGAGAATTGCGCCTGGTCGGGAACGACGGGCTCCGTGGACCTGCTGGAGGTAACGATACAAATGCACGAGGGACTTTTCAAAAGCCCCGGGCATAGGACAAATATTTGCGACGGGGATTTCGAGGAACTCGGCATCGGCATCCGCGAGGGGCTGTTTTACAGTCAGGGCACGGATTATGATGCGGGGATGACGACTCAGAACTTTGTCCGCAGCAGCGCGACGCCAGGACCCTTTGTCACCGGAGTGGTCTATGAGGATGCCAATGAGAATGGCCTCTACGACGTCGGTGAGGGCATCCAAGGAGTGGAGGTTGGGGTGTCGGGCAGCAGCTACTATGGGGAGACTAGCGCCTCCGGCGGATACGCGGTTCCTTTAACGAGCTATTCGGCGACAGTCGACGTCACCTTCACCGGCGACGATTGGGAGGAGATTCAAAACGTCGCACTTGAACCAGACACGAACCTCAAAGTCGATCTGGTGTTGGATGCTGCCTCCGTCTGGTATGACCACGCATCCAGCATCGAGCCTGACGGCTGGCGCTACTTCGACTGGTTCAAGGGCTTCAAGCCCAAAGATGGCACGAATTGGATCTACCACGGGCGCCACGGCTGGCTCTTCGTGCTCGCGGATGATACCAGCGGCATGTTCCTCTGGGATGTCGCCTTGGGACACTGGTTGTTCACCAACGAAACGGTCTATCCCTGGATGTATGCTTACGGCCCCGATGAAGGATGGATTTTCTTCTTCGAAGGAGGTCGACCCGGGAGTCGATTTTTTCAGAGAGGGGACACAGGAGCGGTGCTCTCTGGGTCAGCTTTCGGGGCCTCTCGGTGAAGGAACCAGATAGCAAGCCCGCCCACTTGTGTGATTCAGGCGCAATGGTCGAGCGCACCTCTCATCCGAGGGCATCACAACGGAAAGGAGTGCACCGTTAATTTCAAAAAATAAAAGTTGATAATTCCGACGGGAATGCAGGGCTTTTTCATTTAGCGGCTGCAAGCCGCCAAACGAAAAGAAATAATATAAAAAGTTTGCAAAATGGCCTGTCGGTGTTTGTGCTATGTTGGGATGGACATGCAAA
>JAAAPI010000252.1 GCA_009908325.1 Verrucomicrobiota bacterium | reverse complement strand
CGACCTCAGCCTGAAAGGCCAACACTTCCGTTTCCTCGCCTTCCGCATAGAGGTGCACCCGGCCATCGGCCAGATTGCGGACATACCCGGTCACCTCAAAGCCCTTGGCCACACTCACGGATTGGTAACGGAACCCCACACCCTGCACATGCCCCTCAAACCAGCAATTTAACTGAAAAACGGTTGCTTCCATCACTCCAAAAATCGTGATTTTTCGAAGCGAGGCAAGTTCCGAGTTATTCGCTTCCGGCTTGTCCTTAGCGGAAAAGCGACTCATTCTCGAACTTTTGAATCATGTCCAACTGCTCCACAGATCCTGCGCCGCACAACCCACCCCATGATTAGTCTGATTGAGAATTCCGACTCCGGGGGTGCGCCCAAGGCGAAGGGCTACTTGATCGCCTTGGTTGAGAGTATCTTCAAGGAAGGCGGCTACCTGCAAAACGAGTTGCAACTCGACCACCGTGCCGAGCAGGCGGCTATGGCCGCCTCAGTCGCGGCCTCTCTGGAGTCCGATCAGCCGCTGCTCTTTGAGGCGGGCACAGGGGTGGGCAAGAGCCTCGCTTACCTGATCCCGGGCATCATCCACTCCGTCAACAGCGAGCGCCCGTTCATCATCTCCAGCCACACAATCAGTCTGCAGGAGCAGATCCGCGAAAAAGACCTCAAGATCTGCCGTCAACTCTTCAACAAGGTCCCGGAACTCCGTCGCTTCGGCACCTTCAAGACCGCCCTGATGGTGGGCAAAAGTAACTACTGCTGCAGCACCCGCCTGAAAAACGCCCTGAAAGACGTCGAGTCCGGCAAGCAGGGGGAGCTTTTTCAAAACAACGAGAAAGAAGACCTCAGGCGCATCGCCCAGTGGTCCGCTACCGCGAAAAATGGCGTGCTTCAGGAGCTCTCCCCCGCCCCGCTGCCCGACGTCTGGGATGCCATCAACGCCGACAGTTCGACCTGCTCGCGGAAAAACTGCGATCCCGCAGACTGCTTTTATCAGCGCGCCCGCAAACAGCTGCTCTCGGCCAACTGCGTGATCGTCAATCACAGCCTCCTCTTCTCGCTGATCAACGCAGGCATGCAGCCGGAGGCCGACGTGCCGGGCATACTCCTGGCCAGTGACTTCGTTGTGCTCGATGAGGCCCACCGTATCCCGGCGATCGCTACGGATCACTTCGGCACCCACGTCAGCTCCTTTGCCGTCGATCGCGCACTCAAGCGCATCTACAACCCGCGCACCAACCGGGGCATTCTCAAACGCCACGGCCAGCCCTGGGATCAGGACGCGGTGGATAACGCCGTGGCTGCCGCCACGGAGTTCTTCGGCTATCTCGGCGACACCTTCCTAGCCAAAAAGCCGATTCAACGACTGCACGAGCCCGACTTTTGCGACAACATCATAAACGGTCCGCTTAAGGAGGTGGTTGAGCGGCTCGGCGCCCTCATCCAAAAAAGCGACGACGAGCGCGTGCAGGATGAGCTGCGCGACCACCGGCGCCGCATCATGGGCTACCGCGACGCGATCAACGGCTTTATCACTTTCGCCGACGAGGACCACGTTCAGTGGCTGGAACGCGGCGGCAAAAAAGGGCAGATCGTCACACTCCGCAGCGCTCCGCTGGACGTCGCCCCCTACCTGCGCAAACACATCTTTCAACGGGATACCGCCGCCGTTCTGACCAGCGCGACTCTTTCGGACGGGCAGGATATGAAAGCCTTCCAGGAAAAGGTGGGTGCCCAGGCAGCTGAGACGGAGATGGTGTATTCCCCCTTCAACTACGAAAAGAATTGCCGCATCTATATCGCGAGTGACGCCCCGCAACCCGAGCCGGGCCAGGGCCGCCTCGATCTCGACTATCTGGCCAACATGATTTGCTGGTGCGCCCGACACGTAGACGGCGGCACGCTCGTGCTCTTCACCAGTCACTTCGACCTGCGCCAGGTGCGAGAGCGCACCCAGGCCTTTTTCGATAAGATTAAACGCCCCCTTTTCACCCAGGGGCACCAGATGGCGCGCAGTGAGATCACCCGCCAGTTTGCCGAAGCGGGAAACGGCGTGCTCTTCGGGACAGACAGCTTCTGGACGGGTGTCGACATCCCCGGACCGGCCCTCTCCCAAGTCATCGTGGCGCGCCTTCCCTTCGAAAACCCCAGCCACCCCGTGAGCGAGGCCCGCAGCGAGTATATCCGTGCGCAGGGAGGTAACCCCTTTACCGAAATGACCGTGCCCGATGCTCTCGTAAAGTTCCGTCAGGGCATTGGCCGCCTCATCCGCCGTCACGAAGACCAGGGGAATATCGTCATTCTCGACTCACGGATACTGCGCAAGCCCTATGGTGCCCACTTCATCCAAGCCCTTCCGATCAAAGACTACGCCCGATTTAATCGCGAAAATCGTGCTTCCGTGTTCGCGTAGCGATAAAGACTAATTTTATTAAAGTAATGCATATTGAGGCCTACGGCACAACGGATCGCGGGCAAGTCCGCCAGTCCAACGAGGACGCGTTTTTTATCGATGAGTCTCACCAGCTCTACGCTGTGGCGGACGGGCTGGGTGGCCTGCCGGGCGGCGCCGAAGCGAGCCAGCGCACCGTTGAGCTGATCAATATGGCTCTGGAGCAGGCTGGAACAGCGACTACGCCGTTCGACTGGAAGTCAGTCATCGGCGGCATCCACCAGAAAGTGACCGACGAAAGTTTCGATGCCCATCCCTTCACCGGGAGCGGCAGCACCTTGACAGTCGCGCACATTACCGGCGACCAGCTCACCATCGCTCATGTCGGCGATTCTGCCGCCTACCTTCTGCGGGGCGGGCACCTTGAAAAATTAACCCTGGATCATACGATGGAGCAGGAATGGATCGCTCAGCGCGGCGAGGCGGCCCGGGCTGCGATGCCCCCGGAAATGTCGCACACGCTGACCCGTTGCATCGGCCAAAACGATGAGCTGCAAGTCGACCAGACTGTTCACCGCCTGAAGTCGGGCGACCGCGTTCTCCTCTGCACCGATGGGCTGAATAAAGTGCTGCCCGAGGCCACCATAGAGGAAGCACTCCGTAATGCAGCTACCCCGGAAGATTCCTGTAAGGAGCTGACGGAGCTCGCCAATCAGAGCGCGGGCCCGGATAACATCACCATTATCGTCCTACAAGTTTGCTAAAACTCATTCGCTGCGGAGAACAGCCAGCGGTGAGGCACGAGTGATGCCACGGCTCAGCCAAGCCCCCATCACGACCGACAGCAGACAGGCCCCGACCAGCAAAGCAGCGAGCGAAAGCAGCGGGAAGACCGGTTCGAGCGAAAAGGCAAACCGTGCCAGTGGGTAGTAAGCCAAGGCCGCCAGCCCGCCCCCAGCCAGCGCCGCGAGCAGACCGAGCACGCCGAATTCGATGCTGAAAATCGTGCGCAGCTGCCGCGTCGTGGCCCCAAGCGTGCGCAGCAGCACCGCTTCGTAGCGGCGCTGCTCCTTTCCATTGAGGAAAATACCGACGAGGATGCACATGCCCGCCGCCAGGGTGAAGAGCGAGAGCACCTGGACCGCTTGGGAAATCCGCCCCATTAAGGTCTGCACGGTCTCCAGAATCGAGGTCAGATCGATCACCGAAACGTTCTGATAGCTCGCTGCCACCACCGACTGGAGCGGCCCCGAGGTTTGTCCCTCGGGGATACGTGTCGTCAAGACATGAAACCCCGGCGCATCCTCCAGGATACCCTCGGGAAAGATCATGAAGAAGTTGAGGTTGAATCCCGCCCAGTCGACCTCCCGCAGATGGGTCACTTCCGTATCGAGCGGCAAGCCCTGCACATCGATACGGATGCGGTCACCCAGGCCGACGTTCAAATCCTTCGCCATGCCCAGCTCCAGCGAGAGCGGGACCGGCTCGTCACCCGCCCAGTCCGCCGGCGGCCAAACCCCGTCGACCCCGGCCTCGCTCGCATTCAGTTCGTTTCGATACGAAGAACGAAACTGACGCCGCAACACCCAGCCCGGCACGGCATCGTTTTCCCGCAATTCGCTGGCTCCAACACCGTTAATCGCAGCGATGCGCATCGTCACCATGGGGGCGCTCTCCAAAACGGGTAGCGACTCTGCCTCCAGCAAATCCGCTACGCCCGCCACCTGGTCCCGCTGCACATCGACGAGAAAGATGTTCGGCCCATCCCCCGCTTCGGCCACTGCTATCTGTTCGAGTAGCAGGGCACGCAGGAGCAACGTGAGCGTGAGCAGAAAAATGCCGAGCCCAAGTGATACGGCAAAAAGCAGCGTCTGATTATTCGGTCGAAAGAGATTCGCAATACCCTGCCGGGCCAGATACGAGACCGGACCTCGCGCCAACTGCCGGGCCAGCGCGATCAGCCCCCGCGCCAGCGACGCCAGTATCAGAAAGACCACGACAAAGCCCAACGCCAGGAGGATGCCCCGGCCCACGCTGGCACTGCTCAGAACGGCCAGTAAAGTGAGCAGCCCCAGTAAACAACCAAAGATGGGCGCGGCGCGGCGGAGCCGCCGCTTGCGCTCCCCAACTTCGTTCAGGCCGCGCAACACGGCCAGCGGCGCAATGTCACGCACCTGCTGCAGCGGTAGCAAAGCAAAGCCGACGCAGGCGACAAACCCAACCCCAGTCGTGCGCAAGACCACCCCCCACTCCGGCACGACAGCAAGCGCTACAGGCAGCGCCTCTTGAAAAAAGCCCACGATCCCAACGTGGATGCCCACAGCGAGCACCGCTCCCGACAGGGAGCCGATCAGCCCGAGGACGGATGCCTGGATCAGGTAGATAGCGAAGGCTGCCTGCGGCGGCGTGCCCAAACAGCGCAGGATGGCGATGCTCTCTTGTCGCCGCCGCACCTGCGCCTGCATGGCACTGGCCACACCGATGGCCCCAAGCACCAGGCTGAACAAGGCAATCAAACTGAGAAATTGCTCAAAGCGGTCGAGCACTTCCCCCAATTGCTCCTGCCGCGACTCCGGCGTCTCAAACCGAAGACCCGCCCCGGGAAAGGCCTCCCGCAAGCGCTGCGATAACGCCTCCGCATCCACCCCGTCCGCCAGCCGCACATGCGCATAGTGCCGAGTCAAACTGGTCCGGGCCAATAATTCAGAGGCTTCCAATGTTGCTTCATTGATGTAGGCACCCGGAGCAAACCCGGCAAAGCGTCCAATACGCGGGGCCGGTTTGGTGACGCGCCCGGTGATGGCGATCTCCGCCTGCCCAAGCTGCACCACGTCTCCCACCTCGGCACCGTATTGCTCGAGCAGGGCACTCTCCAAGAGGATGACCGGGGCATCGCTCCCCATCGCCGCCCAAGCCGCAGCGGGCTCCGCCTCAACAGCCCCGTAAAAAGGATACCTCCCCGTGCTGGCCCGCACCTGCACCAGACGCGCTCCGTCCGCCCCGGGGAAACGTAACATGCTGGAAAAACTCGTCTCGTAGGCCACCTCGATCACCTCGTCACCAAAGGCGGCAGCCAGTGCCCCGCGGTCCAGCGGTGCGCGGGCACCCACCTGCAAATCACTGCCCAACAGCTCGCGGGCCTGCAGCGCCACGCCATTCTCCAAACTCGCCCGCAGCGCATGGATCGTGACCAGCGCCCCGACCCCAATGACGATGGACCCGGCAAAAACCGCCAGCCGCTTGCGCTCCCGCCGCGTATCGCGCTGCGCCATACGCCAGACCCAGGGATGCGCCAGCAGGCGGAAAAGACCGCGGGGCAGCGATGTTTTGTCGCGCTCCGGCCTCATAGCTCCGTGTCGCTTTCGATCCGTCCGCCCCGCATCCGCACGACCCGCCCGACCCGCTCGGCCAGCTCCGGATCGTGCGTGACCAGAACCAGCGCCGTGCCGAAGTTTTCATTCAAGGCGAAAAGCATCTGCTCAATCGGCTGGCTTGTCTCCACATCGAGATTGCCCGTCGGCTCATCGGCGAAGAGAATTTTCGGGCGGTGCACGAAAGCCCGCGCCAGCGCCACCCGCTGCTGTTCGCCGCCGGACAACTGCGAAGGGTAGTGATGCATGCGCTCGCCGAGGCCAACATCCGCCAGCCGCGCTTCCGCTTCTTTCCGGACACCGCGCCCGCCCCCTTGCAGCTCCAGCGGCACAAGCACGTTTTCCAACGCAGTGAGCGAGGGCAGCAACTGAAAACTTTGGAAGACGAAGCCCACCTGCGCGTTGCGCAGCGCTGCCAAGCCATCTTCGTCCATGGTGGAAAGATCATGACCGGCGAGTTGGATTTTGCCCTCGCTTGGCCGGTCCAGCCCGGCACAGAGACCCAGCAGCGTCGTTTTGCCGCTACCCGAAGGCCCCACGATGGCACAGCGTGCGCCCGCGGCCACGTCCAGATCAATCTCCCGCAGCACCGTCAGTGGCTGACCCCCGCTTTGATAGGTTTTCCCCACGCCACGCAGCGAAAGCATGGGCGCGTTGACATTTTTCACTTCCGGCGTGACTTTCGTTCGAGGTTCCTGTCTGGACATAAATGAGTGTGCAATTGATAAAATGGAGGCCCGCAAGGTGCTGGGTCGGAGGGCTCATCAGCCTTTGCTTGTTCAGCATCCCGCAATTCGGGCTGCTGGCAAGCGAAGGCGAAAAGATCGTCTTTATCGGCGATAGCATTACAGCCGGATACGGCCTCGATCCGGAAGCGGCCTACCCCGCCCTGATTCAGAAAAAAATCGAAGCGCGCGATCTTGCCTACGAAATCATCAACGCCGGGGTCAGTGGCGACACCACAGCCGGCGGGCTGCGCCGCACCGCCTGGGTCTTGCGCGGCAGCCAGCCAGCCATCGTCGTGATCGCGCTGGGCGGCAACGACGGCCTGCGCGGCGTCCCCGTCGAACAGACACGGCAAAACCTGCGCCGGATGATCGACAAAATCCGCGAACTCAGCCCCGACACAAGGATTCTCCTCGCCGGGATGCGCATGCCCGGGAGCATGGGGGCCGACTACACCGAACGCTTCTTCGAAAGCTTCGCCATGGTCGCGGAGGAAAAAAACGTCGGGCGAATCCCATTTCTCCTCGAAGGCGTCGGCGGCGACCCATCCCTGAACCAAAATGACCAGATCCACCCCAACGCCGCCGGGCAAAAAATCATCGCCGAGACGGTTTGGGCCGCTCTGGAGCCGTGGCTCTAGTCGCAGAGCGATACGAATCGGCAAAAAAACGCTGAAACAGTTTGATTAAATGACAACCTGCATAACCTCAGGGTATGGCACGACCAACTCCATTCCTCATCGAAAAACTCCGCGAGGCGGCCGCCAGGATCGAGAGCGCTGGCGATTACAACTGGGGCCACATTGGCCGCTGCAATTGCGGGCACCTTGTCCAATGCATGACCGATTTTTCGGCAAAGGAGATTTTCTCGATGGCCCGGAAAAACTATGTGGACGAATGGACCGAGTTCGCCAACGACTACTGCCCGAATGACGGGGCATCGGTCGATCAACTGGTCGATACACTCCTTGCACATGGATTCGAATTGAGCGATATCCATCAACTGGAGTATTTGTCGAACCCTCGGGTTTTAAAGGCGATTCCCGGTAGCCCACGGTCCCTCGAAAAAGGCAAGCCGCGGAACGCGGCGCTCTACATGCGCACCTGGGCGGCGCTGCTTGAGCTCGAGCTCAAGGATAGAACCGGCGGAATTTCTCCGCACATGGAGAAACAACGGATTACTGTTTCTTAGTTTGTTCTTCCAAATTCGGCCTCCGGCCCCTCTTATGGCCATTCTATGATTTGGCTGTATCGTCTGCTTTTCTTACCGGCTCTCCTACTTGCCCTCCCCTACTACCTCTTTCGCATGTGGCGGCGTGGTGGTTACCGCAAGCGGTTTCTGGACCGGTTTGGACGCATCGATACATTGGCGCCGGTTCCTCCGGGAAAAACCCGCATCTGGTTGCAGGCGGTCAGCGTGGGTGAGGTTTTGGCGGTCGGCCCCCTGATTCGAAGCTTCGCCCGTGACCCGGCTATCGAGACCATACTCACCACCACCACGAGCACGGGCTACGCAGAGGCTTGCAAACATTACAGGGATGACACCGCTCTGATCGGAATATTTCCGCTCGATTTTTGGCTTTTTAACCGTTGCGCCTGGCGGCGTCTTCAGCCCAGCGCCATCCTCCTCACAGAAAGCGAATTGTGGCCCGAGCACCTGCACCGTGCGAAAGAGCGGAACACACCTGCTTTCCTGATCAACGCCCGGCTGTCGGATAGGAGTTTTCGACGCTATCAGCGCGTGAGCCAATTGTTCCTCCGGTTGGCGGGGAAGTTCACAAGGATCTACCCGGCAAGCCACTTGGATGCGCGACGC
>JAAAPI010000128.1 GCA_009908325.1 Verrucomicrobiota bacterium | reverse complement strand
AGCCGCCCGAGATGGTGCCTTCGAAGAAGTGAGGTTTGAGGCGTTCGGCCGCTGGATTATCCGCGAGAAGTTCTTCGATCCGGTTCGCTTCGGCTTGGCTGGTGGTGGCAAAGGCAATCTCCAAGCCTTCCTTGGCCCATTCGGCAAGTTGCGCTTCAAACTTAAAGCGGGCACTTTGCTCCGACTCGAAATGATCGTAGCCGATCCGCGTCTGGCCGGTGTGGAAGCGGTAGTGGTTGACCGGCTCGGTTTTGATCTCAATGCGCTTTGCGCCGCGAAAGAGTGAAGCGTCTGTATCAAGCTCACAGATACCTGCGAATGTGTCGGCATGGCTGCGATATTCGATGGCTTGGTGAAAGGTGCGACAGCCTAGCGGGGGAGCCGGGGCTTTTTCCTCAAAACGGTAGGGGTGTTCCCGCACGAGGTAGGCGGCGTCTTCGAGGATCCATTGCAGGGAGGCTTCGGGCAGGTAGTCGAGCAGAGCTCCCTCGAAGGATTCGACGGCTTCCGTATCGGCGGCTCCGGCAATTTGGATCGAATCGACGGAGGACTCGGTGCGTTGGCTGGTGGGGTCAAAGGTGCGGATGCTCTCGATCTCATCGCCAAAAAAGTCGACGCGGTAGGGGCAGGTAGCATCGTAGGGGTAGATGTCAATGAGGCCGCCGCGGGTGGCGATCTGGCCGGGTTGCTCGCAGAGGGCTTCGGAGTCGTAGTTCAGGGTATGGGTAAGGGTCTCGACAAGCTGGCTGAAGGGGTGCTCTTCGCCAACGTTGAGTTCAAGGCGCTGCCGAACAAAGGCTGATTTTTCCGGGCAATCGCCAAGCAGGGCCTCGGGGGTGGCGAGGAGGATTCGGGGTGCCCCGGCGGTGGGCTGGAGAAGTGCGCTGAGCGTGGCGAGACGTTCGCAATTTCGGTCGGCCCGGCGCTGGGAGTCGATGTCGGGGGGTGGATTTTCGGGAAAGTGGAGTATCTCGGCTGAATTGGCTGCGTCGGCCCAAGTGGCGTAGGTTTCGACCTCCGCGGCCAGCTCCAATGCGCGGCGCGGATTGGCCACCAATACCACGGAGAAGCCGCCGGTGGCCTTTTGCGCCAATGCCTGAACCATCGGTGCCCTTGCTTCCGTGCAGACGCCGTGGTAGAGCGTGTGCCGTGGAGCATTGCGGCTGGATGTTTTTTTCGACATGGGTCTTGTTTTGTCGTGTGCGAGCTTGCTCGAGCCTAGTGGGGGACGGGGGGAGAAATGATTTTTGGAAGCGCTTCGGGTTGAGAAATTCCCGGGTGGGACGGGCTGGGGTTGACGGGGGCGCGAGCAAGCTCGCACACTACGACTGAGGTTTGGCCTTGGAGAGCGACTGGAGGGCGGCTTCGGCGGCGTGGGCTTCGGCGGATTTCTTGGAGGGGCCGGTGCCGCGGCCGAGCTCCCGGCCTTCGAGGCGAACGGCGGCGCGGTAGGTGCGCCGGTGGTCGGGTCCTTCGGCGGGGAGTTCTTCGTAGACCGGAACTGCGCCCGCGTGGTGCTTTTGGGACCACTCCTGAAGTCGGCCTTTCGGGTTTTGGCTGCCGGTGCTCGGCTCGAGGGAATCGATCTGTTCGCCGAAGATGTGACCGATGGCCAGCCGAGCTGCCGCCAGACCACCGTCGAGATAAACAGCCCCGATGAGGGCTTCGAGGGCGTCTTCCAGCATGGCACGGCTAGGCTCGGGGTGATGCTGGCGGTGCGCTTCGCCCACCTCGAGGTATTTTCCAAGTTTTCGCTGATTTGCGGCGCCGGCGATGTTCTTGCCGTTGACGATACTGGCGCGTGCGCGGTCGAGGGCACCTTCGTCGGCACCGGGGAATTTGGCGTAGAGCGCCTCGGCGACGACGAGATCGAGCACGGCGTCGCCAAGAAACTCCAGACGCTGGTTATCGCCCCCGGGACGGTCGCAGCTGGAGTGTGTGAGGGCTTGCCTGACCAGGGTGGAATCATGGAAACGGTGCCCGGTTACGGGGTCGATTGTCGGAGGGTGGCTAAGCGTCATTTTTGTGAAAATCGTGTCTTTTTTGGATTACGGCTTGCGCCGGTAAGCGGGCCAATTCAGCGTAGGTCTAGTTTATTTCAGCCCGGCTGCAAATGCCGGATTCATATTTCGCCTTATTTGGAAATCTACTTTGCCGAAAGAAAAGACGCCCGTCCGTAAGTCAGAGATCAGCAAGATTTTTGTGCTCGATACCAACGTTCTTCTGCACGACCCGCAGTGTCTTCACAAGTTTGAGGATAACACGATCGCCATCCCGGTGGAAGTCCTGGAGGAGCTGGACCGGAAAAAATCGGCTCCAGGCGAGCTAGGCTTCTCGGCGCGAAAAATCCACCGCGATCTACGGGCACTTTTCGACGAGAGTCTGGAAACGCCGCCCGAGTTGAATGGACGGGGCAGCTCGGCGCTGAGTCGTGACCTGCCGAACGGCGGTCGTCTGGTCGTTGTGATCAACGATTACATGGTGCAAGGCGAACACGCCCATGAGAGTCTGAACCGGCTGCGGGCCACGCTGGTAGATATGGAAAAGATGGATAGCCGGATCCTCGCCTCGGTGTTTTTTCTGAAGGACGTTTGTGCGGAAAGTCGTGTCATTTTGGTGACGAAAGACGCCAACATGGCGCTGAAGGGTATTGCGCTGGGCCTCGAGGTGCAGGACTACATGAACGATAAGGTGACCTCGGTCAAGCTGGGCGGCGGCATCAAAACCATTGAGGTGGATGACGCTGACTACGAGCGCTTCCTGGAAGACCATGGGGTCGATCTTTCGCCCGAACAGACGAGCCACCTATACATCAATGAGTATATCTACCTGAGTAATGGGGAGTTCGATGAACCAGCCCGCTACCGTGGCGACGGGCAGATTGATGGTCTGATCCTGGGCTCGGACGTGGGGGTAAAAATCCCAAAAGGGATCCGCATTAACCCGCTGAATGCAGAGCAGCGAATGCTCATGGATGCTTTGCTGGATGAAGACATCAAACTGGTGACGTGTAGTGGCAAGGCCGGTACCGGGAAAACGTTAGTCTCGATCGCGATGGCGCTATTTCAAACTATCGGCGAGGACAATCTCTACGAGCGGGTTTTTATAACACGCCCGCTGGTCCATATCGGTAAAGACACGGGGGCACTTCCGGGAACGCTCGATGAGAAGATGGCACCCTACATCGCTCCGTTTTTTGATAATCTGGAAGTGCTTTTCAGTAATCGCAAAGTGACCAAGCAGCCGGAATCGTATGAAGATGAGGCGGTGAGTCGCATCACCTCGACGCGGAAGCGCAAGAAAGCGATGGCCAAGCTGGCGAAGCAGCCGACGAGCCGCGACGAGGAGGAAGATGAAAGCAAGCCACGCAAGCCCTACCAGTTTCTATTCGATTACGGCATGGTCGAGGTCGAGGCGATGACTTTCATCCGCGGGCGCTCGCTATCGAACACGATATTTATCATCGATGAGGCGCAGAATCTAACCCCGCACGAAGCCAAGACCGTGGTCAGCCGGATGGCGGAGGGTTCGAAGGTGATTCTGCTGGGTGACCCGTATCAGGTGGACAGTATGTTTCTCGACGCCTGGTCGAACGGGCTGGTGCACACGGCGCAGCGGCTGAAGGGGACGGACATTACGGCGCACTTGGAGTTGACCATCGGGGTGCGTTCGGAACTGGCCGATTTGGCGGCGGATTTACTGTGAGTTAATAGGGCAATGGATATTTCCGAGTCAATTCGGCGACGCGGGATTTAACGGTTTCGAGTGCTTCGTCGAGACCGTCGGTGCCGATGGCTTTGAGGACGGTGTCGATGCAGTCGGCGATGACGACCATGTCCTCTTCATTCATGCCGCGGGTGGTTACGGCGGGGGTGCCGAGGCGGATGCCGGAGGCTTTGAAAGGGGAGCGGGTCTCGAAGGGGACGGCGTTTTTGTTACAGGTGATATGCGCCAGATCGAGGGTCTCCTGAGCGACTTTAGCCGTCAGGTCGGGGAGATTTTCCCGGAGATCGACAAGGAACAAGTGGTTATCCGTCCCGCCGGAGATTAGCTTGTAACCGCGCAGGACCATGGCCTCGGCAAAGGCGCGGGAGTTATTCACAATCTGTTGGGCATAGGCTTTAAACCCGGGCTTGAGGGCCTCCCCGAAGCAGATGGCCTTCGCTGCGATGACGTGCATAAGCGGACCACCCTGACCACCGGGGAACATGGCAGAATTGATCGCCTTGGCGTGCTCGGCTTTGCAGAGGATGAGGCCACCGCGGGGGCCGCGCAGGCTTTTGTGCGTTGTCATCGTGACAAAATCAGCATGCGGCACGGGGGAGGGGTGAACGCCGGCGGCGACCAGGCCGGAAATGTGGGCGATGTCGGCAAAAAGGTATGCGCCGACCGAGCGCGCGATCTGGCCCATACGCTCGAAATCGATGATTCGGGAGTAGGCGGAGGCACCCACCGTGATCATCTTGGGTTTTTCTTTTTCGGCGATGGCGGCGAGCTCGTCGTAGTCGATCAGGCCGGTGTCTTCGCGGACGCCGTATTGGACGAATTCGTAGAGCTTGCCCGAAAAATTGACCGGATTGCCGTGGGTGAGGTGGCCACCGTGCGAGAGGTTCATACCGAGCACTTTATCGCCCGGCTGGAGCACGGAGGTGTAGACGGCAAAATTAGCCTGCGAGCCGGAGTGTGGTTGCACGTTGGCGTGGTCCGCACCGAAGAGCTGTTTGGCGCGCTCAATGGCAAGCCTCTCGACGACATCGACGTGCTCGCAGCCGCCATACCAGCGTTTACCGGGGTAGCCCTCAGCGTATTTGTTGGTCAGGACGCTGCCCTGAGCCTCCATGACGGCGGGGTAGGTGAAATTCTCTGAAGCGATCAGCTCGATATGGTTTTCCTGACGCGCGCGCTCCGCAGCGATGGCTGCGGCGATCTCAGGGTCGATCACATCGACCGGTGTGGCATTCAGGGTGGAGGCGTTGGCGGTGGTGGTCATTGTCATTGCAAGTATAGGGTTTACACTAGAAGGGCCAGACCCAATCGCGAGCGGAGCTGCGCTTTTTCGAGGAATTTTCCGGCTTGGCTTCAGGGGATGTTTTTGTTTCTGGGTCGTTTTCAGCTGATTCTGGGGATGCTTCGACATCCGTAGCCGACACTTCAATTTCGATTGAGCGTTCTTCGCGGAGGTCTTCCGGGCCTCCGGATTTGTTTCCGTTGCTGTCTCTGCTATCCACTGGCGTTGATTGTGATTCTCCACCGGTCTTTGTTTCCGCTGACTCGGACGGCGCGGAAGCGTCGGGGTTTTCGCTCCAGAAAGGCCACCACCACGGATCCGAAGAGCGTGCGTCTTCAAATTCTTCCTCGAGGATGGCATCGGAGGTGGCGGGCTCCGTATTATCGCTAAAGGGCCAGACCCAACGGGCGAACGTGCGCCCCCAACCGCTGTTGGCTTGCTGGCTGGGATCCAGGCCGGCGGCATCGGCCAAGCTCCGCATCTGCTCCGCGACGTCTTCGCGTTCTTCGGCGTAATCGGCCAACTTACTTGTGTCGGCCGGAGCGGCGGCGCGCGTGCGAGTCGGAACGCCGTCCAGAGGGCGGCCGGGGCGATAATCATAAAGCACGAAGCCGCGACCGATAGGGGTGAGGATTTTGCGCATACCGTTGTCCCAGCGCATAAAGATATCCTGCCCCTGCATGCGCCACTCACCGGAAAGTGAGCGGTCGAGGGAGGTGGCTAGGCCGCCGAAGCGTTTGATCTCGATGCGTTCGAATTGATTCTCGCCAAGCTGAATAACCCAGTCGCCACGATAGAAATTGCGGGCGTTTTTGCGGCTGGAAAAGGCAATGCCGCCCGTGTAGCTCGCGCGCTCTGCTTCGTAACCGGCCAGCCACGTAGCCGGGACGTTGTCGCGGTTTGTCCGGATGGCGGGCTGGGGTTCGGTGGTATCGTCTTCGATGACTTCGCCCGGGGCGATGCGTTTGTAGGCAAAGCCGCGGCGATTTTCACGCAGGATGGAATAGTGACCGCTGTCCCAAGCGATGTGGAGCTCGCTGCCCTGTTTCGCCCAGGAGCCACGCAGACCTGCGTTGTCGCCCCAGGTGCTGGCGGCCGAACGGTCGGACTCGACGAAGACGTAGTGTGGGTCGCTGCTGTCTTCGGCACCGACGCTCCAGATTCCGAAAAAGCCTTCAGCCTGGTCGCGGTCGGAGGCGAGTTCGCTGTCCCTTGTCGGCGGTTTGGCCCACTGGCCGAGGATCTCGCCGGGCACTTGTTGGGCAGGGGTGGTGTAGCGTCCGGTGCCGTTGGGCGTTAGATAAGTCGCGTCGAAGCCGAGCTGGTCCCTCTCGATGCGGTGCTGGCTACCATCGGGCCACTTCATTGTGGCTCGTTCGGGGGTGCTCGACCAAGTCCCCTGATAGACCGTGGTGTCGGCGTTGTCCCCCCAGAAGTAGGATGCGCGCCCCTGATTTTTTAAAATCACGATGAGCGTACCCCGCTCGGGTGTTTCAATTTGCCAAGTGCCGCGGAACAGGTCGTCACCGCTTTGTGCAAGGGCTGAGGTCGTCAATAGACAGACCAGCCATAGACCGTGAAAAACGGAAGCGAAGGACCGGTAAAAACGGCTATGGCTTTGTCTGGAGAGTGGAATCATGAATAGTGCCTATTTTTCCCGCGCGAGTCAGGCAAGAATTATTCGAGAGCGTGTTGAATTGCCTGGCCGCGGACTACTGGCCATCATTTCGTGTCCCGATTCGTGAAAAATCCAGCAGGCTTCGGCTGATTTGACCGTTTTGCAGGGCGATACGGTCCGATTCCGGATGGGAGTCGGCAACGGTGCCCTCAGAGTAACGGAAGGCGTATTTACCCGGGCTCGTTTCGGCGAAAAGGCTGCCGAGCTTTAGTTTGGCCGGGAACGTGTCAACGATCAGAGTCGCCTCCGTGGTGGATGGTGGGAAGTTAATGTTCAGAACTTTCCCTCGATACGTGTCGGCGGCCGCGAGGGTTTTGCAAGCGATTTCGGCGGCGTGGTTCGACGCCGCTTCGAGCGAGTCGGTGAAATCGCCTTCGGTTTTGCCTCGATTCTTGCTCACGCTCTCAAACAACGACCCGGGGACACATTGACTGAAGGCGACTGCCGGGATGCCCCAGAGTGCGCCCTCAATGGCCCCGGCCACGGTGCCGGAGCTCAGGATGAGCATCTCGGTGGTGTTGAAGCCGATATTGATGCCGGAAAGGACGATGTCGGGTTTTTCGGGAAGCAGATTGCCGAGGGCAATATTAACGCAATCCGACGGAGTGCCGCTGATCGCCCAGGCTTCAATACCATTTGGGAAGTAGGATGGACTGTGGATTACTTCGATCTCCCCATGTCGTGTCATGGAGCGCCCAGTCCAGCTTTGCTCAAAGGCGGGAGCCGCTACGGAGACCCGAAAGTGCGGGAGTATTGCATCCACCAACCGGTGGAGGAAGGCGGACTCGATACCGTTGTTGTTAGACGAATGGGTAGCTGACTCTGACAGGGCGCTCGCAAGCGAGCACGCCACGTGGATTCCCCGGCCTACAGGGCGGAGGGTCGTTTTAGCACCTCGCTAGGCGCTTCGGTGATTCGCTGACGCAGATCAGCCGGTAGTTCGGCAGATTGTAGAGCCCCTGTCTCGTTGAGTTGAGCAAGTATCGTCGTCATATGTCCCTTGCCAGCCTGCGTGCGGCTGCCGTCCTCGTTGCGGCGGAATATGCGGAACTGGTAGTCGATGGCCCGATCCTTGACCGCTTTGACGGCGAGATGAATATCAATCGTATCGCCGAAACGGAGCGGTGCGGAAAATTTGCACTCGGCGCGCGCGCGCGGCCAGCCAACAAGCTCACCGGGTTTCGTGCGGATGAGGTCGACCCCAGCCGCCTCAAAGAAATCCCGCTCAGCCGTTTCCATATACCTGAAAAAGTTTGAGAAATGGACGAGCCCGGCCATATCGGTCTCGGAGAACTCGATCCGTCGCGTAGAAGTATGTTCGTAAGGCATGGCCGGTATTAGTGACACGCCACCGATGAATGGCAATTCCAGTCGGTAAATTATGTGGCGGGGCAGCGCTGGTCGTATCAACGCGGAAGTGATTTGGGCGGTCGGTCGCTGATCGCTCTCCGCCGTCGCCCCACGAGCTATGGCGAAGAGGTGACGCTGATTCGGTTAGACCTTTTCTTTCACGATCTCGCGGACCTTGTTCATGTCTTGAGCGAAGACGCGGATGCCCTGAGCGAGTTTTTCGGTGGCCATGGCATCTTCGTTGAGAAGCCAGCGGAATGATTTTTCGGAAACTTCCAGGCGTTCAATATCCGAACTTTGCGCGGCATCT
>JAAAPI010000215.1 GCA_009908325.1 Verrucomicrobiota bacterium | reverse complement strand
CCTTCGGTGGGCAGCGAATTGAGGGCGCTGCGCTGTCCGGCATCGAAGCGGCCGCCGCCGTGCTCACCGTATAAAACATGCGCGGAATTTAAGAATGTGCCGTTGATAAATGCTACTTTTTCTTCGTAGCGGGTTTCTCCCGCAATTATTTGGCTGGGGTCGGATAGGCCGTAGCTAGAATACTTCCAAAGATGCGTTTACCGCGCTGTGAGATTTAAGAGCACGCGGAAAATGATTGCAGCAGGCTGAAAGGACAAGTGTTTTTGGTGCCATAGCGGAGCATAAGTTGCCTTCCTTAAGTCTGTCGAAAAAGATCAAGAAGACCACCATGGACAGCTACTGGATCCCCGGCGTCAACAACCACGGTCACTACGGCCGCTGGGCCTTCGCCGAGTTCACCGACGTCTGGGAAATGCAGGACGATTTCGGGAAAGAAGTCGCTGGCAAATTTGACAAAATGCTCAGCCTGCAACTGGGAAGGAATTCGTCCTAATGGCCGACAGCGAAACCAACCTAAAGCTGCGTGTCTTCATCAGCTCTGTGCAAAAGGAGCTTTCTGAGGAACGCATGCAATTGAAGATTTTACTGAGTTCAGACCCGTTTCTTCTCAGGCATACGGCCCCCGTGCTCTTTGAGAAATATCCTGCGGCTATCAGGCCCGATGACCAAGCTTACCTCAAATTGCTGGAGAAGTGTCAGATCTACTTATTGATTGTTGGTCAGGAATACGGTAATGCGAGCAAAGGCGGTTTATCCGCGACCCATCTGGAATACAATTACTCTCAGGATGCCAGGATGCCTACCTTGGTATGTGTCAAAGGGGACAGCTCGTTTAAGCGCGAGCCGAAGGAAGAGGATTTTTTCAAAATTATTCGTCGAGACAAGCACATCTACAGCCGCTTCAAGGATAGCAAGGAGTTGCAGGAGGTCGTCCGCGAAAGACTGATTGAGCACATCAAGGAAAACTACGAGCTGACGCCTTCCAAGGACGACAAAGCAATTGCGGAGGCGACTCTGTCTGTCGCCTCTCCATTCGACCGTCAGCGTGTTACCGCCCGAATCTTAAAAGATCTTAAAGTCGAACACATGGCAGCACTTGCCAGAGCAGTCGACCCCGATGCCCGAAAGAACGTGAAACCAGCGGATCGTGAACAGTTGCTCCTGAATCGCGGCTTCTTATGGTTTGACCACAAGGAAAGCAGTTGTCGACCGACAGCTGCTGGGATGATGCTTACCGCAAAAGATCCGACCACCGAATTTCTCCAGACACGCGTCCAGTTGGATATTTACAAAGGCAAGACGCGAGATGCGGAGGCAGTCATCGCGAAGCCGATTCATCAAAACATTGCCGATGCCATCGACTCGATCGTCGCGATAATTTTTGAGAATACCCGTAAGACGCCTCGTGTCGTCGGCTTGAAACGTCTCGAATTGCCTGAATATCCGGAAGTGGCCTTGCGGGAAGCTCTGGTCAATGCGCTCGCCCACCGTGACTACGAGGACGAGTCTCAGCGGGTCTTCGTGGAAGTTTTCTTTGACCGGATCGTCATCACCAATCCAGGAAAACCAGTCGGCAAGCCGACGCTCAAAAGGCTGGAGGAAGGAAAGGCCAGATCGCGATCCCGCAACCCGCTGATTTGCCAGGGGCTCGTATTTCTGCAGCGAATGGAAGAGCGGGGCACCGGCATTCGCCGCATGCGCCGTGCGATGCTGGATTATGGGCTCAGCGCTCCATATCTGGAGCTGGATGATGATCGCCTCATCCTTACGCTGCCCGGCCCCGGTGATTCACTCGACCGGATCAAAGCGCCGGTTGCGGATTCGCTCGCACCTGCTGTCTCTGATGAGCTTAACCCGCGACAGCGTGAGATCGCGAAACGGCTTGCGCAAGGCGAGACCCTCTCCACAAGTGTCCTACAAAAAGATTTTAAAATCACCCGTCAGACAGTCGCTGCCGACATGTCGCTCCTGATAGACCTTGGGCTTGCCCAAAAAACCGGCAAAGCGAGAGCGACCCGCTACATTTATGCGAAATCCTAATCGTCAAGTATCGTCAGGCGAAATCCCGGAATCGTCAGATTTCCATACAATACACCGCCCAAATCAATCGTCAGGTATCGTCAAATCATCTTAAAAAATTGTCAGATAAGCATTTCCCCACCTTCATACTTTCCGACCCTCCCACCTCCACCATGCCCAAAAAGAAAACCATCACCAGGAAGCAAGTCGACGCCCTCGCCCACGAGGACGCCAAGCGGAAGAACATCCCCACCGCCGAGTTCGAGTCGGTCATGGATAAGGACGCGCAGACCTCCATCGAGCTGGCCTACGCGCGGCGCAACCGCGACCTCGACCCCCAGCTCGTTTGGCGGGGCAAGGACGAGCAGGACTGGTCCCACCTCGTGGTGCAGGCACCCCCGCTCTCCATCCAGGAAAAGGCCTACCCCAAGGTGCTGATCGACGACCTGCGCCGCCGCACCGATGCCGACGAGGCCGGGGCCGAGCCGCAAATGGACGGCAACCAGGCGCACATCACCCTCAAGTCCATCGCCAACAACGCCGAGATCGACGTCATTTGGGACAATTTTCAGGAAAAGCTCAAACCACTCCGCCAGCAACTCAACGAAACCCTCCGCACAAAATGGGAGGATTGGGAAATCCCCCGCGAACTCACCGATGCGCATTTTCCAAAAGATATTCGCGTCGATTCGCGTGCATTCGCGGTTTCAAAACACAAGGAGTGGTGGCAACAGCGCATCGCCCGCCAACAAGAACCTGAAGAAAACCATCCTCAAAGCCGAAATCAACCCCGAAGCCTGGGAGACCCTCTACAGCGACACCTCCCGCCCCTGCAACAAACCCAAATCCGGAAGAATCGCCGTCAAAGTCATCAACCACCTGGGCGATGAAGTGATGAAAGTGTTTCGGGTCTCGTAAATTTCCAATATAAAAGTATTTTCCGTATCATGATTAAGCGTCTTTATGTGAAAAACTATAAGTCAATGCGGGAGACTGAAGTGTTCTTCGAGCAGTTGACGGTTGTCTTCGGACCAAATGCTGCGGGGAAAAGCAACCTGTTTGATGCGCTTAATTTGGTCTCCCGCATGGTCTCGGAAAAAAGTCTGAAGGATGCTTTTGCCCAGCATCGTGGACTCCCGCTGGAATCGGTTCACGTGAAAGCAAAAGAGAATGCGGGCGAAGATGATCCAGTTCAGGAGGAGAGCCAAAGAATGGTCTTCGAGGTCGATCTGATGCTTTCGCCCAAAACGATCCAATCGGTCGAATCCCGTGTGCGGATGCTGCGCAAAGGCTTGGAGGAAAATGATGACAAGACGCATGCTAAAATTATCACCAACCCGCATCTGCGGTATCACATCGAGATCGAAGTAGTCTCCAACACCGGCGAGACCCGTGTCTGTGACGAAAGACTCGTCGCACTCAAACAAAACAAGCCCGAGGAAAAGACAAGAGGTGCCTTTCTTGAAATGACAAAGGACTCCAAGAAGAGGCAGAAGCTCTCGTTGCGCTTGGAGGGACAATCCCGCCCGACGCTATTCGACGTAGGTTTGAATTATACGGTCGTATCGACCGAGCTTTACGCGCCCCACTATCCCCATATCATTGCATTTAGGGAAGAGTTGAAGCGTTGCCATATTTATTACTTTGAGCCGCGTGAGCTCATGCGTGAGGCGGCAGCAATTGCAGAGGTTGAGCGACCCGGTTCATTTGGTGAAGACCTGGCGGCATTTTATAATACGCTGGCCCAGCGTTCCCCGGCTCAGTATAAGAATCTGAAACGGGTCGCACGGTCAATTCTGCCTAGAATTACGGATCTCACGATTGATCGCACCAAGAAAGGCGAACTCTACTTGCTCGTTCACGAAGATGGCAATCAGTTCTCAAACCGCCTCATTTCGGAAGGAACCCTGCGGGTACTTGGTTTGGTTGGAGTGGTCTCTCCCTTTACTGGCTCCACGACTGTAGGCTATGAGGAGCCCGAGAACGGGGTCCACCCCCGGCGGCTCAATCAAATTGCTGATTTGCTTAAAAATGCCCATAGTAAAGACCGCCAGATTTTGGTGAACACCCATTCTCCAAATCTGCCCAGTTATTTTGAAAATCATCATTTGATGGTTTGTGCGAGAGAAGACGGCCAAACTGTCTTTAAGCCATTCACTTCATTGGGGCCGATGTTTAAGCCAAACGAAGTGGAAACCCACTTGAATGAAAAAATCGAAAGGGGGGACTTTGGTGGATAAGCTCAAAGTTCTAATTTTTGTCGAGGACGTCGCACAGGAAAACCTGATACGGACTCTTTTTTGCCGGATAGCCGCGGAATCAGGCTTGGGTTCGACTCGACTTGATGTCCATGTGCCCTACAGCCGTGGGGGCGCTTCGATCAAGGCTCTCAAAGTCTATTTGGACGATTATCCCAGCGATACCGTCGATTGCTTTGTCTTAGGCAGCGACGGCAATTGTAAGGGCTTTGTCCAGAAAAAGCAGCTCCTTGAAAAGAACCTGCAAAAGTATGGTACCTTAGATCGGACAATCCTGGCGATTCCGGACCCTCATATCGAGCGATGGTATGTCATCGACCCCGGGGCTTTATCCGAGGCGGTAGGTGCTTCAATCGGGAACTATTCGCCAAAACATAAATGCGATAAAGGCCATTACAAAAAAATACTCAAGGAGGCGATTTTTTCCACGGATGTGGAACCCTTGCAGGGCGGCGCGGAATACGGTCAGGATGTCGGCGAGACCCTCGATATTTACAAAGCCTGCAAAGAAGATTCCGGCTTCAAATCCTTTTTTGAACAGGTCAAAGCCTGGGCCGCAGCCAGAGTTTGATTCGTGCAACATGAACTTCCGCCTCGCGAGCAGCTTCAACGATAGCCTGCCGCAGGGTGCTTCCGGTTCGCAAGAGACCTTTTTTCCGAACTGGTTGGCGACGCAAGTAAAGCCGACCCCATGGAATTGTGGGAAACCTGGCCCGGCAATGAACCGATTGACGAATTGCTGGAGGCCTTGAATGGCTGACTGTTGATGAACCGTTTTCCATGAAGCAAAACGATATGTGGGGCGCCGCAGCTGAATCAAAGCACGAATGTCCGCAATTCCCCGGCACAGGCGTCAGCCTGTCGTTTAGGCATTCGAAGCTGCCCCAGGAATCCCCGGCCTGGCACTTGGAAATCCAGCGGGAGGCGACTGAGTCGGATTTGGAAGAAAACCACCACCTCGAAGCGGTCGGTGATATGATCTGGAGCACGGTGCTGGAGGTGAGTCACTGCCCGTACTGCGGCCAAGGCTTGCCAATCCCTCCCGGCGAGCGGCCTGCTGATTTCGGTCGGTTTGCGCACATCGACGCATCCGGCTGGCGATCGCGATGAGTTTAGGTGAAAGCGTTTATAGCGAATATAGCGATTATAGCTTGAAAAGCTCGGCAAAGTGCGGAATGCTTCCGGCATGAGCATGACACTCCAACAAAACCGCCTGGATCCTTCTTTGATCGACCGCGAAGCGCTGAACCAGCTGGTGGCGGCGTTTTCGCGTCCGGGGCACGTCTCAGTAATCGATGGCGACGGCACGGAGACGCAGCTGCCCGAGCCGCTCTACCAGCACCTCATGCGCATCGTGCGGATGATGCGGGAGGGGCAAGCCCTGATTATGATGCCGGAGGATGAGACCTTCACCACGCAAGCGGCGGCTAACTTCCTCGGCATGTCGCGTCAATTCTTCGTGGACCTGCTGGAAAAGGGCGAGATTCCGCACCATCGGGTGGGTGCCCACCGCCGGGTCTATTTCAAAGACCTGCTCGATTACCAGCGGGAGCGCGATAAGAAGCGGCACGAGGGTTTGAAGCGCCTTCGCCAAGAAATCCAGGATGCAGGCCTTTACGACCCGGAGTAGGCAATACAATGCAACGAGCGGATTTCAAAGTCGTCATAGATGCCTGTGTGCTGGCCAACTTCCGGGTGTGCGACGTGCTCCTGACTCTGGCAGAGAGCCCGCGTCTGTTTTTGCCTCGCTGGAGTCAGCAGATCCTCGATGAGACGCGTAGAACGCAGATCAACAAATTAGGCTGGTCGGAGACCGTCGCAGACAGCTTTCGGGCGGAGGTGGATGTTCATTTCCCCGAAGCCCGGGTCGAAGGCTTCGAGCATCTCATTGATCAATGCACCAACGAAGCAAAATTCTCAAACTGGCCGGCGACGAGCAAAAGGCGGTCAAGACGACAGCCTTCGACCTGCAACTCGATCCTGCGAATCCCGGTATGAGCTTCTATCGATCCAGCATCGGAGTTTTTGGATGACTTTCGAAATGAAGTAGACCCCTTGGTCTGCCATGAGCAAGCGGAGCGCGTCGACGGAACGTAGTGGATACAGTCTTAGCTCTGCGAGCTATGCCACACTCAGGAGGGAGGGATTGGTGCCTGCGGCATCGCTTTGCGATCATCCTGCGGATGCCCGTTCCGCTACGCTCCACAAACCCTCTGCTCGGGTTCGAACCTCCTCCCTCTTGCCGCCCTGTCGGCGACTGCGTCTTGAAATGGCGGAGAGGACGAGACTCGGATACGAACTCGGATGACTCAATTCTTAATTGTGGGGATTTTGTATCAGGACTGGTCTGAGGGTTCTATGGTCGTTCATCCTTTCCGTCTTGGTGTGTCGGCGATTCGAAGGGCTCAGCAAAGGGTTCACTTCAAAATCCTGAAGGGTAAACACCTTCTGGAAACCGCACTCGACTGGCAGGCTAAAAGGGCTCTCAACCCGCATATTCAAACGGCTCAGGTCGCACAGGAGGTCGGCGTGTCGACCGGTCGCGTTCGGCAGATCATGCGCTTCGCAGGGCTTCACCCTGAAATACAGCAAGCAATTCTTAAAATGCAGCCCAAGAAGGCAAAAGAGCGCTTCCCTGAGCGACTGCTACGCGGGTGGATTACCTTGGATGAAAATGAGCAATTGAGCCAGTTTAGAGCCTATATCGAGTGATTTGAGTCAATTCGCAGCGAAACGTTGCCCTAGAAATGCCTGCACGAAATGGTTCAATTGAGTCACTGGCATTGGTTCAACCGATAGAGCCGTTTTTCGGAGTGGTGACCATTATTGCACCAGACTCTTCAAGAATTGATGATCTCTTTACTTGAAATTGTATGGACAAAGCATACGATTGTATGCAATAAGCGTTCAAAGTGAACACGATTGAACATCTTTTCCCTAGAGCACGCGTTGAATTATTGCATCTGCTTTTCAGCGATCCCACACGGTCGTTGCATCTTCGTGATCTGGCTCGCCTGAGTGGCTTGGCGCTGGGCACCATACAGCGCGAAGTGAGTAACCTGCGACAAGCCGAGTTGATCACGGAGCGCCGTGACGGCAACCGTCTCTACTTCATGGCGAATACGCAAAATCCGGTATTCCCCGAACTCCAAGGAATCGCACAGAAGACAACTGGTATGAGTGCGCAGTTGCGAGCCGCACTCTCCGGTCTGAATGGTATTGAACTGGCCTTCGTTTATGGATCATTTGCCGAGGGAGCAGCCAAATCGGACAGCGACGTGGATCTTTTCCTGATCGGTTCCATCGGGTTGCGTACCCTCGCTTCCCGCCTCCGCGAAGTTGCCGATCAACTCAATCGCGAGATCAATCCGACAGTTTTCAGCATTGCATCCTATACCGAAAAACTCAGCAAGGGGGACGCCTATATTTGCAACGTGACAAAGAGTAAAAAGCTCTGGATTATCGGCAACGAAGATGAGCTTGCAGCAATGGCATAAGAACGGGTGGCTCCGACCCCATCAAACGAATCGCAAACAGATCGCCGACCTATTTGAAATCGTCGATCGGGATCTTGCGGACGCCCGTACTGCCCGACTGAGTTCGGATTGGCAGTTTGGAATTGCTTACAACGCCGCGCTCAAGCTCTGTACCATTCTGCTCTATGTAGAAGGTTACCGTCCCGAACGGGCGCTCGCTCATTACCGCACGCTGCAAGCCCTGCCGCTTATTCTGGGCGACAAGCGCAGGAGCGATGCCGACTACCTCGATAGCTGCCGCATCAAACGCAATACAGTCGAATACGACGTTGCCGGGCGCACCAGCCCTGAAGAAGCCGCCGAACTCATCGAATTCACTGACGAACTCCAGCAGGACGTCCTGGATTGGCTCAGAAACGGACATCCTGAGTTGGCGTTATAAGTATAATTTGCGAGCACTCTAACAAGTGTGCACAAAAAGTTTGCCGAACAGGTCGCACTTGTGCTCTAGGTTTGCACTAATATCGCAGCGCGCATCATCTTCTCGAGCTATTGCGATCCTTAGTTTCTCTTTGAGCAAGCGGTTCTTTGACGAGTCGGGAATTCCGACCGAAGATTTACCTAAGCGCCCTTGCTTTTATGTGCCGCCAAGAGCAGAAGGGGAGCAAGCGTCACGCAAAGCACCGTCTGAT
>JAAAPI010000406.1 GCA_009908325.1 Verrucomicrobiota bacterium | reverse complement strand
GCCAGCTATCCGGGGAGCGCGGCTGACTGGCCGCCGCCATTTTGCGTCCGTCACGCTCACCCCAAAAATGGCCTACTTTTGCACCGCCCCATGGCCGGATTTTACTCCGCCGTTGACAGCGGACGGTCAAAAGGTGCTGCTTTCCATAAGAAACATGGGCGGCGAAAGCACCGCTGCATGGCGATAGTTCCTCGATGATCTTGATGCCCGAGACCTGAAACGGCCCGAATTCGTGATCGTCGATGGCCCCCCGGGGCTGGAAGCTGCGCTCGTGGGGTTGTGGGGCGAGGATCTGCCGATCCAGCGCTGCACGGTTCACAAGCATCGCAACCTTCTGGCGCACGCGCCCAAGAGCATGCATGACGAGCTGACCGAGGACTACCGGGACATGATCTACGCCGCCACCGCGACCGAGATCGAGAAGAGCCGCAAGGCGTTTCTCGGCAAGTGGCGGCTCAAGTACCGTGCGGTGGCCGATAGCCTGGAGGAAGCTGGGGACCGGCTCTTCACTTTCACCCGCCTCGATCCCTCGCAATGGAAGTCCGCCCGGACCACCAATGCCATCGAGCGACTAAACGAGGAATTCCGCCGCCGTATCAAGACCCAGACCGTGCTGCCCTGCGCCGAGACCGTGCCGATGCTGCTCTGGGCGCTCCTCGCCTCCGGCCAAATCCAGATGCGCAAGGTCGATGGCTGGGAAACCCTCTCTCAACCTCTCGAACCCATGCCCCTTGACCTCGCAGCCTGAAACACCGATCACCCACATGCCTGAACTACGCCGCCAAGGAATTTCCACAGATTTTGCGACACGACCGCGATTGTTCATCAGGGCTGCTATATCGTTGAGCCAGGTCTGGCGCACGTTCCCGAGATCGGTCCCCTTGGGCATGAACTGGCGCAGCAGGCCATTGGTGTTCTCGTTGGAGCAACGCTGGCAGGGCGCATGAGGATCGTCCGAGGCAGATGTCGATCTTCACCTGTCGGGCGAGTTCGGGGTGGCACGCCATCTCGGATCCTCGGTCGTAGGTCATGCTCTTGCGCAGGGCTGCGGGCAAGCGTTTCATCTGCCGGGAGAAGCTTTCCAGCGCCGCCCCTGCGCCGTTGCCGTCCATTTTGCAGAGAACAACAAACCGGGTTTTGCGCTCAACCACCGTGCCCACCGACGAGCGGTTGAACGCGCCCTTGATCAGGTCGCCTTCCCAATGCCCCGGCACCAGGCGTGCTTCGACCTCCTCCGGGCGATTGATAATGCGCTATGTTTCCGGAACCATAGAGCAAGCAGCCGCCGTTCTGCGCGTGTTCCCGCGTTTCGGCTTTGCTTGCCGCAACGCCCTGATCATAGCGTCCTTCATGCCGCCACGTGGCTGCGCGTAAATCGCGGCATAGATCGTCTCATGGCTGACACGGGCGGCAGGGTCATCAGGTTTCATACGCCTCAGTCTGTTCGCGAGCTGCTCAGGTGACCAGCACAGATGTACAAGCTTGCCGTGAACGAAGCGGTAGAGGTCGGCCCACTCGACCAGCTTGCGCTTGCGCCGACAGCGCGCGCGGCGCTCATTATAGACGCGCCTCGCCCTACCATCGTCTTGCCGACCACTTGCAAGCTCACGGCCGATCGTGCTGGCGGGGCGGCCCAGAAGTCTGCCGATGCCCTGCTGGCTATTGCCGCGTTGATGTTCGGCGAAAATCACGCCACGTACTTCACTGTTGAGGTGCTTGCTTCGTCTGTCCATCGCAACATCCTATGCCCCGTGGGCTGCAGGTGTTGCACTTGAAAATTGAGCCTAAGCCGCTACCACGCTGGATTCACGAGATGAATCCCTCACCCGGCCTTTACGCAACAAAGCCGGTCCTGAGCTCGCTCTGACAGTTCCGGTCCATGGCATCAGCCTGCAAACCTTTTCATGTTGCTGGCATAAACTGGCTTTCCAAAATAGTAACCTTGCATCAGCTGAATACCAGCAGAGACCAACCAGCTTGCTTCTTGCTCCGTTTCCACCTTTTCAGCAATACAAACTGCATCAAGCTCTCTGGCGATACCATTTATGGCGTGGATGATAACCTGCTTGTCAGCATTTCTCTGAATGTCTCTAACGAAAAACTGATCAATCTTGATAAAGTCAAATAGGAAGTCAACTAGATTTTTCAGAGAAGTTTTGTCTTTTCCAAAATTATCGAGCGCAAATAGAACACCTCTCCTTTGAAAATATTTCATAAAGTCTGCGACCAGAACTGGCATCGATCCGGTCGACGCTTCATCGATTTCCACAACAATTCGATCAGGAAACCTATAACCTTCGCCGACCAATTCACGGAAACGAGCATGCCATTCAAAGTTCGCGATCGATTCTAAAGGCACGTTTATTGTTGCAAATAAATCTGGGTTTTGCTGCAAATCTCGCTCCAGGCGGTCCAAAACGCTGATATCGATCATGCGCATGATTTTTGAGGGCGCATGGCCTGCAGATAGCTCGCTAGGAGCCAGCACCGTGTTGTCCGCCAAGACCAACCGTGCAGCCCCCTCCCGCCAGCAGACACAGTCCTGGTCGACGTTCATGATAGGCTGGTAGGCAAGAAGAACCTTGGCCGTCATCAAGTCCTGAGACGAGATGATGCGCCTTTTTTTAGTTTGGCGGCTAAATGGAAGCGACGAGGAGAAGGCCGTCTGGTTGATATCATTCATGTCGAGGCTCCATGGGCAAAGCTCACAGAATGACCACATCACAATGATGGTGGCCGGATCGATTCGAGCAGATATTACGACCGCATCTTAGGCAGCGAGATCTGAAGATATCGTTGCATAGCTGACTTTTGTGTTTCGTAATCACCCGGTTGGCACCGCCTGCCCGCGCCTGGCCTGAAGGGTTAAGACACGTGCATAGCGACATCGCAAATGACGTGTCTGAGGCGGAGGGTACATGCGGGGCGAAGTTCTTGGGCTCGAGCGTCGGCGGCGCTGGAGCGACGAAGAAAAGCTGGAGATCGTGTCTTCGGTCGGTGTCGACGGGGCGACAGTCACGCGGGTTGCGCAAAGCAACGACATCACGCGTCAGCAGATTTACGCATGGCGCCATGAGCCGAAGACGAAGGGTCTCTGATCGCAGGAGCAGGGCCCGGTTTTCTTGCCGGTCGACATGCCGACCGGCGTTGACAATCGAGGTGCCCTTGCGGAATGTCTAACAGGCTGCTGAAGAAGTCGGTCTGAAAGGACGTTGTCCCGTCTGCCGTGGTTGGAGGGCGGCTCATCTGCGGGGTCGGACCCGGATCGGGGTCGCTGCCGTCGTCAGGCTGCCAGGAGCTTCGGCAATCTTGCGAGGTTGCAGGCTGCCATGGTCATCGTGAACTGCGCGCGGACCCGGTCGAGGCCGCGGTGGACGGTCTGGGCCATGCCGCCCACGGTCTTGGCCCAGCCGAAGGGTTCCTCGATCTTCTTCCGGCTCCGCTGGGACAGGGCATAACCGGGATGCTGCGTGGTCCGTCCGTCGATGGCGGAATGCCGGGCCTTCTGTGCAACATGTGGCGTCACGACCATCCGCCTGAGCGCGGCGACGAAGTCGGCGCTGTCGTATCCCTTGTCCGCCCCGAGCGTCAGGCGCCGGGTCGAACCCGGGGAGTACCGATCGATCATCTCCAGGGCCGCCTTGCGCTCGCCGTGGCCGTCGGCGTGGGTGAGGTCCGCCTGCACCACCAGCCCGTTGCGGTTCTCCATCAGCGTATGCCCCATGAAGCACAGCGTCGCCGCCGCGCCGGGCGCCTTCTTGTAGAGCCGGGCATCCGGGTCCGTGACCGAAGCGTGGGTGGCGTTCGAGCCCTTCTCGCCCCGGAAGTCCACGTTGGCATTGCGGCTCTGGCGGGCTGTCTGGGGCATCGGCTGGGTCTCGGTCTGCTGGGGCTGGTGGTCGGTGTCTGCGGCGGTCTGCTGAGTTGGCGGTGGCGGCGGATCGCCTGGATCGTCGTCGCGATCCGGCGGTGCGCCGTCCTTCGGCTGGAAACTCTTCATCGAAGCCCACGCCTTGACCAGGGTGCCATCAACCAAGAAGTGCTCGTCCGACAGCAGCGGCTCGACCTCTGGGTGCACCAGGATCGCGGCCATCACCTTGCGCGACATGTCGGTGGTCAGCAGCCGGTCGCGGTTCTTGGTGAAGACCGTGGGTCTTCGACCCGGGGCTTCGCCCGTTCAGGGCTGAAATCTGTCCACAGGACAGATTTCCGGGCGCCCTTCACCCCAGACGGGATCATCGATCCCGAGCCTGACAAACCACCGGAACAGCAGGTTGTAGTCCATCTGCTCCATCAGCTGCCGCTCGGACCGGATCGAGAACAGCATTTGCAGAAGGCTGGCCCGGATCAGACGCTCCGGTGCGATCGAGGGGCGACCCTCCTTGGTGTAGAGCGCGCCGAACTCAGCATCGAGGCTCGCCAGCGCGTCGTTCACGATCTGCCGGATCTTGCGAAGCGGGTGATCCGTCGGAACTCGCGCCTCAAGGTCCACATAGCTGAACAGCGTCCCGCTCGCCTCGTCCGTCCCGCGCATCATCACCCCCTTCGTGACCTGAAAAGGGTGAATCATGTTCTCAAATCCCTGTCGAGGCGGGGTTTTCAGCAGCCTGTTAAATATGAATACTACGCTAGGCTATCAAGTAGGTCGATATCATTCTCGTCCTGAGCTTCCATTTCGAGACTTGCCTCTGCTTGAGCGGAACTCGCCTGCAATATCGTTCTGATATCCCAGTCCTCTGAATCTTGAGGCGCCTCTTCATCGGAGAAGATAAACATGTCTTCAACGCTAGCGTCAACGGATTGATCACCAACGAAGTCAACCTCTAAGATATAGGAATCAGGATCATTGCCAAGAGCTATTGTCAGGTTTCCGGAATCATCTTCCTGGTTCAGGACCAGATCCTGATACTCTAGCCCCGCGTAATTTGTGAGATCGACCGCGTCAGACCCGGCCTCGAACCCATGGATTTTGTCGCTTGCGCCTTGGGCATTTCGAACAACGAACACATCCGAGCCGGAATCGCCCGAAACGATCGAGCGCCCGCCGTCGAGGAAAACGGTATCGTCGCCGGCGCCGGCAAAGACAGTGTTTTCCCCTCCCTGAAGAACGACAACGTCATCGCCGCCATGAGTCCAGATTGCATCATCGCCATGTCCCGCCAACACGGTGTCTGCGCCTCCACCTCCGCTGATATTCGAAGAGTCTCCAGCCGAAACGATCAGATCATCGCCATTCGCGGCTTTCAGAGTAGAGCTCTCACCATTACCGATCAGAATATTTTCATCCCGATCCCCGACCAGAGGCTCTTGGTCTGCGCCTACAATTATGTCGCCATCAAAGACGTCCTCGCCATTTAGGATTGACTCCGCCACCACGGCGGCCTCGGCAAACAGAACTTGCGACTCCATTTCTAGACCGGTCTCTTTTGGAGTTGGAACCCCCGGCGAAACCAGGTCGATATCCGACTCTTCCTGATCTTGAGGCGCTTCTTCATCAGAGAAGAGCAAAATTTCTTCCATGGTTGCTTTATCGGGTTGCTCACCGGCGAAGTCAATCTCCAAGATATAGGACTCGGGATCATTTCCAACAGCTATTATCAAGTTTCCGGAATCATCTTTCTGATTCAGGACCAGATCCTGATACTCTAGTCCCGCGTAATTTGTGAGATCGACAACGTCAGACCCGGCCTCGAACCCATGGATTTTGTCACTCGCGCCTTGGGTATTTCGAATAACAAACACATCCGAGCCAGAATCGCCAGAAACGACTGAGCGCCCGCCCTCGAGGAAAACGGTATCATCGCCGGCACCAGCATAAACCGTGTTCTCTCCTCCTTGAAGAACGACCACGTCATCCCCACCATGAGTCCAGATTGCATCATCGCCATGTCCCGCCAACACGGTGTCTGCACCCCCACCTCCGCTGATGTTCGAAGAGGGTGCAGTAGAAGCGATCAGATCATCACCATTTCCGGCTTTCAGGGTAGAGGTCTCACCATCGCCAACCAAAATATTTGCGTCCCGGTTTCCGGCCAGAGGCTCTTGGTCTCCGCCAACGAGCACGTCACCGTCAAAGACGTCGCCGCCAACCTTGATGGACTCCACCACCGATCCAGTCTCGGCAAGCAAAACCTGGCCATCTTCCCAAGCAAGCTGCAGGGCCTGCTCCTCTTCAATATCGACCAAGTCGATACTCAGCTCATTTATGTCTATGCCTTCTATCTCAAGTCCATCTTGGCCAGTATCACCGCTATCGAAAACGATAGCATTCACGTCGCTGTCGGCCGCATCAATAAAGAAAGTGTCACTGCCATCTCCCCCGTGCAATGAGTCGGCCGCCCCGATGTCACTTCCTAAACCGGCGCCCGGGTTCAGAAAATCGTCCCCATCGCCGCCAAATATGGTGTCTCGACCATCCCCCCCAAAGATGGCGTCTCCTCCAGATCCGCCCCATATGCGATCATCACCCCCACCTGCGTATATGCGATCGCTATTGATACCTCCAGCAATCAGATCCGCCCTCTCGGTTGCATCTCCGTTCTCGACACTGATCGGAGCACGAATGTCCTCGGCCGTCTCGTCGACGTCATTTGTTACAACGCCAGATATCGCATAACCTTCAGGCACGAAATTTTTTGGGTCAACGTATGGCACGTCGTTGAGTTGGTCGAAAGCTGGCAGATTCTCTTCGAGGAGGAAATGGGATTCGTGTTGCCCACCATTAGCGGCGCCATCGCCCTCGATCGCTACCCGCGCGCCCTCCAGCGCGTAAAAAATGTGCCCCTGTGCTTCCGTTTCGATGAGTAGCCACTTTTGCGTCCCAACCGCTGTGTCAGTGGGGTCAACGTCGAAGTCTACAATTCTGACGCCGTCGGGCAAGTTGGCAAGGTCAAGCTTATTGCCTTCAATGGCTAGTTTATCACGGCTTGGATCAAAATCTTCCAGTCGCCCGACAACGATATCACTGACCTGGTTAATATCCTGAAAATCGTAGATGTCGGCAGAAGTTTCCCCGTTCTTATCGCCACGGATGTGATGCCCGTGTGAAAAATCGGTAATCCCACTAAATTTCAAATTGAAGGTATCGCTCCCGCTGACCTCAAAAGTATGATACTGACCAAGCCCTAACATTGCGGTGAGATCATACTCATCGTTTCCCACTCCCCCATTGGCCATTCCGTCACCATCAGTGCTGGCCATTCGCAATATGTCATCGCCGCTATGGCCAAGCAGCATGTCATGACCCGTTGTGCTCGGTCCTCCCTGTCCACCGACCAACACATCGTCTCCGGAATAGCCGACCACTGTATCATCCCCATCTCCGCCGAACAGGGTGTCGTCATCCCGATTGCCATTTATCCAGTCGTCGCCGCCCTGACCATAGATGATGTCATCGCCTTGTTTGCCCTTAAGCCGATCATCGTCCTCGGTTCCGAAGATGGTGTCATCGCTTGCAGTTCCGGCCGTATCCATCGGATCCTCCGATTGTTGCGTTATTGCAACAAGGCTAGTTCCGAAATGTGGCCGCCAGATGTTTTAGGTATGCCGATTGGTTTAGTCATTGTTGCAGTTCTCCTCAAATTTAAGGTAAGCACCAGCTGCTAACGCTTTATTAACCTTCTTTCTGGACGGTGACGTTTCAGAAATACTAAGAGGCAAGGAAAAATGCGCATTCTTCTTGTTGAGAATGACCTCACTGCTATCAGCAACATCGAGTGTATACTAAGCCGTGCAAACTTTGAGGTTTGCACAACAAAGTGTGGTTCGGCGGCTCTCGAACTGGCCGCGCGAGAAGACTTCGAGATGACCATCTTGGAACTAAGTCTACACGGCTTTTCGGGGTATGACTTTCTTTATCGGTTGCGTCTTGCAGGGGTGAACACTCCGGTCATCATGTTGTCTTATAACGATACAACCGAAGCCAAAGTGAAAGCCTTTGGCCTTGGCGCTGACGATTTTTTAAAAATACCGTTTCACTATCCAGAGCTTATTGCTCGGATCAAGGCCATAGTCCACCGTTGCAAGCGGCAGTTTCGTTCAATTATTCGCACCGGCAAGGTTGCGCTGAATCTAGACGCAAGAACAGTTGATGCACAAGGTTACCTCGTCCCCTTGAGCGCTAAGGAATACCAAGTGTTTGAAGTGCTTTCGCTACGTAAGGGCTCTACGCTCCCCAAGAGGTTGATCCGAAGTGAAGTTTATGGTGAAACCGATGGGCCGGGGCTCAGAACGATAGACGTCATTATTTGTAATTTGCGTAGGAAGTTATCCCACGCAACCGGCGGCCACAGCTATATTTTTACTGATTGGGGGCATGGATATGTTCTGCGCAATCCTTGAATGTGAACCGGACCGGGTTTACCGGAGAGCGAAAAGCTCGGAAGGTAAGTCATGACCAAAGCGAACCCGAGGAACCGTTTTTCGACAGAGGTACGTGCGCGCGGTGCGCATGGTTC
>JAAAPI010000104.1 GCA_009908325.1 Verrucomicrobiota bacterium | reverse complement strand
GGCTGAGGCGGGCGGTGTCGCCATTTTCCTCGCCGTAGGCTTTGAGGGTCTTCCAGAGGGCGTCGTTGAGGGGGATGCCGGCAAAGAACTCGCTCACCTGCGGCAACATTTTGTTATGCGCGGTGCGTAGCTCCGGGCTGTTGGCCACCGAGTCGAGGTGGCTGACGAGGCCCCAGGCGCGGTTTAGGGGCTCGAGCCCTTCGTCGAGCGCCGCGAGGGTATTTTCGTATGTCAGCGGTGGCTCTTGAGCGGCCACGGCATCGACCGCCGCCCGGGCGTCGGCAAGGGCTTGTGTGATGTCGGCCTCGATATGCTCGGGTGTGAGGGTGGACCACTTGATGTGGAAGTCGTTATTGAGGAATGGATGCATTTTTTAGAGGGATGAGGGCTGAAACTTGAAACCTGAGTTGCCGGAGGTCGGAGGTCGGACGTTTCTGGAGGATGAGGGCTTAAACTTGAGACCTGAGTTGTCGGAGATCGGAGGTTGGTGAGTTGAGTTGGTCGGTCGGATTGGTTTGGGTGAAGTCTACGTGGCCTAAACTGGAAGGCGAACGTTGGAACAAGAATGCTTTGGCGGTGGTGGGTCAAATGAAAGAAGTGCCTGCGGCTGGGGCCCCCTCGCAGAGGTGAGGAATCTCTGAGGGGGGGAGAACTGAAACTTGAGACCTGGGATTTGAGAGGGCTTTCGAGATGCTCATCCTCAGGTTTCAAGTTTCCGCCTTCATCCCTCAAAGCGGTGCAATCGCATTGACCTCAATCACCACCTTTTGCTTCATACTGTTTATGGCGGCCTATCGAGTTTTTTTGTTTCCGGATGCGATTGTGGCGGGGGATTCGTTGACGCTGGATGCGCGCGAGAGCCACCACTTGGTGCGGGTTTTGCGTGCGCGGGTGGGCGATTGGATCGAAGTTTTGGATGGGCGGGGTGGACGCTACTCGGGCCAAATGACGGTGGCCGATGGTAAGTGCGTGCGGGTGGATGTGCATGCGTTTCAGAGGGAGGAGCCGGCGGCTTGTCGCTTGACTCTACTTCAATCGATACCGAAGGGGAAGACGATGGATTTGATTCTGCGCATGGCGACCGAGATCGGGGCGACCTCGGTGCAGCCGGTTTTTACAGATCAGGGGGAGGTGCAGATCAAGGGGGAGCGCCTTGCTTCGAAGGTGGAAAAGTGGCGTATGACGATGATTGAGTCCTGCAAGCAGTGCGGGTTGGCGTATTTGCCGGAGTTGTCGGAACCGGTCACTTTGCGGGATTGGTTGACGTCGCATCCCGCGGCCGATGGGGATCTGCGGGTGGTGGCGAGCCTGGAAGCGGGCAGTCGGCCTCTGCGCGAGGTTTTGGAGGGCGCGGATGCGCCGCGAGAGGTCGTTGTGGCAGTGGGGCCGGAGGGGGATTTCGCTGAGGGGGAATATGCGGCCCTGCGGGAAGCGGGGTTTTGTGCGGTGCGTTTGGGGGCAAATGTGCTGCGTTCAGAGACGGCGGCGGCCTATATTATGAGCGTGGTGGATCAGCGCTTGCGGGCTGGGTCTGAATTTTCCGGTCCGTAGGGGGCGGTCTTCACCAGTGGGGGCAGTCTTCACGAGTAGGGGCGGTCTTTACAAGCAGGGGCGGTCTTCACAAGTGAAGCCCCTACGGTGGAGCCTCTGCGGTGGAGCTCCTAAGATCATAGGCGTTTCACGGAGTCAGCTCGAAGCCGAGGATCGTGATGTCGTCTTGTTGGTCGGGCACTTCGGTAAACTCGCAGACGTCTTCATACATCGTCTGGATGGTTTCCTGTATCGGCTTTTTGGAGAGCTTTTTGAAACGGGCCATGACCCGCGACATGCCGAACTCGTCGCCGCTCGGGTTGGCAGCTTCGATGATGCCATCGGTGAAGGCGTAGAAACGATCACCGACCTGCATATCGATGGATTTGACGCTGGATGCGCTGGTGCCAGGCAGGCCCATGACCGTGCCGTTGGATAGCTCGATGAGCTCGACGGTGGCGGCGATTTTCCGGTAAAGGAGGACTTGCTTGTGGCCCGCGTGGGCGAGGATGAGTTTGCGGCTGCCGTCTTTTTGCCGTGGGCCAAAGTGGCCAGCCAGTCCGGTGACGAAGCCGTTCTCGATCCGTCCGGTCACCCCGTCGTTGACCGAGTTGAGGAAGTCGCGCGGATTTTCGCTGTAGGCTTCGGCGCTGTGGGCGGTGAGGTATTTGATCAGGACGGTGTAAAACGCGGCGGTCACCCCGTGGCCGCAGACATCGCCGAGAAAAAAAAGCAGGCAGTTCCCGGGGTTGCGGGGGAAGTTAATGATATCACCGCCGACCAGCGTCATCGGCTTCCAGAGGTGGGCGATATTGACGTGCTTAACGTGAGGGATCCGCCCGGGGATCATGACGCCCTGGACTTTGTGAGCGCTCTCGTAGTCGGAGCGCATGATGGCGTTTTGCTCGCGGAAGCGTTGTTCGCTTTGGGCGAGTTTTTGCTGAGCGAGTTTCTCGTTGGTCACGTCACGGGAAATACCAATGATGCCCGCGAGTTTTCCGGAGCTGAGATAGAGCGGGGCCTTGGTCGAGGAGACCCACGTGGTTTTACCGCTCTCCCAGGTTTCCTTTTCAACTTTGTTGATGATCGGCTTTTCCGTGTGCAGAATCGCCTGCTCGTCGTCGAAGGCTTGCTGGGCGTGTTCAATCGTGAAAAGGTCAAAGTCGGTGAGCCCCTCCAAATCGTGGCGGTTTTTGTAGCCATGGAGATCGGCCAGCGCCTGACTGGCGGCGACAAATCGACTTTTTTTATCCTTAATGTAAATGCGGTCGGAAGTCTGCTCCATCAGGCTCTCGAAAAGCCGCTTGGCGGAGGCACGTAGCAACAAAGAGTTCCCATCGGGCTCGATGGTTTTCGCTGCTTTTTTCATCTTGGAGAGAATCGAGAGATCATTGGTGTTTGGCAACTCCGGATGCGCTGAAATTAGAGTTGGCAGGGCTGCCCGAGGAATTGCCATTCGAGGCTGAATTTGTCTGCGACTTCGGCGGCGAGGGCTTTGACGCCGAAAACCTCGGTGGCATAGTGCCCGCAGGGGTAGAGGTTGAGGCCGAGTTCCTGAGCCATGTTAAAGTGGTGTTGCCGGAGTTCACCCGTCACCAGGGTGTCAATGCCGTTTTCCAGCAGGTGGGGGACCGCGCTCTGACCGCTGCCGGTGAGGATGCCGATGCGCTGCGGTTGATCGCTGCCGTATTCGATGGCGGTGTAGGTATCGGGGAAAAGCACCTGGAGGTTTGCGGCGAGTTCGCGGCGTCCGCCGGACGGTCCCTCTGCGATGGTGGCGATATCGTTGCCCTCATAATTGAGAAAGGTGCCAATGGCAGGCAGGCTGAGCGCTTTGGCAAGGAGCGCGTTGTTGCCGATCTCGGGATGGCAGTCGAGCGGGAGGTGAGCGCCATAGACGGCCAGATTCCCGTCGAGTGCGGTTTTCACCTTGCGGTAAGCGGGTCCCGTCAGCGGGGTGGGCGGTGTCCAAAAAAGGCCATGGTGGCAGACCAGAAAGTCGATCCCGGCGGCGATGGCTGCTTCGAATGGGCGCTGTCCGGCGTCGACCGCAGCACCGATGCGACTGACCTCGCCATTGTTTTCGACCTGCAGGCCGTTATGCGCACCACCGAAGTCCTTCACTTCGGCCCGGCGGGTGCGTTGATCGCAGAAGTGGGCGATTTCTTGAAGGGATGGCATGGGAACAATGGTGGCGACGCGGGACACATCTGTGAAGTCTGAAATGGCGGGTTTTGCGGTAAAGGTGCTGGGGGGTGGCCACCTCAAGGCTTTTGGTTTGCATTTTCGGGGGCTGATCGCGGAATTGGGAGCCATGTCGGACTATGAGACACGTTTCGGTGCGATTGGGCGCTTGTATGGCCGGGCGGGGCTGGATCGGATCCGGGCGGGGCATGTCTGTGTGGTCGGCCTTGGCGGTGTGGGCTCCTGGGTGGTGGAGGCTTTGGCGCGATCGGGAATCGGTGCCCTGACTCTGGTCGATATGGATGAAGTTTGCCTGAGCAACGTGAATCGCCAGATCCATGCCCTCGACGAGACGGTGGGGCGTTCGAAAGCCGCCGCACTCGCTGAACGGGTGGCGGGTATTGCCCCGGAATGTGTGGTGACGGTTGAAGCGGTTTTTTTGACTGAGGCCACGGCAGAGCGCCTGCTGACTCCGAACTATGACTATGTGGTCGACGCGATCGACGCGACGAAGCACAAATGTCTGCTCATTGCCGAGGCCCGGCGGCGGGGGCTCCGGCTCATTACCTGCGGGGGTGCGGGCGGTTGCACGGACCCCAGTCGGGTGAAAATCTGCGATCTGGCGCGGACAATCAACGATCCGCTCCTCCTTCAGGTTCGCAAGCGTTTGCGGCGGGACTATGGATTTCCCAGGCTTTCCCGGCAAAAATTCAAGGTGGACTGTGTTTATTCAGACGAGCTTCCGGTTTATCCGCAGGCGGATGGCTCGGTTCACTGTGAGCGTGAGCCGGGGGAGGATTACCGGCTCAATTGCGATGCCGGTTTTGGCTCGGCGACGTTTTTAACGGGCACGATCGGTTTTTTTCTCGCAGCTTCGGTGATTCGAGGGATCGCGGGGGTGGAATAGTCTTATTTCATTGAATATTTGAAAAAAAGATTGAAGTCGGCGGGGATTGGGTGGAGCTTGCGAAACGAAACAGAGGAAGATCACTCCCGACTCGTTTACCTCCATGAACAACCCAAAGACAGTTGTTTGGTCGCACAGTGACCGGCAAGCAGACTTCTACGAGCTGCCCACGGATGGAAAGGCGATGCATGAGGCGCTCGGGTGGTTGCTGGGGCACTACAAAGAGTCGAAACTGTGGATGGGTGTCGAAACAGAAGAGGGTGCTGAGCTTTATTTAACCTGCATGCCAGCACAACCGGCCCTTGTGGAGTCGTTGACGATTTATGACGACGACCCCTCGATCTTTGAAGAAATGACCGGCCTTTCCCGAGCATGCGCAAACGGCTAAGTTTTTGAGCCAGGGTTGAATAACGCTACTTGAAGAACCTTACGGACGGGCCAACTTAAACCGCTGCCCGTGCTTTGCTCGACAATTTGTTTTTTGCGAAGCAATGGTACTCAGGGAGGGATTTGAAATCGAGCGGGGCCGCGCCCAGGAAACGGCCTCAAGCCGCTTAGCTACTGGCTTTCTGATATTTATGAAATTTGAGAAAAATGTAGGAGAGGCACCTGGCGGCAGGAAATCGCCCTCAAATGGCACTCAGGGCGGCAGGAATATGGCAGGAATTTTGAGCCCTAAAATGGGGGTTCTTCGTCGAGTATATCATCGTCGGGATAGAAGGGTTCTTGGTTTTTCTCGTCATCCTCCAGAGCGCGGGCCTGGCGCTGCCGTTCTTCCACGGCTTCGAACATTTCGCGATACTTCTTGTTCAGTTCGGATAGGTCCTCTTCTTTGATCAGGCATCCATCCTGAAACTCCAGGCGTAGCAGCGTTTTATGCTGCTGGCAATGATTCGGGCCGATGGTTTCCTCATACTCGCGGACAAAGGCCTCTCCGCAGACTGAGCTTTCATCAAAATAGCAATTACCTCCACTCCCGAGCAGGAGTGGCCCACTGAAGTTAATGGGAGAATGGAGCGCGTAGTAGTTATTAAAATCGTTAAATACGATATCCGCATCCGGATGCTTGAATCCCCATTTACGAATAAATGAAGGTTGCACGTGATGCAGCGTCGGCCCTCGCACCCATCGCCTCGGATTAACAAATAAATGCACACCCAGACCGGTGAGATACAAGCGATCAAAATTAATTTCGAATTTAGCAACAAATCCCCGCGAGCAGCCCTCATGCGGCCACTGAGGTTTCATCCCAAAATCCTCTGGATTAAACAGCGGGCCATCCATGCCTGTCGCAAAAAACGGCTCATAGGGCGCCCCCTTATAGTGAACCTCATCTGTTAGCTGCAATACCATCGCTTCAATTTACCAGGGTTCGTCGATTTTCGGCTCGCTTGCAGCGGACTGCCCCGCCCCACCCGACTTTGGCAAAAACTGGAAGGTTTCCAACATCACGGACAGCTTGTTACGCTTGTCGCCCGCCTCGGTCTCCCAGCTTTGAAAGCGGAGTCGCCCCTCCACCATGAGCGGATCACCCTTTCTTGCTATATTTGAGGATGTTTTCGGCCGAGCGGCCAAAAGCATCGATGTCCACGAAGGTGGTTTCCTCGACCGACTCGCCGTCGGCCTTGGTGTTGCTGCGATTGACCGCCAGTCCAAAGCTGGCCAGCACCGTGCCGGAAGGCAAGGTGCGGGATTCAGGGTCACGGGTTAGGTTCCCGAGGAGATAGACTTTATTGAAGGAGGACATGGTCTGGTTTTTATTGGAGTGATTGGAGTATGAAATAAAGGATGGCTCCAGCGAGTCCACTGGCGCACAGACCGACGATTAGCAGAACAACTGCCCATTTTTGAGACTTTTGGCTCTGCGCGGCAATGAGTTCTTTAATTTCAGCATTCTCGTTCTTCAGCATTTCAATCGTTTCACCTTTTCCTGCGGTGATTAATTCACAGGAGGCCGATTGATTGTCCTTGATAAAACTGTGGGTCTCATCGCGGGTTTGTTCGATAGCCTCGCGCGTGGCAGTTCGGAGTTCAGTCATTCGGCTAACCGTATTGTTTGCTAGTTCCTCGATCCGAGTAACTTCGGAGGATAGCTTCTGTGCATCAGTAGCCGACTGATCACCTATCGATGCCACCTTCGCCTCGATAGTATCCAAGCGAGTTACGGTCTTTTTTTGGTGGTCCTGAAACAGCTTCCGGCTTGCTTCGATTTGCTGGCCGATCGTTTGGGTTTCCTCCCGGATGTGCGCGGATAGCTTTTGGAGCTCGGATACCGACTGCTCTGCTGTGCCTGCGACATTCGTCTCGACGGCTTTAATTTTATAGGAGACCTCGTCGAGCTTCCCCGTCACATCAACACTGCCCTCCGACAGCTTACGGCCGACATCTGCGAGCCCCTTTTCCAGCACTTTCATGCGCGTCTCCAAGGCCTCAGAATTCAAATCGGCAAATTGGTTATCAATTAGCACGATTTGTTGATTGATTGCTTTGAGCGCATCGGCCGCAGCCTGGAACGCCTTTGCCTGGTCACGGTGATTTTCCAGCTCTTTTACCAGAGCGTCCACCACCGCTATTTTTTTCTCAACTTCCTTGTTGTGTAACATGCAGCAGTCTTTCCATTTGTAGGTTTAAAATATCCTGATCGAGCCCGGCCAAGTCGCGTTTTTCCGAAATTACCTCCAGCATTTCAAGTGCTGCCGTCCGTGTCGAGCTATCGGCATAGGCTTCCCTCAATAACTGAGAAATGAAATCCTTGCGCTTATAATGGGCACCTTTGGTTTGATCGAATACCCAGAGCAGTAATTCAATCAAATCCGCCCAATAATACTCGGTTACTTGCGGGGGATTTCTCAACAAGTCCAATATTTTGCCAATTGCCTTCGCCTGGCTATCCCGGCCCGCGTAAATTTCCGAAAAGATGGAAATAAAGCTCCAGTCCTCGCGTGGCAGTTCATCCAGCAGTCGCCGGGTCTCCCAGTAGAGCCGCTCAGCATCTTCATAATCTTCGACTCGGCGGAAAACATTGGCCGCCAGCGCGTAGCTGCTTTTTTCTTCCCGCAATGTGTCCAACTCATCGGAGAATTTGGATCGGTCAAAATAACTGACGATTAACTTGCGCGCCGACCCTGAATCTTTCGCAACCGTCCGGCAGTATTCCAGCATCGTCTTCACGGTTTGCCTGCGTTGGTATTCAATGCGGTCATAAATGAAGCCGATAAGGTGATGGCAGGCCGCAATTAAGAAACTCCCCTTGTGATTGGCTTTGGCTAGGCCCTTAAGTTCGTGCTCCAGGCCGTCACGGTCCGTCGGCATGTAGCGCATGTAGTAGCTATGCAGCGAGCAAAGTGAGTGATGCTTCGCTGCGTCTATCTCGCCTGCTCTGATCGCGTTGGTAAGTATGAGTGGCGCATTGATCTCATAAACGGTTGAGTCGTTCATCCCCTCAACAGAGTAGCTCTCAATCAACCCGAGGATCGAAAGGTAGCCAATGAAGCGCCCGACTTCATCGATTTTGATTTTGGACGAAGTCTCTTTGGAGATTTTCTCTATATCGTTTTTAGAGATCCGAACGACGCCGGTGCCTGACTTTTTAAACTTGTCGTAAACGAACCGAATAAGCCGACTAAGATACGCACTCTCCAATGCTTTACCCCGAAAGTTTAGGCCATGAAAAAACGCAATTGATCCAACGTCACCCTTAAATTTTCCCACATTCTCACCATCAATCCAGCGATCCGCCAGCTCAGGGTCATCATCGGAAAAAATCAAATCGCAGTAGGAAGTGGCCCCGGTCCGACCCGCGCGGCCCGCCTGCTGGTAGTAACTCTCTAACGAGCCGACCATCGAAAAATTGATAACATACCGGATTTTTGGATGATCGATACCCACGCTCAAGGCATTGTTGGCCACCATACATTTGATGCCGCCGTTGACGAATTTATCGAACATCTCCTTTTTGTAAGCTTTC
>JAAAPI010000257.1 GCA_009908325.1 Verrucomicrobiota bacterium | reverse complement strand
ATGCCGCTCTGAAAGGTGCCGACGACGTCTTCATCACCGCCGACAACCCGCGCACGGAATCGCTCGACCAAATTTTCGCCGACATGCGCCAAGCGAAGGGCAGCGAAAAAGCCCGCCTGGTTAATGACCGCAAGCACGCCATCTCGCTCGCTCTCGATGCCGCCCAGCCGGGCGATTGCGTGCTCATCGCCGGCAAGGGGCACGAAGCGTATCAGGAATTTGATGGCACCGTGATCCCCTTCGACGACCGCAACATCGCGCGCGACCTCATCCGGCTGAAAGAACTGAATAAATGATATTGAAAGTGGCGCTTAACGTGGTGTGTCCGCTTGCGGACGCCTTAGGCTCTTCAAAAGATTGAGGTCCGACCGCATCTCGCAACTCTCGACCATTCTAACAAACCGCAATGAGCAGGCGCGAGCTACTCCCGAGCTCACCCACCTTTTTTTCAAGGAGGGAGTCATCCGGCAGTTGCTGCCTGGGGTTAGTTTCTGCATTTCCAAGGTATTTACACCACGACTAACCAACATGCAACGCTGCGGTCTTCACAAGTGAAGCCCCTACGAATTAGAATTAAAGATGCCCAACTTCGACCCAGAAAAACTTGCCGAATGGACCGGGGGTTCCTGGGTGGCCGGAAAGCCTCCCAGGATCGCGGGCTTTTGCTTTGATGCCCGCAAAATTCAGGCGGGCGAATGCTTTGTCGCCCTTTCCGGCGGAGCCCGGGATGGCCATGAATTTCTGGAGCAAGCCGCCCAGGGTGGGGCGGTTGCCGCATTGGTCGAAAAAGCCCGGCCCATCGCACTGCCACAGTTGCAGGTGCCCGATTCGCTCGCGGCGCTCGGCACCATCGCTGCGGCCCGGCGCACGCGTTTCGCGCACCCCGTCGTCGCAGTAACGGGGAGCTGCGGCAAAACCTCGACCAAGGAAATGCTCCGCTGCCTCCTCGGTGAAGACACGACCCATGCCACCGCCGGTAACTGGAACAACCGTATCGGCGTCCCCATGACACTCTTCGGCCTCGACGCGGCCCGACAGAAATTTGCCGTGATCGAAGCGGGGATCAACCAGCCCGGCGAGATGGCCCAACTCGGTCAGATGATCCACGCCGACCTCAACGTGCTGACCAATATCGGCTACGCCCACCTCGAGCTGCTGGGCAGCCTCGAAAATATCGCCAATGAAAAGTCCCGCCTCGCCGCCTGCGCCAAGGCCGATAGTCCGATTATTTTACCGGCGGAGGCCCTCCAGTATGCCGCCTACGCAGCACTATCTGAACGCGTGATCGCTCTCCATGAAGAAGGCCGACCGCTACCCGGCCTACCTGTGCGCGAATTGCTGACCTACCAAATCAAAAGCGATGAACCTGAAAAAAATGATTCCGGGCCCAATCATCCCGAGCAGCGCCTGATCCTCGATTCACGAACCTACCGCATTGCCAGCAGCAGTCGCGGCATCGCGGTCAACGCCGCCCTGGCCATCGCGGCGGCGCGGCAGCTCGGTATCGCTGAGGCCGACATCAAAGCGCGCATTGAGGCCTGGCGGCCCTCCGGCCAGCGCGGGGAGATCCGCCGCGTCGGCGAGCAGCTTTTTTATGTCGATTGCTACAACGCGAATCCGTCCTCCATGGCCGACGCATTGGGAGCCTTTGAGCGGATCACGTCACAAACCGTTGCACGCTATTATATACTCGGGGCCATGAACGAATTGGGACCCCACGCCGAGGAACAGCACACCTTTATCGGTCAGCGACTCAGCTTGCGCCCGAAGGACCGCGTCGCCTTCGTCGGGCCCGAGGCCCTCATCCGGGACTATGCAAAGGGTGCTCAAGCGGCCGGAGCCGCGCCGGAGCAGATCCAATGCACCGAGACGGCCGAAACTTTAAAATCCACTGTTGCCCAATTCAAAGGAGCCATCTTTCTCAAAGGCAGCCGCAGTTACCAACTCGAAAAACTATTGACGATCTAGTTTCGGAATTGTGGGGCGCCAACAACGCGGCGGTCTTCACAAGTGAAGCCCCTACGAACCTTGCAACCCGCATCCCGCATCCCGTATCCCACATCTCGCATCCCGCCGCGTAAAAGGCTTCGCCTAACGCGGTTTAATCCCGTATCCCGAACCTCGCAACCCGTATCACAAATCCCGTAACCCGTAGGCATGCTCTCCTATCTCGCAGAATTCGAACAATACTTTGGACCGCTCCGTCTCTTTCGGTATCTCACGCTGAGGGCAGCGTTTGCCGGGATGACGGCGCTGGGCATCGGCTTCATTGTCGGGCCGTGGCTCTTTGCCAAGCTCCGCCTCCTGCGGGCGAAGCAGGCCTTCCGGGGTGAGGATGAAGTCGGTGAACTGGCGGAGCTGCACGCCAGCAAGGCGCAAACGCCGACCATGGGCGGACTGATGATTTGCGTCTCCGTGTTGGGCAGCGCCGTTCTCTGGGCGCGGCCAAACGTTTATGTCTACACCGCGCTCACCATTTATCTCGGCCTGACCGTGATCGGTTTTTTGGATGACTACCTGAAAGTGACCAAAGCGAACAGCAAGGGGCTGCCCGGGCGTTGGAAGCTTTGCGGCCAGGCCCTGCTCACGGGTATCGCGCTCCTTTTGCTGCTCACTGTGCCCGAATCGGCGGCCAAAATGCGCGAGCTTTGGGTGCCCTTTTACAAAGAGGTCGTCCTTTCGGAAATGTCGCTGTGGATGCTGGCCCCGTTTCTCTTTCTCATTCTTGCCGGTTCGAGTAACGCGATCAATCTGACCGATGGCGTCGACGGCCTGGCTATCGGCTGCACCGTCACCGTGGCCCTGGCCTACGCCATCATGGCCTACGCGGCGGGGAATGCCATCATCGCAGACTATCTCTTTATCAGCTTCATCCCCGGAGTGGGGGAGTTGGGTGTGGTCTGCGCCGCGCTGCTCGGTGCCAGTCTCGCCTTCCTCTGGTACAATTCACACCCCGCAGAAGTTTTCATGGGCGATACCGGGTCACTCGCGCTGGGCGGACTGATCGGGATGATTGCCTTCATGGTGCACCAGCCGCTCACGCTCATCATCGTCGGCGGTATTTTCGTGATGGAGGCCGGGTCGGTCATTTTGCAGGTGGGTTCCTTCAAAATGCGCCAGAAGCGCATCTTCCGCATGTCGCCCATCCACCATCACTTCGAGCTAAAAGGTTGGCATGAAAATAAGGTCGTCATCCGTTTTTGGATACTCTCGCTTATTTTCGCCATGGCTGGCTTGGCCACACTGAAGCTGCGGTGAGGTTTTTGAGAGTGAACGTAGGGGCTTCACTTGTGAAGACCGCCGAGCTGGGTCCGACGCGGTCTTCACAAGTGAAGCCCCTACGGGTTGAGCCCGTTTACGCCGGGAAAGTAATATGGGTTGTGTCAAGAAAACTATTAGCGGGTGAGGACACCCGCTCTCCTTGACTCAAAAATAGTGAGGTCACCCCGGAATGGCGGATTCCGTCCTAATCGTAATCCTAATCCTAATCCTTATCCTAATCGTAATCCTTCTCGTAATCGGTTTTTCGATTATGAGTACGATGACGAGAACGATTACGATGGACCGAGGTCACTCCGCGTTGATGGCGGCTGTTTGTAGGGCGTTGAGTTCGGCGATGCCTTTGGACCCGAGATCGAGGAGGGCGTCCATTTCTTCACGGGTGTAGGTGGCCTCTTCGCCGGAGCTTTGAATCTCCACGTATTTGCCGGTTCCGGTCATGACGAGATTTGCATCGACTGTGGCGGCTTTATCTTCCGGGTAATTGAGGTCGAGCACGGGCACGCCCTCGTAGATGCCGACCGATATGGCTGCGACGGAATCGGTGAATGGGTTTTCGGCCAGCTTGCTGGTGGCGATCAATTTTTTGATGGCGATTTGCGCGGCGACGTAGGCCCCGGTGATCGAGGCGGTGCGGGTGCCGCCATCGGCTTGGAGCACGTCGCAGTCGATCCAGAGGGTCTTGCCCGTGAGCTTTTTCAGGTCGAAGACCGCGCGCAGCGAGCGGCCGATCAGGCGTTGAATTTCAATCGTGCGCCCGTCAGCTTTGCCCCGGCTGATGTCGCGTTGCTTGCGGTCGAGGGTGCTGTAGGGGAGCATGGAGTATTCGGCGGTCATCCAGCCGCCCTCGACCTTTTGCGCGCGCATCCAACCCGGCACGCGCTCGTCGATGGAAGCCGCGCAGATCACCCGGGTCTGCCCGAAGCTGACGAGCACGGAGCCCAGCGCGTGCGGCGCGATCCCCGTCTCAAAACGGATATCACGGAGTTGATCGACGGCACGGCCATCGGGGCGGGCGAAGGGTGTTTCTGGTTCGGACATGTTGGGCATGAAGTTTGAGAACAGTGCTTCTTTCAATCACTAAGCACCGTTTATTTTTTCCGGAGGGCTGGTTTGTCCGGCAGCGAATGGATTAGGCTGGACGGCAAGGGTCGGTGGTAAATGGTGCTAACTTGGGAAGGATTCGGGCATGGTCTCTCTCCTAATCTTAATCGTGATCCTAATCGTAATCAATTGATGCCGAGAAGCGAACGAGTACGAGCATAATTACGAGCCGCTGGATCCTTGAGTTGGCGCCATTCGGTTCGGTGGCTGAATGGCCAACAAGGTGTCTCACCCGGCTTCGGCTGTGAGGGCGGGCAGATATTTCTCGCGGGCGAGGCGCCAGAAGACAAGGAAGAAGGCGGTCAGCGGAATGGCGAGAATCATGCCGAGCAGGCCGCCGAGGGCGGCGCCCCAAAAGAAGATCGAAAAGATGATGAGCATGGGGCTCATGCCGGTTTTGTCGCCCATGATGCGGGGGGTGAAGACGTAGTCCGTGAGCAGTTGACCGATGACAAAGACGATGGCGCAGAGACCGATCAAAGTCGGGCCCCCGCCGTCCTGGAAGTAAGCGATGGGCAGCACGGTGAGAATCCCGAGCATGGTGCCGAGGTAGGGGATGATGTTGAGCAAGCCGAGAACAAACCCGAGCGCGATGCCGAATTTGAGGCCCACCAGACCGAATCCAACGGCCAGCACCAAACCAAGGAGAAGCCCGATGATGATCTGCCCGCGGAAGAAGGCGACGAGGATTTCGCTAAACTGTCGGGCGAGGAAGACGAGGTCGGAGCGGCGTTCTTCGGGCAGGAAGCTGAGCTGTTTGTCGATATCTTTCCAGATGTTGCGGTCTCCGTTGAGGATGAAGAAGAGATAGACCGGAATGATGGAATACGCGGCCACCTTGCCGAACAAGCTGCCGAAAAAGGCCATGAGCGAGCCACTCGAGGACTGCACGCGGGAGAGCGCTTCCCGGAGCAACTCGCTGTTGCCCTCCAGCGAGTTCATCAGGTAAGCTTGGGGCGATTCGCCGAGCTGTTTGGTCAGCCACTCCCAAATCGTGGGGGCTACGCCTTTGACCCACTCCAGGAAACTCTCCAGCAAGCCGGGTGCCGCCTTGAGAAATTCACCCGCCGTGTTCAAGGCGGGCGGCACGACGAACAGGGCCAGGGCGATTGCGCTCATGATGACCAATGCGAAGAGCAGAGCAATGCCGCCGACGCGGTTGAGGCGTGTCCTCGATTCGCAAAACTCGATGATGGGGCGCAGGAGCGTGGCGAGGATGGCGGCGATGGCGAGCGGTAGCAGGACATCCTTAAAGCCGGCAACAAATGTGCGCAAAAGGAGAAAAAGAAAGTAGAAGGTCGCTGCCAGGAAGACCGCTGCAAGTGCAGTGCCACCTGCGGCGATGATACGTTTTTGTGAAGCGGAAAGGAGGGGTGCGTCTGGGTCCGGCATGGGGATGAGCCAAGGCTTTCAGCGAGGAAGCGCAATCTGTAAATTAAAGTCCTCTTCGCACGGGTCGGATTTGTCCAATCGTTCTCGTAGTCATAATCGAAAAACCGATTACGAGAAGGATTAGGATTACGATTAAGAACAAAATCTACCTCACACAAAAAATTGCACCCTCTTCCTACTTTCGCTTCGATTCCGGCTTGCTGATTCCGTTGGACGGTTCATTGTTTTCAGGATGTCGGTTTCAAAAACACAATCCAGTATCGGAAAGCGCTGGCTCAGCATTGTGGCGATCAGCCTGGTTTTTTTCGGCGCTTATTTCGTGCTGCGCGCGCTGCCGGATGCGCAGTGCGGTTTTTTGCACTACGATGAGATTGTCAATGCGAACGGCGAGGTCGAGCTGTGCGCGACCAACCATGCCGGTTTTTTGGATCTGTCGCGGCTCAAGTATCCGGTGCAAGCTACGTTGGAAACAGCCGAACCTCTGCGGCCCGGGGAAATGGCGGATGTCAGCCTCACCCTCAAAACCAGGGGCGGCATGACCATCGCGCCGCACGAGCTGGCGGTGACCCATACGAAAAAGATGCACGTCATGTTGATTGATCCATCCCTCGAAGACTACCACCACCTGCATCCGCAGCCCGATGGGATTGACGGGCGATACTTGTTCGATTTCGAACCGAAGCGCCCGGGTAATTATCAGGTTTTCACCGAGATTGTGCCGGCGCGTAGCCGTCGGCAGGCGATTGCTGTTTCGGAGTTGGAGGTGCCGGGTGAACCGGGCGAACTACGGTTCGATCGTTCGGTGAAGAGCGTGGTCGGCGGTCTGCATTTTGAGCTGGAATCCATCCCGGAAACCCTCAGGACAGGGCGTGATTACCGTTTTGAGCTGTACGTTAACGATGCGTCCGGCGCGCCGGCTCCGCTGGAAATGGTGATGGGTGCCAAGGGGCACATGGTGGCTTTCGACGCCGCGCGCAAGGGCTTTGCCCACATGCACCCGATCGACACGATCGCTTCGGCCCGCACGGCGGGTCTATCGCTTGGCGATGATCGTGGCGAGTCGCTCGATTTTATGTTTAATGTGCCCAACCCCGGCTGGTATCGTCTCTTCGCTCAGATTCAAATCGACGGAGAAGCCGTCTTCGGGCGCTTCGATCTGAAAGTGGAGGAATAGATCATGGACGACTTGGAAAGTTTTAAGGAAGCTCGCCTGAAGATGGACCCGACGGCCCGGAAGCTGAGTGCGGGGCAGTGGAAACGCGCTTATGAGGCACACTTGCGGGCGAAGAAACGTGTGGGTAGCAATCGCCGGGATGACGGTGAAGATAGCGACGAGGGTGCGCGTGTCTCGGAACGCCGCAGCTCGCGTCGGGGTGTTTCGGGTCGCCGGATCGGGGATATGGGTTCGCTTCGCCGGCGCGTTCGGGAGCAATCGGCTTACAGTGACCTTCGTCTGATCATCGACGTGTTGGCATGGATAGCGATTGCCGTAGTTGTTTTGACGGCGCTCGTGCCCCTTTTCTTCAATACGCCGATACCGGTTTCCCTCGTCGCGGTGCTTAATGCGGTGATTGGGGTAATTTCGGTCGTCGCAGCCCGTTTACTTGTGCACGTGCTGATTGACATACCGGATATCGCGCTCTTCCGCCTTGTTTATCATTCGCGGCCGGAGACGGAGCCGGACCGGTCATTGGAAAAGACTGACGAAGCGGAGTAGCGAGCCATGGCGAAAAGACTCGCCTCGGCGAAACTCAGCTTTAACCCACTGTGTCTATGAATCGTATTGAAAAAGCTTTCGCTCAAGCGCATGCTGAAAACCGGGGTGCCTTTATCGGCTACCTTTGCGCGGGGGATCCCAATTTTGAAAGTTCGCTGGAGGCCTGCCGCGCGGTCATCGAAACCGGGGTCGACATCCTGGAGCTTGGCGTGCCGTTTTCCGATCCGCTGGCCGACGGGTTGACAAACCAACTCGCAGCGCAGCGTGCGATTGAAAGCGGTATAAACAGCTCGCGCGTGCTCGACCTCGTGCGGGCGGTCCGCGCGTTCAGCGAAGTGCCGATCGTTTTTTACACTTACTACAATCTGGTCTTTGCCCAGGGCAGCGAGGGATACGCGGAGCGGGCAAAGGCGGCTGGTGTCGATGGCATCCTCACGCTGGATCTGCCCCCGGAAGAAGCCGACGAACACCTCGAAGCCTGCACCCGGCACGGTATAAAAACAGTCTTTATCGTTGCGCCGACGACCCCGGAAACCCGCCTCGAAATCATCTGCAAGGCGACGACAGGGTTCGTTTACTACGTCTCCCGCGAGGGCGTTACGGGTGAACAGGCCGCCATGTCGGAGGGCATTCAACGCAATGTCGACGCGATCAAGGCGCATACGGATCTACCGGTGGTGGTCGGCTTTGGGATTTCCAACGCGGGCCACGTGCGCACGGTGGCTCAGGCCGCTGATGGTGTCGTGGTGGGCAGTGCGATCGTCAACTGCATTGCGGAAAATCCGAATGATCCAAAAGCGATCACCGATGCGCTCCGCGCGAAGATGCGTTCGCTGCTTGAGGGGAATGCGTTGGGCAAGGGTTGAGGAGCGTAGCCGGGTTGGCTTTGCCACCCGGGGCAGTGTTGTTGGCCTTTGCCAAGTGTTAAGCGTTCGGGGCAGGCGGCAGAGCCAACCTGCCTACGTAATGAGGCGTTTCGCTGTTGGCTGCCCGGTTACCACTTCCATGAGGGCTTCGACGCATTCGATTTTGGCGCTGGGGAGCATGCCGTGGCCGAGGTTGAAGATGAAGCCGGGGTGCGTGCCGGCGTCGTCGAGCACGCGC
>JAAAPI010000133.1 GCA_009908325.1 Verrucomicrobiota bacterium | reverse complement strand
CGATTGAACTGGCCTTCAGCGAGGGGAAGGACCGCGCGCTTATCCTAATCGAAGACGGGAAAGAATGGCGCGATTTGCCCCTGAGTAATCGGCTCGCCTGCGTCATCTGCGGGGAGGTGTATGAGCAGGTATCACCCAGGCATTTTTCCTGGAATCATGCGGAGGGTGCATGTCCGGAGTGTGGCGGGCTGGGCGAGACGCTACAGTTTCAGCCCGAGTTGCTGGTGCCGGACACGACGCTCTCGATTAAAAAAGGGGCCATCAAGCCGTGGCGGCTCGGATCCAAGCAGATGATTATCCGGCATAACGCGGTGCTCAAGCAATTGGCGGAGCAACTGCCCTTTGACCCCGAACTTCCCTGGGAGGACCTCGATCCGTCGATTCGGGAACAGATCGTGCACGGCTGCGGTGATCGGTTATTTAGTTTCAAGCTCAAGGGGGGGAATTCGAAGCCGGAGTCGATGCGTTTTGAGGGTGTCTTGGCCGACCTCGAAAACATCCGTCGCCACACCACCAGTGACGGCCTACGCGCCCGGCTCATGGCCTATCAGACAAGTAGCCAGTGCGAGTCGTGCGGAGGTCGCCGTCTGCGTAAAGCCAGCCTGAGCGTTTTGATCGAGGGGCACTCGATTACGGATTTTCTCGCGATGCCTTTGCTGGAGGCGCAGGCCTTTGTCGAATCGCTGCGGAAGGACCCGCGCTATGCGACAGTCAGCGATGCTGTGCGTGGTCTTCGCTCTCGCCTGGCCTTTTTAAATGAAGTCGGCCTGAACTATCTCAGCTTGAACCGGGGCTATGCCACTCTGAGTGGTGGCGAAGCACAGCGGGTCCGGCTGGCCACCCAGCTGGGCATGTCACTGATCGGCGTGGTTTATCTCCTCGATGAGCCCAGCATTGGCCTGCACCCTTTGGATAACCGACGCCTTATCCAAACCTTGCTCGGCCTGCGCGACCGGGGGAATTCGGTCGTAGTCGTTGAACATGACGGTGAAACGATGCTGGCGGCAGATCATCTCATCGAGCTCGGCCCCGGTGCCGGTGTTGAGGGCGGGCGTTTGATTTACGAGGGCAGCCCGCAGAATTCGTTTAAAGATGCGGGTAGCCGCTCGGGGATGTTTCTTAGCGGCGAGGTGCGGGTCGAGAAAAACGCGGCGACGCTTCGCCCGAAACGGGACTGGCTTGTTATCGAGGGAGCGAGCCCGCGAAAACAATCTCAAGGGCGTCGATGTGCGTTTCCCCATCGGTTTGCTCACAGCGGTCTGCGGTATATCCGGGTCGGGTAAAAGCACCCTCGTCAATGATGTGTTGGCAAAGGTCGCCGCGTTTAAGTTGAACCGAGCCAAGGTCATCCCCGGTAGGCACGACCGCATCTCGGGGCTCGATAACTTTCTCTCGGTCATTCAGGTCGACCAGTCCCCGATTGGGCGCAGTCCGCGTTCCAATCCGGCCACGTTCACCAAGCTTTTTGACCAGTTGCGTGACCTCTTCGCCAAATGCTCGTTGGCCAAAATCCGTGGCTACAAGCGCAATCGCTTTTCGTTCAACGTGAGTGGCGGGCGTTGCGAGCGCTGCAAGGGGGACGGTGTGATCAAACTCGACATGCAATTTATGGCCGACGTTTACAGCGAGTGCCCCAGCTGTAACGGTCGCCGCTACAATCGCGAAACTCTGGACGTGCGCTTCAAAGGCTACAGTATCGCGGATGTCCTGGAGATGAGCGTCGATGAAGCTCTCGGCATTTTCGGTAAACAGCCGCGCATCGCGGAAAAGCTTCGCACGCTGGCCGACGTGGGACTCGGCTATATCAAGCTTGGTCAGCCGGCCACAACGCTTTCTGGAGGCGAGGCGCAACGTATCAAGCTCTCACTCGAGTTGAGTAAACGGCAGCAGGGGCAGACCCTCTATATTCTCGACGAGCCCACGACGGGCCTGCACTGGCTGGATGTGCAGCGGCTCATGGACCTGCTCTTCAAGCTCCGCGACGCGGGGAATACCATCCTGATTATCGAGCACGATCTCGATCTGATCCGCATGGCCGATTGGGTCGTCGAGCTCGGGCCGGAAGGCGGAATCGGCGGTGGTGAGCTGCTCTACGAAGGCAGTGCCGTCGAGTTCTGCCAAGGGGAGGGCACGCCAACGCAGTCGGTGTTGAGGTAATCAATAGAGTCGATGTGGCGTGCGAGCTCTTGACAGCCGTAGCTCGACACGTCCGCCGTAGCTTTAGCGAAGGTGGTAGAGCGAGGGTGGTTGCTCGCGTCTGTGCTGTCGCTGGTTTGCCGGGTCGGCAGCGCGCAGGTTGCTGTCAGGGCGACCGCAAGCGGACACGCTACGAAGGGTAAGGTGGCCTGCTTTCGCCTGCGCTGTTTTCGGCCACGCGCTACAGATTTAGTAAGTTCAATCCCAGTGTCACCCAAAGTGGAATCGTGAGGAAGCTGACCAGGGTCGTCGCCAACACGACCTTGAGCGCAACATCCGGTGAGCCGTCAAAGTGGCGGGTCAGGACGATCGGAAAGACTGCACAGGGCATTGCGGCCTGAATGATCATCACCTGCTTGAGCTCAGTCGAAAAGGGGAGCAACCAGGCGAAGAGTAAAAAAGCCGCCGGGAAAATCCCCAGCCGAAGCAGGCAGGCGCAGGCCGGTATTTGGACCCGCTCGATCAGCTGCGACACCTTGGCGAGGTCGGCAAAGGTAGCACCGATGAGGATAAGCCCGAGCGGAATCGCGCATCGACCCAGAAGATCGACCGACTCGAAAAAGAAATTCGGCATACGCTCGTCCAACCCCAGCCAATTCATGGGAACGGCGAGCAGGATGGCAATGACCGGGCCGCTGAAAATGCGCCGCCAGAGCGATTTCGGATCGTTGGCCGAAAGAATGAACCCCACGCCCAGCGCCCACATGGCCATCTCAACGCCAACATTGTGCACCAATAAAACGCCCGTCGTCTCGCGGTCAAAAAGTAAGGCAATGATGGGGATGGGGAAGTAACCGTAGTTATACATACCCGTGCTGAAGGCGAAAGTGCGGCACTCCCTTTGATCGCCGATACTCAGCTTGCGCGCAACGAGCATACAAACCCCGAACCCACCGACAATACTGGTGAAGCCGACGAGCGGTGGGAGCACGATATTTTCAGGCTGCTTTAGCGCCTCGTTTCCCAGGATGAAGGAAAAAATAAGGGCCGGGTAGAGAAGGTTGACCACGAGATTCATCAGGCTGCGGTCTGCTTCTTCCGTCAGCCACCCAAACCGACGGGCGAGGAAACCGCCCCCAATGACCAGAAATATCGGGATGATTGCGGTGAAGATGAGCGAGGATGTATTCATGAGCCGATGATTCGCTGTAGTGTGTCGCTTGAGACGCGCTCGTAGGTGCGGTAAGCGTGCTGGGCCGATTCGAGGACCGCTTCGAAAGAGACGTGGTTCTGCTTGTCGGCAAACTCGAAGCCCAGCAGCGCCCGGCCCACCCGTTCGCCGGAGTAGACGTAGTTGAAATAACAAAGATTGGCGTGCGGGCTGACCGCTTTGAGGAACTGCGCCAGCGCCCCGGGCCGCTCATGAAATTCGAGGGTGATAAAAATCGGCCGGTGCATGAGCTTCGAGTCGTAGTGGATCAGGCGGAAGCCGACGTCGGACTCGGTGGTCACTTCATGGTAGCTGTAGCTTTTGTTTTCCAGGGCCTGGCAAAGGACATCAAATTCCATCGGGGCAACGTCGAAACCGATCACAGGGCCGGCCTTTTCCGCGTCTGTTTTTCCATATTGGAAGTCCATGATGCTGACCGAGTCGGGCATTGCGTCGAGCAGGCCATACATCGCGCCCGGTTTTTCCGGAATTTGGATTTTGAGGAAGCGTCGCCGCGCTGCCCCTACGGCGGCCCGTTGCGCGATGTTGGCCAGTTGCTCGAAATCCATATTGGCCCCACAGAGAACGCTCAGCACGCGCTTATTCGCGAGGACCGCGCGCTGCTTGAGAATCGCGGCAACGCCCATCGCCCCGGAGGGTTCGGGGATGCAGCGCAACTCTTCCCAGAGAAATTGAATCGCTGCGGACACTTCGTCGTTGCTCACCGTGACCCACGCATCAATCAGGTCGGCACAGATTTGGTGGGTCAACCGGCCGACCTTGCGCACGGCGGTGCCGTCGCAAAAGACATCGACATGGTCCAACGTGACCGGATGACCGGCCGCGACAGCGGCAGCCATCGACGCCTGTTGCGTGCCTTCAACGCCAACGATGTGGATGTCCGGGTAATTGATTTTTAACCAAGAAGCGGTAGCCGCCGCCATGCCGCCGCCACCGATCTGCAGGTAGGCGACGTCGAAGGGTCCTTTTCCCGACATGACGATCTCGTCTGCCAAAGTGCCTTGCCCGGCCATGACGGCGAGATCATCGTAAGCGTGAATATAGGTCAGCCCGTCCTGGGCGGCGCACTCGTGAGCCGCCGCGCTGGCCTGATCGTAACTATCGCCGAGCAAGCGAATCTCGACATGTTCGCCACCGTGGCGCTGCACGGCTACTTGCTTCATACGCGGTGTCGAGAGCGGCATGTAGATGATTGCCCGTGTGTCCAGTCTCTGTGCCGCCAGTGCCACCCCCTGGGCGTGGTTGCCGGCGGATGCCGTGATCACACCGATCCGCAGTTCGGCATCACTTAGCTGTGCCATACGGTTGTAGGCACCGCGCCACTTGTAGGCATGAATTGGAGACAGGTCTTCCCGTTTGACAAAAATTTCCAGGTCGGGCTCTTTCAGCGGGATCAAATCCAGAGGCGTTGCCTCGCCCATCTCGTAGATTCGGCGGCGGGCGTGTAAAATCGCTTGCCTGAGTTCGCGTTGCAGGGATTCGCTTTTCATTCGGTGACTTCATAGGGATTTCCAGGCGGGCTCAATCGGAAATATGATGCTTTGAGCGTTGAACCTTTCGCGTGGAAAGTTGAAGGTGCCGCCCTTCTATCGATGCCCGCAAACAAAACCAATTTACCCATTTACGATGTTGCCGGGGCTCTGCTTGGTGGTCTCTCGCAAACAGGTCGGGTAGTGCTCTCGGCTCCGACCGGTTCGGGTAAATCGACGCAAGTTCCGCAGATTCTGCTCGATCAAAGCGGCATCGAGGGCGAGATCGTTGTCCTACAGCCGCGCCGTCTGGCCGCGCGGCTTCTGGCCAAACGGGCGGCGAGCGAGCGGGGCGTCTCGCTTGGCACTGAGGTGGGCTATCAAATCCGATTTGAAAACGTCGTTGGGCCGCAGACCCGTATCCGGTTTGTGACGGAAGCGATTTTGCTGCGACAGATACTGGAGGATCCAAAGTTGCAGGGGGTGGGTGCGGTGATTTTTGACGAATTCCACGAGCGGCATTTGACCAGCGACCTCAGTCTGGCCTGTGCGCTTCGGAGCGTGGCGACGGTGCGGGCGGATTTGAGGCTGGTCGTTATGTCCGCCACGCTGGATATCGATGCGTTGGAGGATTTTTTAAAACCCTGCACGCGGGTGGAAGCCTCGGGGCGGATGTATCCGGTCGAGGTCAGATACGCCGGCGCGGCACTCGGGCGCCATGCGGCTCCGGTTTGGGAGCGAGCGGCGCGGGCTTTCAAGCAAATCGCTGCCCTGGAGGAAATGGGGGATGTGCTGGTCTTTATGCCCGGGGCCTACGAAATCCGGAAGACGATTGAGGCCATTCAAAGGCTGCCGGAAGCCAAACATTTTGAAGTTCTGCCCCTGCACGGCGAACTTTCGGCTGAGGCGCAGGATCGCGCCGTGTCGCGCGGGGATCGGGCGAAGGTGATCGTATCGACAAATGTCGCCGAGACCTCGATTACGATTGAGGGCGTGCGCACGGTGATCGACGGTGGCTTGGCTCGGGTCGCGCGCTATGATCCCAAAAGGGGCGTTGAGTCAATCCTGGTTGAAGGGATCAGTCGTGCCTCGGCGGAGCAAAGGGCCGGTCGCGCGGGGCGGACGAGTCCGGGGCAATGCATTCGACTCTGGAGCGAGGCCGAGCAAGCAGCCCGCGTCGAGCGCGACGATGCCGAGGTCAAGCGGGTCGATCTGTCGGAGGCGAAGTTGATGTTGGCCGCAGCCGGGCTATCTGATTGGCAGAGTTTTCCCTGGTATGAGCCACCACCCGAAGACGCGATGATCCGTGCGGAAACGCTTTTGCGGGACCTTGGAGCGATAAACAGCGCGGGGTGCATCACTGAGATGGGACGCCAAATGGCGGAGTTTCCATTGCATCCCCGATATGCCAGAATGCTTATCGAGGCCAACCGATTGGGTGTCTTGCCGGACGTTGCCCGAATCGCAGCACTCAGCCAGGGGCGGCCGATCTACCGGGCTGCCCGCGAAGATCGCATCCGCAGAGAGCAATGCAAACAGTTGGAAGATCAGGTGGATGACCGGTCGGATTTTTTTGTGCAGTTGCGGGCGTTTCAATTTGCGCAATCGGCGAAATTTAACCCCGGGATCTGTGGCGCTCTGGGAATTCATGGCGGAGCGGCCCGGCAGGCACATTCGGTAGTGCAGCAGCTCACGAGACTTGCGGAGCGCGCGGGGCTGCACACACAAGAAAATGAATCTTCTGATTCGAACGAACGCATCGCGAAATGCCTGCTAGTCGGTTTCAGCGATCACCTCTGCCTCCGTAATGACGGCGGAACACGGCGTTGCCGAATGGTCCATGGGCGCAGTGGAGAGTTGCGCCGGGAAAGCATCGTCGAGACGGATCTCTTCGTAGCGGCAGAGATGGAAGAGCGGGAGTTGCGTGGCGATGTCACAGTATTGCTGGGATTGGCCACCGCAGTTGAGGTGGCGTGGCTCGAAGAGTTCTTTCCCGGGGATTTTTGCGAAGTTGCGCGAACACAGTATGATCCCGAAGCACGGCGGGTCATCTGTTACTCCGAGCAACGCTTCCGCGATTTGGTTCTCCGCAGTAAAGCACGGGGGGAACCCGACTTGGATGAGGCGGCAGGACTGCTCTCGCGCGAGGTGCTTGATGGTAACTTAAAGCTGAAGCAGTGGAATGCCGGAGTGGAAAATTGGATACAGCGGGTCAACTTTGTGGCGACGCACTGCCCGGAAACCGAAATTGCGTCCATCGACGATGAAGCGCGGGCGCTGATCATTGAACAGATTTGTTATGGCGCTTGCAGTTATAAAGAGATCAAGGATCGACCCGTATTGGAGGCGGTGAAAGCGTGGATCGGACCGGAGCAGCAATACTACATAGATACGTATGCGCCTGCTGAACTCACATTGCCAGGTCGCAGTCGACCGACGCGGATTCGTTATGAAGCGGGTGGGCGAGCCGTTATCGCATCGAAACTCCAGGATTTTTATGATGTGCCGGGTCGTATCCTGCGAGTCGCTGATGGGAGAGTGCCCCTCCTTGTTGAGTTGTTGGCACCGAACCAGAGGCCCGCCCATCTGACCGACGACCTCGATGGCTTTTGGACGGGGGCTTATCTCCACGTCCGCAAACAACTCGCCGGACGTTACCCTAAACACGAGTGGCGCTAAGCGGAGTTGTGAAAAAACGTGCAAAATGATTCAAATATAAGCCTGTCTCTTCATATAAAAATAAGCCTGTCCCTATATTTCGCACTTGACTTGGTTTTCTGGGAGTGGATGCTTGGGTGTATGAGAAGCAATCGCTTGCGGGTTAGAGGAGAGAATGCAGTGTATCACTGTATGACGCGGACGGTGAACGGGGAGGTGCTGTTTGGCCGTGGGGAGAAGGAGGTGCTGCGTAAGATGATCCGGCAGGTGGCTGACTTCAGCGGGGTGCGGGTGCTGACCTTTTGTGTGATGTCGAATCACTTCCATGTGCTGGTGGACGTTCCGGTTGAGGAATCGGTCAGCGACGCGGAGCTTATGCGCCGCTACAAGGTGCTCTACCCGAAGCCGACGCGCTATGCGACGGCTTCAATTCAGGTGCTGAAGCGTAAGCTGGCTGCCGGTGGTGAGGCGGCGGAGGAGCTCCGTGCCCGGCTTCTGGCGCGGATGGGGGATGTCTCGGAGTTTATGAAGACTTTAAAGCAGCGCTTCTCGATCTGGTTCAACAAGATCCATGACCGTTTTGGTACGCTGTGGGCGGAGCGGTTTAAGTCGGTGCTGGTGGAGGGACGGGGGAACCCGCTGCAAACCATGGCGGCTTACATCGACCTCAACCCGGTGCGGGCGGGATTGGTGGAGGACCCGAAGGATTACCGTTTTTGCGGCTATGCGGAGGCGGTGGCGGGCAGTGCGGAGGCGACCGGTGGGCTGCTGCGGGTTTGGGGCGACTATCTGGGTGGCGATCACAGTGCGCAGAGTGTTTTGAGTGCGCACCGGACTTTGCTCTTTGGTCAGGGAGCCAATCCCTGGCTGATGGGGAGCCGGGCCTTTGACCGGGAGACGGCGGTGCGGGTGATCGAGGAAGAAGGGGGTGTTCTGCCGGCGTCGGTTGCACTGCGCTGCCGGGTGCGCTACTTCACCGATGGGCTGGTGCTGGGCTCGGCGGAGTTTGTGCGGGAATTAACCGGAGAGGTGCAGCGGGTGTGCCGGCGTAAGAAGCCGCCCGGAGCCAAGATCATGAAGGGAGCCGAGTGGGGCGGCCTGGCGGTGGTCCAGCCCAC
>JAAAPI010000193.1 GCA_009908325.1 Verrucomicrobiota bacterium | reverse complement strand
CTATCGGTTCAGTAGCTTTGGCCAAGCGGTCGGCGGGAATGAGGCGGCCCGGCGGGGCTACGAGGCCGTTTTCTGCCAAAAACGTGCCTGGGAAGACCTGATGCCAAGCTATAATTTGATTTTGTATGGCAAGGGTGAACGTGCGAAGGGAGTCGAGGGCAAGGATGCGGGGCGAATTGATCCGGAAACAGTAAAAAAAGTACTCGAAAATGGTGGGCAGGTGCCCCTGTGGCAACTTTTGCGCTGGCGGATCCGCTACTTCAGTGAAGGTACTGCGCTCGGTTCGAAGGAGTATCTGGAGGATTTAGGTCGGCTTTGGAACGAGCAGTGCGGTGGCACCCGAACCCGGCACGCGCATTGTATGCGGTCCGGCGATTGGGGCGAACTGCGTAGCTACCGAAACCTACAGGTTAATCCGGTATCAGTACCGCCCGACTAATCAGGATTAATCGAAAGCGACCATACGATACAGTTTGCCCTGTTTTTTGCTCCGGCAGGCCTTACGGAACTGAGCTTTTTGAAGCTTTAGAGCAGGTCTTTAACCGCCTCGCGCTCTTCCGAAAGCTCTTTTACGGAGGCGTCGAACTTTTCGCGACTAAATGCGTTGAGCTCGACGTCTTTAACGATTTCGACTTGGTTGCCATCGCTCCGGCACGGTAGGGAAATAATGAGCCCTTCGGGCGTATCGTAGCTGCCGTCGGAGCAGACGCACATGCTGAAGGTGTCGCCCGCTGGCGTAGGATTGGTCAGGGCACGAACAGAATCGACAACTCCATTGGCCGCAGACGCGGCGGAAGACGATCCGCGCGCTTTGATGATGGCAGCACCGCGTTTTTGCACCGTGGGGATGAAGATGTCTTTGAGCCATGCTTCATCACCAATCACGTCTGCGGCTGACTGCCCCTTGATTTTAGCGGAGTAGAAGTCGGGATACTGCGTGGCCGAATGGTTGCCCCAAACCGTCATATTTGTGACCTCGGTCACGTCCACGCCTGCCTTTTGGGCGAGTTGGGTTTTGGCGCGGTTTTGGTCGAGCATGGTCATCGCGAAGAAGCGGTCATTGGGAATGGTGGTGGCATTGTTCATGGCGATCAGGCAATTCGTGTTGCAGGGATTGCCAACAACGAGCACGCGCACATCATCGGCAGCGGTTTCGGCAATGGCTTTGCCTTGGCCGGTAAATACCTTTCCGTTGATTCCGAGTAGGTCGGCCCGCTCCATGCCGTCCTTGCGGGGAACCGATCCAACCAAGAGGGCCCAATTCACATCTTTGAAGCCTTCTTCCATTTCCGTGGTTGCGACGACATCCTTGAGGAGGGGGAAGGCGCAATCGTCCAGCTCCATAACCACGCCCCGCAAAGCATCGAGAGCGGGAGGGATCTCGATGAGGTTGAGGGACACGGGTTGTTTGGGCCCGAACATGGCTCCGGAAGCGATGCGGAAGAGGAGGGCGTAGCCGATATTACCGGCTGCGCCAGTGACGGCGATTCGGATGGGTTTTTGATGCATGGTGTTTCAATTTGGTTTTGGACAATTTCGTGAGAATGCGACTTGCTCGGATCGGGTGCGAGGATTGCCGGTTTTCAGATGGGTTTTAGAAGGTGGTGTGATTGCCTACTTAAGCGAAAAGGGGGGCCAGGTCGGCGTAACCCTTACGGATCATGGCTTCGGTTGTTGGCCAGTCGATACAGCCGTCGGTTATGGAAACACCGTATTTCAGGGACTCGACGGGCTGGGGAAAGGGTTGATTCCCATGATTGAGATTACTTTCGACCATGGCACCGATAACGCTGGGGTCGGTTAAACTTTGACGGACAATTTCCTCGAACACGATGGGCTGGCGACCGGGATCCTTGGCACTGTTTGCATGGCTGCAATCGGTCATGATCGCGGCGGTTAGTCCCCCGGCCACGAGTTGTTCGCGAACCTCGGCGACATCATCGGCTCCGTAGTTGGGGCCTTTTGAGCCGCCACGCAGGACGACGTGACAGAAGGGATTGCCTTTTGTGGTGAGTGCATTGGCGCGGCCCTCGTTATCGATCCCGAGAAATGTCTGTGTTTGGCTCGCCGCCTTAATGGCATTGATGGCGACGGTCAGACCACCATCGGTGCCGTTTTTGAAGCCGAGCGGCATGGAAAGTCCGGAAGCCATTTGGCGGTGGGTCTGGCTCTCGGTGGTGCGGGCACCGATGGCCGACCAGCAGATGAGGTCGGCGATGTATTGGGGTGTAATGGGGTCGAGGAGTTCGGTCGCCGTGGGCAAACCGATCTCGATGATATCGAGTAGAAAACGGCGCGCAATGCGCAGGCCTTCCGGGATATCGCTGGTTCCGTCGAGGTTTGGGTCCATGATGAGGCCCTTCCATCCGACCGTTGTGCGCGGCTTCTCAAAATAGACGCGCATGACAATGAGCATCCGGTCTTTTACCTCCTCAGCCAGCCGGGCCAGCTTCTTGGCATACTCACGCCCGGCCTTGAGGTCGTGAATTGAGCAGGGGCCGATGACGACGAGCAGGCGGCGGTCTTTGCCAAAAATGATTTCGTTAATCGCTTCGCGGGAATCGGCGACAAACTTATGCGCGGCTTCGGTTTTTTGAATCTCCTGGCAGAGGTCCAGCGGCGTGGGCAGCAGCGTCTTGGAGGTGATGTTGATATCGGTGACTTTTTTCACGCGTTGAGAGTAAGCAAAGGCCGGACGATTGAACAAGCTCAATTCATTCTGAAAACCATGCAATTAAATAGCCTGTGTATTTATTGTATTGTGTATTTATTGTATTTCGAAGGAAGTTGAATCTATTCGGCTCCATGCTAGGGTTTGCGAAATGAAAGAATCGTTTTGGTTTTATGCGTATCGGCCGATGGCGTCTTTTGCGGTGAGCGATGAGGATGCGGCTGAGTTTTTGCAGAGTCAGTTCAGTAATGAGTTGCAGCCTTTTAAGGCAGGCCGGGCGACCTACGGTCTTTGGTTGGACGTCAAGGGGAAGGTTTTGGGCGACAGCGTAGTGCTTTGTCATGGCGAGTCCCGGTTCCATGTGCTGAGTGAGAGCAGCGACGGGGAGGCGATTCGGGCCCATTTGGAACGGCACGTTATCGCGGACGATGTGGAAATCGAACCTGCCGAAGGGGAGCCCGTTTTTGAGCTTTCAGCCGGGGCGTGTGCCAAACTGGAACTAAATCTGCCGGAGGCGGGATGGTTTATCGAAACGGAGTATGGCTACCTGTCCCATGCGCCGGAATCGAGCTACCTGTTGATGGCGGAGTCGAATGCAAAGGCAGGGGCCCTTCGGATGCGTTTGGCGGACTTGGATTGTCGGGAGCTATCGGCGTCTGCACGTGGCTTGCTGCGCATCGCTTCGGGGCGTCCGCTGATACCGCTCGAAATTGGTGCGGCCGATCTGCCGGGTGAGGGTGGGCTGGAGCGGGATGCGGTTTCCTTTACAAAGGGGTGTTTCCTAGGCCAAGAGGTTGTGGCGCGTATGCACAATTTAGGCCAGGCGCGGCGCCGGTTGTTTGTCGTCACCGGGGAGGGTGAAGCTCCGGATTTGCCTCTGCCCGTCTATAACGAGCACTCAAAGGCAGTGGGCGAAGTTCGCTCGGCCTATGAGCAGGGCGAAGGTTGGCGGGGCGTGGCACTTTTGAAAAGTCGCTTTGTCGGTGCCGGAGAGACGCTCAGAGGCGAGAATTCTGAAATTGCGGTTTGCGAGCCGTTACGAAAGGGAGTTTAAAGGGATGGACGACAGAAACAAAGACGATATCGAAAAGGTCGCCAAGTTGTTTATTGGTATGGGTGCTGCCCGCGGGCAGGCGAATGGGATGGCGGCGCAATTGCTTAAGCGGGCTGAGCAGATTGCGCAAGAACGCGATATTTCAAAGGTTGCCGCCTTGGAGAGCCTCTTAAAACAGGTAATTGAGGCCCGGCGTGGGGCTTGAACCGCCTCCCACAGCGGCTTAGAGCAGGTTGCTTGGCTGAAAACCGCGAAAAATGGGGCTTTGAAGGCGGTTTTAGGTTGACGCACCGTTTTGGGGAACGTCTGATGCGCGTCGGCAATCGGCCACTAAACCTCAACAACAAAAACAAATTATATGAACAAAGCAGAACTCGTCGCAGAAGTACAAAAATCACTCGGTGCAGACACCTCAAAAGCAGGCGCAGAGCGTGCTATCGAAGCCGTTCTTGAAGGTATTAAAAAAGGGGTGAAAAAGGACAAAAACGTTCAGCTCATCGGTTTTGGCACATTCTCGGTAACCAAGCGTGCTGCTCGCGACGGCATCAATCCACAAACCGGGGATAAGATTAAGATCAAAGCTTCCAAGGCCGTAAAATTCAAGGCCGGCGCCGGGTTGAAAGCAATCCTCTAAAGATTTGGCTAGGAGATGCTGACCGATGATTCGGTGAGAGGTCTTTTAAGACTCAGTTAATAATTCGAAACCCGCAGCCTGGGCTGCGGGTTTTTTGTTGGGGAGTGAGTCTGGCGTTGAGGGGGGCATTTGGCCGAGTGATCTTGTTGGATGTGGTCCGCACCTGAAGGAGCGGACATACGTAGGCGGCCTGGGCTGCGGGGTTTTTGTTGGGGAGTGAGTCTGGCGTTGAGGGGGGCATTTGGCCGAGTGATTTTGTTGGATGTGGTCCGCACCTGAAGGAGCGGACATACGTAGGCGGTCGTGGCTGCGGGGTTTTTGGTTCCGAAAAAATCCTTTCTTTTCGATTGCCAGAGGCGGGTAGTGGCTCCTTGTTGAGACAGTGTTGAGAATCACCTTTGAATTTAAGAGACGTTATGGGTAAAAGTTTATTTCAAAAAGTATGGGATGGGCATGCGGTTCGCCAATTGGTGAACGGGCAGACCCAATTATTGATCGGCACGCACCTGATCCATGAGGTGACGAGTCCGCAGGCCTTTGGTATGCTGCGGGATAAGGGGCTTCCGGTGATGTTTCCGAATCGCACGTTCGCCACGGTGGACCACATCGTGCCGACAAATGAGACGATGGAGCCCTACAGCGATTCGCTGGCGCAGGGAATGATCGAAGAGCTGCGCAAGAATTGCGCGGAGTATGGGGTGACTTTCTTCGATACCAACACGGGCCACCAGGGCATCGTCCACATCGTCGGGCCCGAGCAGGGCATTACCCAGCCCGGCACGACGATCGCCTGCGGCGACTCCCACACTTCGACGCACGGGGCCTTCGGTGCCATTGCCTTTGGCATCGGCACGAGTCAGGTGCGTGATGTTCTCGCCACACAAACGATCGCTTTGAATGAATTGAAGGTCCGCCGGATTAACGTGGACGGCAAGCTGGGGCCGGGGGTGTATGCAAAGGACGTGATCCTGCACATCATCCGCCAGCTCGGCACGCAGGGGGGCACTGGCTACGCTTACGAATATGGTGGGTCGGTCTTTGACGGCTTTACGATGGAGCAGCGCATGACCGTCTGCAACATGTCGATCGAGGGCGGAGCTCGGGCCGGTTACGTGAATCCGGACGAAACGACGTTTGAGTACTTAAAGGGCCGTCCCTACTCGCCCAAAGGTGCGGCCTGGGATGCTGCGGTGGAGCGTTGGAAATCGTATGCCTCTGACCCGGACTGCGAGTATGACGACGTGGTGAACATCGACGCGGCGTCCATTGAACCGACGGTGACTTGGGGCATCACGCCTGGTCAAGGTGTGGGGATCAACGAGAATATCCCGACGGAAGCCGAGGGTGCGACCCAGTCGGACCGCGCGGCGATTGCGGAGGCCTTGGAGCATATGCAGTTTGAAGGCGGCTCTCCGATCAAGGGGAAGAAAATCGATGTGGCCTTTATCGGGTCTTGCACGAATGGGCGCCTTTCTGATCTGCAGGAAGTGGCGCGCTACGTGGCCGGGCGTAAGGTTGCGGCGGGGGTGCAGGCCATCGTGGTGCCCGGTTCGCAAGTGGTTTCGAAGATAGCCGAAGAACTCGGGCTGCACACGATCTTCCTCGAAGCCGGCTTTGAGTGGCGTTCGGCGGGTTGCTCGATGTGTTTGGCGATGAACCCGGACAAACTCATCGGTGATCAGCTTTGTGCCAGCTCCTCGAACCGAAACTTCAAAGGCCGCCAAGGCTCCCCGACGGGTCGGACGATGCTCATGAGTCCGTTGATGGTGGCCGCTGCGGCGATCACCGGGGAAGTTTCGGATGCGCGCGAGGTGTTTGATGTGCCAGAGGTTGCGGTGGCTTAAGCCGTTGCCTTCGTTTCTTCTTTCTATCCACGAACCAAAATAAAGCATGGCATCCACACCCATCAAACAAGTAACCGGCAAGGGCGTTTACGTGCCCGGAGACGATATCGATACGGACCGGATTATCCCAGCGCGCTTCATGAAGTGCATTACCTTCGACGGTCTTGGCGACTATCTCTTCTATGATGTGCGCAAGACCGAGTCCGGTGAGGACAAAAAGCATAATTTGAACGACCCGCGATTTGCAGAGGCGAGCATCATCGTGAGCGGCAACAACTTCGGTTGCGGCAGTTCCCGGGAGCACGCCCCGCAGTCGATCATGCGTGCGGGCTATCAGGCAGTCATCGCGGGCAGTTTTGCCGAGATATTCTTTGGCAATTCGACAAACCTCGGTGTGGTCTGTGTGACCGCGACGGACCCGGACCGCGAGATTCTGGCAGAAGCGATCAAGGCAAATCCCGATCTCGAAATCACGATCGACGTGGAGGACCACAAGGTCTGGTTTGGGGATCAATCCATCAAGTGCGCGATCAAGCCCGGTGCGCGCGACAGTCTCCTGAGCGGGGCCTACGACCCGCTTGACGAGCTGCTTGAGGGTGCGGAAGCGGTGTCAAAAACCGCTGCTTCATTGGCTTATATTTAGACGTGACAAACGGTTCATCTTCGTTACCCATGGAGTTAGGTAAATAACGTATTGCCGATTCAAACACTCATCTAGCTTCAAATATGGATAATAAAATTGTTCTCATTTTATTCGCTATCTTTCTACGGCTCCTGTAGCCGTTGCGCTTAAATCGGGAGCAGGTAAGTCGCTATTGATTAATATTATTCTGGTTTTCCTCTTTTTCATACCCGCAGTGATCCATGCTCTGCTCGTTGTGCTCTAGGGGTCGGAACCGGATTCAGTTTTACCTGACAAAAGGCGCAGCGTTGGTTGCGCCTTTTTTCGTGATCGCCGTAAATCCAAACGTATCCGTTTAAAATGGACATCCTCAGCAATGCCGGAATTTTTATTTATCCACTCGCTCTGTGCTCTTTTGTAGCGGTGTTTATTACGATTGAGCGTTTGATTGCGTTGAGGCCCTCGCGCGTCATGCCTGCGCGACTGGCGGACGCTTTCATCTCGGGGGATCTTGCGGGGACGGGCGTGGATGGATCTTCGGTGGCGGGGCGTATCGCACGGTTTTATCAAGAGCGGGAGCCGGATGCCGAAGCGTTGAAGGCGTTTACGCGGGTTGAGGTGAGCCGAATGGAGCGCGGTGTTTTTCTACTGGAGGTGGTGATCGGGGCGGCTCCTTTGCTGGGACTACTGGGCACCGTGACCGGGTTGACCCAGGTATTCGGTGGTTTTTCGGCGGAGACAGGGCTGCCGGACCCCGGGACCTTTATCACCGGGATTGCTCTGGCGCTGAACACGACGATTCTCGGCCTGGCAATCGCGATACCGGCGCTGGCGGCACATGCCTACCTGCTGCGGCGGGTTGAATCGCTGGCCGCACGCATCGGGCTCGGGGTGCAGGCTCTGTTGCAAAGCAAAACTGAGTGATGGACACGGCATCGGAGTATATTCGGCGGCGTCGTCGGCCCCCGGTGATCAATATCGTGCCGCTTGTCGATGTGCTGACGGTGCTGCTTTTCTTTTTCCTGGTGACGATGCAATTCAAGCAGTTGAGTGCATTGAATATTACGGTGCCAAAGATCGAGACCGCCGGCGAGAATGAGATACGCGAGCAGATTGTCGTCGCACTGAGTCCGGAGGGGCAGATTTACTTGAACGACCGGAAGGTCGATAAGGGTGCATTTGAATCCGCGATCAAGCTTGCGGGCGAGCTAACCCCGGACCTGCCGGTACTACTGATCGCCGACGAGGAGGTGCCGCTCAAGCATGTAACGGCGGTGATGGACATTTGCCGAAGCCATCAGATGAACGAGATTCGTTTGCAGTCGCGGTGAAATGTGGGCTTGGATGGTCGCCGAAGCGCTGTGGCTTTGGTTGGTCGGGTAAGCGATGTCGGCCTGTCCGAACGCGAAGGCGTTCGGCTACGGGTTACGAGGGGTTATTCTAGATGCGGTGACGCCCGGGGCCGGTGAAAAAGAGGGCGACGAAGACGATGCATAGCTCAAGCGGCCAGCCGGCTTTGTAGGCAAAATCCATGATGCCGGTGATATCGCCGAGCTTCGTGGAAAAGGCCACTGCCATGGTGGCGGCGAGGGCCGCGCAGGCAATACGGTGGTAGCGACCAACAATGAGAAACAGCCCGCCGCCGAATTCGGCGATGGCGGCAGCGAGGCCGAAGGCGACAGAAACGATCCCCTCAGTAAGGAAGGGCAGTCCATTTTGGGCGAGGCCTTCCCAGGCGGTGGGCCCGCCCATGATTTTCGGCAGGCCGTGTAGCAGGAACATCACGCCGATGCCGACGCGGAGGATGAGAAGACCGAGGTCGGTGGAATCGTTGAGTTTTTTCATAGTTTTCAGATG
>JAAAPI010000114.1 GCA_009908325.1 Verrucomicrobiota bacterium | reverse complement strand
GCCGTAGTCTGCCGGAAGTCCTGCAACTCCAAATACTCCGCAAAGCGAAGCATTGACGCATGGGCATGCGTGTTATACTGACATTGTTTTAGCTTTTTTTATTAGACATAGGGTCGTCAGCTTGACCGCTGGCGGCCTCTATGAAAACCACCAATTAACCCACCCCGAAACCAATTGCCGCGAAGCGGCTTCGTTCAACGAACCGACCGGATTTACCGGGTGGACGTGTTGGAGGCGGCTTGGAAACACGTCGGCAAGCGGGGTAAAGCCTGCGGGATCGACGGGGTGCGGGCCGAGGACATCCTCGAACGGGGTTGGTTCGGGCACGGTTCTGAAGGTGACCAACAACGGTGGTGTTGATGGTGCGCTCCGCTACAACGGCTCCCAAGCGAGGATTGCTGACTTTGTGAACAGCACGGGAACTCCCAGCCCGATGGCGGTTGATATCGATGCGAATCCAATCCTCAGCTTTGACATCATCTGGGACGGCTCCGGGAGCTTCGGCACGGTGCTCGTCGACACCAACACGAATGCTTCCGGAGCGCCGACCGGCAACATTTTTACCCAATCCCTGACCGCGGATGTGGCGACAACGATCTCCTTCAATTTGCGTGATGCAACTGATTACCAAGGATTCTTGACTGCGGTTGCGGCTGATGCGCCAAATCCGACTTTCCAGCAATTTCCGAGGATTTTGGTGCAGTCAGCAGATGGCGAAGCAGGCACTTTCGCGATCGATAATGTTCAACTCGCTGCAATACCCGAGCCGTCGAGCTATGCTTGGCTGGCCGGATCGATGGCATTGTTATTTATTGTGAACTGCCGTCGCCGTTAAGGACTTGTAAAAAAAATCTCTCTTATTTCTTTGTCATCTGCTTCGGCTCTCCTCTGCTCCGTCGATGCAAATATTCTAGTCAACGGAGATTTCGACGATCCGGTGGCTGGCGTTTACTGAGGCGGTGATGCCTTTGGAGGTGGAGGTTTCGGGAGCAACGCTAGTGGCGTGACGACCGGCACTGATATCTACAACGACGGCTGGATTTCGTTTGCCAATACTTCTGATCCAACACCAGCGTCGGCAGTATTATGGGAGACCTCGGGTGGCGTCGGTTCCCGAACAGATGAGCTTCAGTTTACCGCATGGGGCGGACTTGGGCAATTTGTGACCAATCCCGGAACAGGTTTTGACAGTGGCGATTCCGTGAACTTCAGTTTCGACTATGTGATGAACGGTAAAAGCGGGTTGGCAGGTGCCGTCTACGGGGTGGATGCTCCTAACGGCACCGGGGCGACTTGGAATCGCTTCGCAAACGAGTCGATTCAACCTTTCGGAGGGGCTAGTTCGGTCACGATTGATCAGGATTACACCGCTGGTGCCGACTACCAGTTTTACATCTTGGACACCTTCACAGAGACGACGGAGAGCGCGGCTCTCAAGAATTACGATTCCGGAAGCATTTCTCTGAGCCGCGATTATGAATTGTTTGCGGTCGTAGTTCAAGCATTTCCGGGTTCGTCTGGCTTGGGCGCGATTACCGTCGATGACGTCTCGTTTGCGTCCGTCCCTGAGCCGTCCAGCTTCGCTTTGCTGAGCGGTTTTCTCGGACTCTTGTCCGTTATGCTGCGTCGCCGCCGCCAAGCGGAAGAATCTTCTAGGTTTTTGGGGGAAGCCTCGGCTCTCCGGAGCCGGGGCATTTTTCGGTCGTGGCTCGGGCATCGGAAGCCTGCAGGGTTGGCAGTTCAGTAAGCGGGCGAACATTCCGTTCCACATCGTCTCCGTAGAAATTTCTTCCCCGTGAGCGTTTCGGTATTAGCCGTTGGTGAGCAAGAGAGTGGAAATAGAGTCGGCGGGTAGCGGGTAGCGTTGTCCCTCGATGTGGAGGATGGTTGGTTTTGGGTCTTTTCTGAGATCAAAGAGGCTGTAGGGATCGGGCATGTTGCCGCCGAGGTGGAGTTTGGCTTACACCTTGAGAACAGTCGCGTGCGATGGGAGTTTCCAGAAGTGCCCTTTAGCTTTTTTTGAACTCAAATGCCGACATTCAGTCGGTGCCAAGGTACGATGCGGGTGTTTTGCTCGGTGCGCTGTTCCGCCCCGGCGTAAAGAATATGGCGCTGCCTGGCCCGGGCGGTATCGCGCTCAAAGGTGTTTAAGCCGCTGAAAAAGCGACTTTGGATGGTCCGGGCCGACTTAATCTCGAAGCAGTCGAAGCCTTCCGCGTATTCGAGCAGCAGATCCACTTCGCTGCCCTTGTGATCCCGGTAGAAATACAAGTTGTCGGGGCGCCCGTGATTAAAGCGTTGTTTGAGGGCCTCGGCCACGATCATGTTTTCAAACAGTGCCCCGCGCAGGGGATGGGTCTTTATCTGTTCGGCGCGCTCGATCCCCAGCAAATGGGAGGCGAGCCCGGTATCGATGAAGTAGAGTTTCGGGGTCTTTACCAGACTACAAACCAGTGGTTTTCGGCAGGGAGGCATATTTGGCCTCCAGTCGATCCGCTATTTCGCGACGATCCGTGGCGCGAAGGCGGGCGAGGTAGTCGGCGGCGAGGCCTTCTCTGGCGTGGAGCGAACCGCCTTCTTTGAGGGTGGTTTCGAGAGGGTCGACGGTTTGGCCGGAGGCCGCTTGCATGTCCGTCTTCCATCGCCGGAGGATGTCTTTGCCCGTTTCGACCAGTTCCGGTCGGTCGGCGGCGAGGTTGTTTTGCTCATGGGGGTCGTCCGCCAAATTGAAGAGCATGTCTGCCGGGTAATCGTGCCAGGCGTCGTGGAAGGTGCGGATGTAGAGGTAGTCGCCCCAGCGGGCGGCACGCTGCACACACCAGGCGGATTGCGAGAGGACAAGGGACTCGCGCCCCGTGTCGGCGGCTTCGCCGCGAAGCGTATCAGCAAAGCTACGGCCTTCAAAGTCGGGTTCGAGGGTGCCGCCGGCCAGTTCCACGGCCGTGGCGGCGAAGTCGAGGTTGTAGTAAAGACCGTTCAGGGTTTTGTCGGCCTGCGAGTCAGTCACGCCGGGCCAGCGGATGATGCAGGGGACGCGGTGCGTGATCTGGTCGGCGGTCTGGTGGTCGCCGTAGACATTCAGCTCGCCGAGGTTTTCTCCGTGGTCGGCGGAGACGATAATGGCCGTCTCCTCCAGCACGCCCAGGGCTTCGAGTTTCGCGACGATCGAGCCGATGCTCTGGTCGGCGTAGCGCACGCCGGTGTCGTAACCGTCAAAGACGCGTTTGGCGGCCGCCATGGAATCGATCTGCCAGGGCTGGCGGGGGAGGGAGCGCCCCTTCAAATAGAATGGCACCTGATCGCTGTAGCCCATGACCTCGCGCGCGCTGTGCGGGCCGCTTCCTTGCCAGTGTTTGGACCGCACGGATTCGGTATACCACTCCGGGATCGGGTCGTCCGCAAAGGGTTCTCCAAAGGATTCCGGCGCACGGTAGGCGGTGTGGGGATCCCACAGGTTCAGGTGCATAAACCAGTTGTCCTGTGCGCCGCGTGCTTCCAGCCAGCGGAGTGCCTCGGCTTCGACCTCGTCGGCGTTTTCATTGCCGCCCTTGCCAATGTTGTGGATTTCGTTAAAACCCGCGTAGTAATGCCAGGCGCTGTGACGTTCGCCGAAGGTGCTAAGCGCAACCGTGTGGTAGCCGAGCTTACGAAAATGGACGGGCCAGGCACTGTGGCCAAAGCGGTCGCGCATACTCCGCTCCGGCCCCTCGATGAAGGGCTGAGAGGCCGCGCCTCCGTGGTTCACGACGCCGGTGTGGTAGCCGCAGCGCCCCGAGAACAAGGCGGATCGGCTGGGCAGGCAGGGGGCGTCCGGCGTGTAGCAATTTTCAAGGCGAACGCCCTCCGCTGCGATCCGGTCGATATTCGGGCTGGTCTCCCGTTGATAGCCATAGCACCCCAAATGGTCGGGGCGAAGTGCGTCGATGTCGATGTAGAGAATTCGCATGGGCGTAGGGTAAGGTTAGGACTCGGAACAACCATGACCCCTCAGCAGCTCCCGGTCGAGAACGATTCCCCCACATTATAACTGAATGAAATGCACTCAGGCGATATATCCTGATTCGCTGCGGCTACGTCCGGCGGTGCGCCGGCAATATTTCAGTCCTGTTGGAGGGCGACTTCACCGGAGGTGCCTTGCACCCTTTGCCGTCGAATGGGGATGCTTGCTTCGCGGCCCGCTAATGCGGCGCTGAAGGAATCGGTAGCAAGCTGACTTTTAGCGTTTCATACCCGTTGTGGCGCTGGTAGCGTTCTTCGGTTTCGATTTTGGGAACGGCCTCAAGGATCTCGATTCGGGCGATTTTTCGGCTGAGGGTTTGTAGGAGTGACTGAATAATCGCGCGGGCGTGGTGGGCGCCGAGGCAGTTGTGCGCTCCAAAGCCGAAGGCGACGTGGGGGTTGGGCTTGCGGTCGAGGCGGACTTCGTCGGGGGCCTCGAAGACTTCGGCGTCGCGGTTGGCGGAGGCCCAGGTCAGGGCGATGCGCTCACCGGCCTCGACCTGGCTGCCGTGCACGCCAGTGGCTTGCGGGCAGACCCGCCCGATGTGGGTGAGGGGGCTGAGCACACGGAAAAATTCTTCTGTCGCGCTGTTGATTTGTTCCGGATGTTCGCGCAGTTCCTCATGAGCCTGCGGGTTTTCGCCAAAATAGGCGAGCACGCCGACGACGGAATTGATCACGGTGTCGCGCCCGCCGGCGAAGGTGAGGTTGGCGAAGCCGGTCATTTCGTCGCGGGAGAGACGGCGGCCATCGAATTCGGCCTGGGTGAGGGCGCTGAAAAAGTCCTCGCCGGGCTCCGCTTCGGCGCGGTCGAGTTGCGTCTGGATGTAGGCGTCGAGTTGTGCGCCCTTGGCCTCGCCGTCACCTTCGCGGAAAACATGGACGCCCCAGCCGATCCATGCCTCGGCCGCGCTCTCGGGTAGGTTCAGGAGGTAGGTGAGGGCGCGCGATTGGAGGGGCAGGGCGAAATCGTGGACGATCTCGACTTCCCCGGATTGAAGCGCCGCATCGAGGAGCGACTCGATCAAACGATCGATGCGGGTGCGGACGGCGGAATCGCGGGGACGGCGGAAAAAGGGTTCGACGATTTTCCGCAAGGCGGTGTGGAGCGGCGGGTCGGTCTCGATCGGAAGCTGGCGAACGGAGCGAACGGCTTCCTCGGATGGAATGGGGACGCGGAAGGGTGCGTCGGAGCTGAAGGTCTGCCAGTCCTTCGCGGCTGCACGGACGTCGCGGTGGCGCAGGATCATGGCGATGTCTTTGCCCTGGAAGGGGCAGGTGAGCATACCGCCACTTTCGCGTGGCTGTTTGAAAGGATCGTCGGGTGTGGGCATCGGAAAGGACCTGGGTTTATTGGGAGTCGGGGATTTCGACGACGAGACCATCGAGTTCATCGTTGAGCTCGATTTGGCAGCTCAGGCGGCTGCGGGCGGTGGTGCGCTCGTCGAATTCGAGGGTGTCGGCTTCGGTTTCGTTGGGCGGTCCGACGCGTTCGACCCATTCCGGGGCGACGTGAACGTGGCAGGTCGAGCAGGAGCAGACGCCGCCGCAGTCGCCGTCGATCCCTTCGACATCGGCATCAACGGCCGCTTCCATGAGGGTGCCGATGGCGTCTTTGAGAGTGACTTCTTTTTTACCAGGTGTGATCAGGGTTACTTTGGGCATGGCAGGTGGAGTGTGGATTTGTAGGTTGAATTAAACGTCCATCATAGCAAACGTTCCCGTCGGGAGCTTTGCTTGAGTTGGCTTTAATCAATACTCTGTTGACTTTATAGGAAAATAGTAAATCAGATATTCGGGATGCGACCTGCGCTGCAATTAATTGAACCGCTCCAGAGATCCAGCTTCGTCAACTGCTCGCCAGGGCGGAGCGTGGTTTGTCTTTCGGGCGGCGGACTGCCGGCCGGGCGGGCGACTGTCTGGTGGTGATGCGGGAGCAAGCAGGATTGAAACGTTGGCGGGTCTTTATCGAGCTGATCGATACGCTGCTTCGTGAGGAGGACGTCCAAGAGTTGGCCAGCGAATCCTACTGCCTGAGTCCGCGTGTCGCTTCCTCGGATCCTATTGACCGGGCCTGCCGTTTTATCTGTGAGCACTATGCCGAGTCCATCGCACACGCCGACATGGCGCGGTCCGTCGGCCTCGCGCCTGCCTATTTCAACCGCTTGTTCCGGCGCAACACACGGAAGACTTTTTCTGCCTATTTAAGTGGGGTGCGCCTCGGCCAAGCCAGTCGCATGCTAGTGCAGAGTGATGCGTCCGTCACGGAAATCGCCTTCGCCTGCGGCTTTCACAAACTCTCGAATTTCAACCGCCGCTTCCGTGAGGCCTACGGGTGCCCGCCGCGTAACTAGAGCCTGTCCCAACAATGCTTAGTTTGTTCATCTCCCTCATAAGCTGCTCGGGTTCTTCGGGCATCCGATGCAACAATCCGTCTTTGCGAATAAGGACGACTGCCTTGAGCAAAGTGATGGAAACATCCCGCAACAACACCCAATCGACCGGGAAGTGTATGTCCGCCTTCAGGCAGGTCGAATCGATCAAACACACCGACAGATCTTCGGGCCGTGCCAAACCTAAAGGCCCCGCCCCGTGAGCGCCTCCGAGTGTCCGCACAAGTAAGTTGTTCAGCTTGCGCAACTGCGCCTCATTTTCCAAGCCACTGCCGCGCAAATCCTGGTCGAGTTTCATCAAGTCCTCCATCAGCCGCAGATGGTCGCGGTTATGAAAAAACCCGAGTTAAATCTGGACGAAGGGCACTTTGAAGGTGTAAGGTCTAAGGTAAAAGGGGTTCGTTTTTCTTTTTTCACCTGCAGGTTGCTACAGGTCTGACTTCACCCTTTTGGGAGAGGCTCTAGGTAGCTTTTTAAATTTTGCGCTAAACAATCCCTAAAGTTCAGGATGTCAGGCTTGGCGGAAATTCGAAGCATGGACTGAACCCCTGCCTGGGGAATCAATGCGGGCTCTTGAGCTGCGCGAATGGCGGGAATCTGAAAACGAAGCCTATACCGGGCTACTGAACGCGTAACACTACCTTGGTTGCCCGGATGCGCGTAAGATGCATCTACGTCAGGTCGTGCTCTACGAAGGCAGGGCGGTCGGTTTGCTGATCTGGACGACTTGCAAATATGGAGTAAGGTTCCCTATGGCGGGGAGCGACACGGAAAGTTCCCCCTTGCAAGCTTCTTTTCCAGGCGATTGTGTTTCGAAATGAGAAGGTGGTGGGTAGCGGGGACGTTGATCGTCGGTTTTTTGGGCGGTCGGTTGCTGGCTCCTGACGGATCGGATTCAGTGTCGAACGGTGGACGCATCGCGGAAGCGGCACCCGGTCGTTCGAATGAAGCTGGGGTGGCGTCGAACCGCTCGGGTGCCCGGGCAGCCAACCGCTCTAAAGCTGTGGATTCAGAGGTCGAAGGGAGACCGCTCTCGGCGGAGTGGTTTGCGGCATTGGAGACCCTGGATCCCCTCGACCGGATCGGACACTTGGTGCAACATCTGAAAGGGGCCCGTGCTTCGGAGTATCCCGCTATTATCGAATCGTTGGAGTCGGGCGATTATGGCCGGATGGGTAGGGAGATGCGGGGCATTTTAGAGACGCGTTGGGCGGAGGTGGATCCGCAGGGTATGCTGGCTTATGCGCTGGAGCAGCCACGGAGTCGCTCCAGAAGAATCTTTAGACCTCTCTTCACGGCATGGGCCAAACGGGACGTATCGGCCGCTTTCACGGCTGCCCGGCAACTGGATACGCGCAATGAACAACGCATGGCGGTGCAATCCGTGATCAATAGTGTCGCCGGGGAGCAACCCGAGCGGGCGATTGAGATGGCTCGCGATTTTTACGGTGAGAACCTCCCGCATCGGGGGCAGTGGGTCTTCCGTTCGATTTTTCAGAATTGGGCGCGGGAGGATGGCGAGGCGGCTACCTTCGCCTACATCAGTCGTGAGGTGGAAGCGGATACGCAGGGGACGGTTTTGCAGCGGGCCTATAATAAGTGGGCGCGCAGCGATCCCGAGGCGGCCATTGCGTGGTTGGATCGTTTGCCGGAGGGGGCGGAATCGCAGCGTTCCAGTATCTACCGTAGCGTAGCTAATGCCTACATCCGGCACGATCCCATGGCGGCTTCGGAATGGATTTCCGGATTGGACGAGGGACCGGAACGCGATCAGTCTGTGGAACGTCTGGTCAACAGTATCGCTAAGACCGATCCTGAGGCCGGTTTCATTTGGGCGGCCACTATGGACGACGCGAGCAAGCGGAAGAATTCTTTGCGGCGCAGTCTGCAAGCTTGGAAAGAAACCGACCCCGAGTCCGCCCGCCGGGCAATCGTGAACGCCGATATCGAAGCGGAGGAGAAGGAGCCACTCTTGAAGCTGTTTGAGTGAGCTATCAGCTTGACTCGGTGGCGCAAGTTTCCGGACACTACCGATCCTTTAACATTTTTAACCAACAACACAGCTCTTACACTATGGCAGGCGTCGGCAAACTACTCAAACAAGCCCAAAAAATGCAGAAGCAAATGGAGGCCATCCAGGCTGAACTTGCGGAAACTATGCTGGAGGTCTCCAGCGGGGGCGGGGCGGTTCAGGTTAAGATCAATGCGCAGGGGGAGTTTCAGTCCTTCAAGCTTGATCCTGAGTTTTTGAAAGAAGATCCGGAATTCGTGGAGGAGACGCTGCTGGCGGCTGTGCAGGAA
>JAAAPI010000405.1 GCA_009908325.1 Verrucomicrobiota bacterium | reverse complement strand
GGTTGTTGGCCGTGAAAGCAAACTGATACGTTTTGCCGCGGGCATTGATGAGCCCCGTCCGATTGCCTGCCGAGTCGTACTCCTGGGTGACTGTTTCGTCCAGAGCATTGGTCGTTGAGGCCAAGCGGCCAGCATCATCATAGGTCAAGGTGGTTGTCTGGCCAAGTGGATTAGTCAGCGAGGACCGTCGACCGGAAATGTCATTGCCAAAAATGATTGTTTCTCCATCAGGACCGGTGGTCGACTCGACTCTGGCCAAAGGTGAATAGGTCGAGCTGGTGACATTGCCAAAAGGGTCCGTTGATGTAAGAGCGTTACCATCGGCATCATAAGTGAGAACCGAACCGAACCCAAGCGTGTCCGTAGTGGTGAGCAGGCGACGGTTCAAGTCGTAGGTATGGGTGACCGGGTAGGTGTTCGTCTCCCCGGAGGTAGTCACCTGTGAGGTAAGCAAATCTCCACGGGCGCTGAAGGTCTGCGAGAGAACGGAGAGGTCCGGGCGCGTGATTGAGTTCGGGTAGCCATTGGCGTCGTACGCATAGGTCGTGACGAGCGTTTGGGCGGCGGTCGAGCCAGGAGTGGTCACCGTTTCCAGAAGTCCATCATGAGCACCTGAAGAATGGTAGGTGTAGACGGTCTCCCTCAACAATGGATCGGTGACTTTGACGAGATGATGCTCGGGATCATAATCAAAAACCGTCTCATTGCCTTCTTCGTCGATCAGCTTCGTCAGCCGGTCACTGGCATCGTACTGCCGCTCAACCTTGTAGGTGGTGCCCGAAGGGCCGTTGCGAGCGTCATAGGTGAAGCGTAGATTGTTGCGAGCGTCGTATTCGAATCGGGTGATGTTGTCCCTTGGGTCCGTTATCTGCAGGATCTGGTTCTGGCCGTCATACTCGGTGGAAGTCACTCCACCCGCGCCATCGATCGTCTGAACCGTTCGACCTTTGCTGTCGAACTGGTAGGTCAAGAACTCACGGTCAGGATTGATCTCGGCGTTGAGAACACCAGTGAAAGCATATTCCCAGGTTTGGGCAGAATCATCCTCTGCGACCTGCGACGTGACCTGCCCATACGCATCATAGGTGTTTTCAGCAATAATCTCACCCCGCTTGTTGTAGATCGTCTGGATGCGGTCGTCGCTGTCATACGCATAAGTAGCCGTATAGTCTTCGGGATCGGTGACGCCGGTGAGCAATTGCCCTGTATACGCAAAATCAACATCTCGGCCTGTCGAGTCAGCGACCTGGGAGAGAAGCTCATCGGTGTAGGTAAATGTCAGCGTGCGATTATAATGATCCGTAACGGTCTGAAGCTTTCCTTGATTTGCTCCCGAGGTAAAGTAGCTGTAAATCAATTGATTGCCGTCGGCATCAGTGACCGAAGCCAGCTTGTTATCCGCGTTGAAATCCGCCACAACATCCAAGCGCTCTTCCAACGAGTATTCACCCGTGACGCCGTCTTGCGTCAGAATTCCCATCATACCGGCGGGAGGGAGAAAACTGCCGTCGGCCAGCTTGGTGAAGGGCATCGCCCGCCGACCAACCGCAATGGTTGCAGTGTTCTCCCGAACCTCTTCCATGCCCCAATAGGCAGCCAGGGAACCAATCACCCAAGCCTTTGGCGAACTTGGCATATCAACCATATCGCCCACTGCCCATGTCGCGGCAATCAGGCTGGCGGCATGGACGGGAGTGGCTTCGCCAAAAGCAGCTTCAATATCACTATGTTCGATGATGGAGGACTCGTGATTGTGGCTCCAGCCTTTGCCCATTGCTTTATTGTTGGCCGATGCGAGCGAGCTGTAGTGACGGCTGAACGTGAGACCACGCACTCCTTCACCCGAAAGGCTCAAGTCGACCCCGTCATATACGTAGGCTCCCGTGAGCATATCAATTGGCTCGAAAGACAACGGATTCTCCCGATTGTCCGGCCCGAGCGTCGGATCGACAGGAAAGGAGTTCTCACCAAAATCGATAAATCCAGGCGTTGTTGCAAAGCCGCCCTTCAGAGAGCCCGGATTGATGATCGCTGCGGTCTGCGTATCGTTATATCGAAAATATCCATTGCCCGTCAGCGAATCCATGAGAATCGCGCCATCTTCCGGAATAACCAGATCAAAGCCGGAGCTCAGTTCAGACGGAAAGAGCGAGTTACGAAATGCGCTGCTCCATCCGGCAACAAAGTCGGCATCAGACTGGACGGTGGAGTAATTTGCCGAGGTTGCCAGAAACGTCTTTCCGCCCGCGAGATTGTTTTCGCAGAGGTAGCGCACGGTGGAAACCGCCCTGAAGTCAGCATAGCTTTGCTCGATCACGCCATGCTCCATCGCGCTACCCATCATGAGAATAGCGCGGAGGTTTCTACCGGGATCGGTGGTATTGCCGTCCTTGGGAACGGCAGTAAGAGTTGCCGGGATATCGACGCTAAAGCCGGATTCCTGCTTTATCAGTGCCATGATGTGATGAAGGACCGGGACGAACTCGCGATGTTCTGCAAGCATCTGCACTGACAGGTCATTTTGCCGTGTCCAGTTAAGGCCAAGTAAATAAAGGGCTTCGGTGGCTACTTCGGGGTCCGTCGTCGTCAACCCATCACGCATGTAGCTCTCCAGCAGCTGCCGACGACGTTGCGAGAAAACGGGCTTCCCCGCGCCACCCGTGTCAAAAGCGTAGACATAGAAGTTGCCGCGCTCGATCGGGCGGACACGGAGTTCATCAAAGAGGGTGCCAGCGCTACGATCATAGGGGTGCTCAATCAGATAACCCCAACCGATCGCATTTCCATTTGGGAGCGCTGTTTCCGAATTGACAATGACATCATCAACGCGGAGTTCTGCGCGGTCTTGATCGTCGAAGGTCACAGACAGTTTCTTTCCACTGAAAAGTCCGGTCGGGCCGCCCGTCGTCAGCGGTGCGGCCACAAATGCATCTCCGGTGCTATTGACTTCGCCAATAGCCAAACTCAGGTAGGCGTAGAAACTGTAGTCACTTCCGTTGAAGTAATAGTCGCCGTATGGATCATCAAAGATGAAGGTGTCAAAACCGGCGGAGACAAATGCACCTTCGCTGTAAAAGCCGTTGCTGAAGTCAGATTCGAGATGGGTTTCGATCATACGGCGACCGGAAATCACTTCATCCATTTCTGCTGTGGGATGATTGGTCCGCAACTCCGAAACCAAATCCATGGCTCGGCCTGCAAGATAGCTGTTTACGTCCTCTTCACTGACACCCTGAACATAGGTGGCCGTCTCTGTTCCGCCACCTGCGCTGAGTAACCCGGCCTGCGTGTAGTTCATGGCCGCAGCCAAATCAATGCCCGCTACTTCGGCATACGTCTTGTAGGCAGGGGCCAATGGAATGCGAGAATCATCCACGACCACCGAGCACCAGATCTGCTCGATACCATAGATGCCCGGTCCTGAGCCCCCAAAATAGCCAGCAGAGCCGGTAATGCTATTCAGGCCCGTGATGTTCTCCGCGCCGAACCAGTCCAAAGCGTCGGCATCGGAAAGGATCAGAACACCATATTGAAAGTCCGCATCAAACCCCGCAGCTCGCAAGCATTCGACCAACAGAAACGCTTGATCGGCATCGTTTCCACGGCGGCTTTGCCAGGTGACTTCCGGGCTTTTCCTAAATCCGAAGTAAGGCTGAAACTCCACATGATTGCGGATCAGGTCGTAAATCTTGTAGATGTCACCATCGGTTGCCCGGACGATGTTTTGAATGTCCGGCGAATAGGATGAGAAATCTGCGGCAAAGGAGCTGAAGCCAGCCGTCTGGAGGTTCAGTTGGCCAGCGGGCTGAGCGGGAGCTGCCGAGAGAAACTCCGGCTCACCCGCGGGTTGCTCAAGCTGCGGCCCCGAAATAGGAAGTTCCCCATTGGAATGGACTGGCGTTGCCCAGTTGCCGCTTGTTGGCGTATTGATTGGAAAGGGATCAGCGAAGGCCGTGCCGCCGCCAAGCGCCATTCCCATGCTCAAGAGGAGACGAATTGCTTTCATTGTTCTAAGGGTCAGCGCTGCTTCACGGAAAGCCGCATGAAAAATCTATCGACAGATCCTGAGGGGGCGAGGAACCTTACCGTTACCTCCTCGATGCCACCTTCCCTTGGAGTGGCTACTGTCTCGATGACATCAGGAAGCCCGGTCAGCCACGTTTCTATCAGGTCGAAGCTGATTTCGGTGTTGTACTCGAGGTGAAGCGGTCCCGACTGTGGGCGAAGGTATCTGAGGATATGAAACTCTTCGCCAGTGGCTGGATCTGGTTCCGTTAGACTAATCACCGTCAGCGCATATCCGTCCGCTTTATCGGGACTGCGGGCAAACGCATACTCGACAAAGTTGTTATTCTGGTCGCTATCTTCGTCAGCCGTGGAATCCAATCCGGTGGTACTTCCTGAGAACCGCAGCTCAAAGTAGTCCGGTATGCCATCAAGGTCCGCATCGGCTCCAGGAACCACTGATCCAATTGCCTCCAGATTGCCGTTTCCGTCATAACTGAACGTGGTCGTCTGGCCGTTGGGTTGAATGGTCCAGACAACTCGTCCCGCTGCATCATAGCCGATGCTCCGGCCCTCCAGCCCTGCGATCCCCAAAATCAGGATCACGCAAAGTGTCGAACCTTTGTGGCGCAGCCCCCCTTGAAGGGCAAAGAATCCCTTAATGAGTCTCATACGTTTCAGTCTTTTGTGTAGTTGACGATTATGTCCCGCTTCTTGGGCGGGTTGGCCTCCAGATAAGCCCGGCGCGCCTTTTGGAGTTTTTGCCCGTTCTCGTAGGCGATGCGCATCTTCTCTTGATTTTCAGCATAGTAACGGAGCATCGCTTCAATCGCTTCATAAGCATCGGGATCGCTCCCCTCTTCGATCACGAAATATTCGAGAGCCCCGGGCGTGAAGTCGGCAAGCACATAGGGAAGTGCGTCCTGTTGGCCTTGATACGGCGCCGGCGAAACAACCGAAAAGTATGAATACCGAGTGTCTCCGTCCTCAATCTCCCCGATCACTCCAAAGTAGGAGAAATTCGCGTTGGTAACGATCCGATAGCGTTCTCCGCCCAGACTCCACCAGAGGTCACTCACTCCCTCTTCCGTGACCATCCCCCCAAGGCAGATGGGAACCAACTCCATTGAAGCGAGGCGTTTCGACTCAATCGCAGCATCCCGGCGGACTTCCCTGCCCTCGCTTTGGGAGGGCTGACATTCCTCCATGAAGGCATTCCGCTGGCTGCTCACCCGATTAAAAATGATTTTTTGGTCGCCCTGAAACACAACCTTTGTCTCAACAATCTCCTCGCCCAGCATATCCGCTTGCCTCTGGTCCTTCTCCTTTTCCTTCTCCTCTTCCTGAGCCTGTACAATCAGTTCCGCTTCCGCATCAGAGATTCTCTCGGGCACAGCTTGCATTGGGGCGTCAGCGGTGAGCATCTGGCCCGGAAGAGAAGACATCGGGCATATGGCAAGCAGAGTTAAGCAGAGAACGCCGGAATGGAGACCGAGCGGGAAAGATGATATTGGGCTGCGCATGACACTGTGGTATTGGTGCGCGCTTGAAAAAGCTAGCTTCTTTTCATAAAAGCTGTGTGCCTATCGCATTTGGCTGTGACTTGCCGGACCAAATTCCTAAGATGCCGTGATTTGGGCAGGGAGGTTCCGAGAGGCAGTTCGCTGGGTTGAGATGGACTGATCCGGCATTGGGACGCAGCCGGACAGCAGAACGAGTGGAAGGATGAGGAGAACGCACTTCATGGGATGCAGTCGCTGCTTGTGCGACTGTCGGATGACATAGACGCTGAAGGCCTGCGGATTCTTGCCGGAATAAGTCGAAGTTCCCGCAGACTTCTGCCTTGCTCATGGATGCCGAAACGCTTGAGAGCTGTAAGAAATACGTGGAGAAAGGCAGCCGGTACCTCTGGCGCGACTCTGACGAAAACTCTGCTCTCACCCTTGACGAACTTGCTCCTTCGCCATCTCCAGCCCCATTGACCGGTTCATTGTTGAATTGTCCTTACCAGAGGAGGCCCCCTTGGGGTCCCGGACCGAACGCTTATTCTAACTTTTCTCAGTTTTTACGCAGGGGGTTGGTGAGAGAGGGTGGGCAAGCCTTCAACTCTTCCGTTCGTTGTTCAGGAATTCCCGTGGGCTGAGGATCGGGATTTCTCGAAACGGATCCAGCTCCAACAGATCGTCGTCACCGGAAATGAGGACATCGGCTCGGCCGTTGATGGCAACTTCCAGAAATTGATCGTCCATGGTCGCTTCTGTGCCTTTCAGGCATGTCCTGCTATTCTACAGCCAAGCCCCGTCCAGCAGAGGAAAGGTGAACAACGGGTTTTGCGGCCGACCGGACTCCCGTGCAGCCGGTCCGGTTGGCAGGCAGGTTCGCGGGTCAGTCAAGCCTCTTTTGGCTTTAAAAGGCGAGGCTGGCCTGCAGGACGATATTACGGCCGGGGCTCAGGGCGTAGCCCTTGTAGGTATCGAGAAAGTCACGGTAGACTTCATCAGTCGCATTTTTCACCATCAAATCCAAGCGCCAATGGCGGAAGCGAAAGGCGGCCCCGAGGTCGAGCAGCGTGTAGGCATCGGTGGAGGCGGTGCCAAAATTCGGATTGGCGTCGAACTGGGAGAAGGGCTCGAGCGTTCCTGCGGCATCTTTGGCGCGTGCGTGCCGGATACCGATGCGCAGCATGGGGGACTCCATCCAGGCAAGGGACTCGCGGTGAAATACCGCTTCGAGACGCAACTGGTCGGCCGGCAGCAAAGGGACATCCTCTCCGCCAGCGAACTCCCCCCGCACCAGTTCATAACTTCCATTAAGCGTGAGCCAATCCGTTGCCCGGAAGCTGGCGGAAAGATCGCCGCCCACGAGGGTGGCGTCGTTTTGGCCGACCTTGAAGATGGGCAGCCCCCCAGCGGTGACCGCGCCGGTATCCCCGAGAAAGATAAAGTTAGAGAAATCGGTGGCGTAGGCCGTGGCCGTCCAATTCAGTCGGTCGGAGCGCCAGCGCACCTGAAAGTCCCCGCCATGGGAAGTTTCTTCCTGCAAATCCGCCTGGCCAAACTGATACGCCGCCACCCCGCCATGCACACCGTCGGCATAGAGCTCAAAAAGCCCCGGTGCCCGGAATCCGCGATTGGCGTTGGCGGCGAGCGCCAAAGATTCGTTGATCTGATAGATCACGCCAAGCGAAGCGGTGACCACGTCGTATTGGTTCTTCAGGTCCACATCCACGGGAAGCCCGGTGACCGGATCAAGCCGGTTTCTGAGCAAATCATCATCGGCGGTCTGCGAAGGGTCCGCCTCCTGCGAGCGGTAATCGTAACGCAGGCCCGCTTCGAAGATCCAAGGATCCGCGGCAAGGCGGCCCATCGTGAAAAGGGCCAGATTCTCGACCTGACCGCCCGGCGTCAGACCCGTTGGCCCGCTCGATTTTTGGTCTTCGTAGAGACTCTCAAACCCAATCGTCCCGGAGAGTCGATTCTCCGGATTGCCGTGAAGAAACTCGGTGCGCAGGGTGTGACTGTCCCGCTCAAGGTCGATGTTCGGCGTGCGCACCGGCAGGGGCTGACCACCCGGATTGGCGCGGCGCAGGTTCTCATTCCATGTGTAGCTGGCCTTCCAGTCCCAGTTATCGCCCAGCCCGCCGGCGATGTCGGCCTTCAGAAGGTTGTTTGCGAGGTCGATGCCGATGCCCTTTCCATTCGGAAGCAGATAATTGTTTTCGTGCTCCCAGCGCTCGTAGCGAAGCGTCCCTTCGGCATTCCCCCATCGGTAACCGCCCTTAAGCATCGCGTTGGTCTGCTCAAAGTCCGTGAAGTCGAGCTCACCGTCGAACTTCGGCACGTCCGGGGACTGGGTGCCCGAGCCATCAAATGTCTCCACATCCGGCACGGTCAGATTCCCGGCATCGCGCCGGACCAAGGCACCGGTCAGGCCCCAGTTTTCTTGTGCAAGATTCAGCGAGACGGCACCGGTGTGCAGATCGTTGCCGCTTGCATAGCGGTAAGTGCCCCGGCCGCCATGGTTCCATTCGTCCCCGCTGGCATACCGGATGCGGGGGCTGATCGCGTTGACCGCACCACCAAAGGCATCGGAACCGTAGAGGATGGAGGAAACGCCGCGCACCACTTCCACCCGCTCCGTCAGAAAGGGGTCGATGTTGGGGGGGTGGCGCACCCCGAACTGCTGGTAGTTTACCCCGATGCCCTCTTGCAGCACGCGCACGCGATTATCCGTGAGCCCGCGGATCACCGGCTTGCCCACGCCGCTACCGGTGGCAATAGTGGAAACACTCGGCAGATGGTCCAGCATCTCGCCGAGACTGGCTGTTTGGCGGCGGAGCTTTTCCTCGCCATGAATCGCCGAGACGTCGGCCGGGGTCTCGAACGCGCGCACGGGCTGGGCCGTGCCAGTGACGACGTATTTCTCCAGCGTGTAAACCGGTCCCTCAGGGACTTCCCCGGTATCTTCCTGCGCGCTGAGCACCGTTGGCCCCATCGCAAGGAGCAGCCCCATCGCGCCTATGCGTGTGCTGATTGCTTGTTGCATGGAAAGACAGGCAAACAAGCCCGATGCTTTATTGCAAGTACCTTTCATTAAAAAAGAGGGGGATTTATGAGACACAGACTCCGCACCCCTTGTCCGGACGATGCATTTGCGGAAGGAGCGGCGTCGCGCCAAGAGCCGCCGCGGTTGACGCGGTCCGAGCCCGGAGCAGGTCCTGGCGGATCCACT
>JAAAPI010000009.1 GCA_009908325.1 Verrucomicrobiota bacterium | reverse complement strand
AAGCCGCAGTAAAAAGTGTGTGGTGTTCGTATGAATCTGATATCAAAAGTTTTCCAGAATCAGTATTATGGAGCATGGATATCGGAGACTCGTCCGCAGAGGAAGTCGTAATTAGGAAGCTTAGCGGGGCACAGAAAGAAAATTTTGGATATCAATTGGCAGAGGTTTCTGTAGCTGGATTGAAGTAAAAGGTGGCTTGTTTAGTTTTATTTTGCAGTGAGCTACTGTGTTTTTAGGCAAACAGGTGGATACCGCTGTTAGGCTATAGAATCAAAGCTGTGCTTTCGGCTTGAGCGGTGCCAAGATCGTCCCCTACGGAGTGCAGGATGCCGTATTTCGGTTAAGCCGGCAGGGCGGAGACGGGTTCCTACTTTTTGCGTATCGGCTCACTAAGCCGCAAAGCCCGAGCTCGGACGCTACGTTTGTGAAGTAACCGAGGATTATTGGATGGGTGCCAGGGGCGATTTAGAAGTGGTGTAAAAGCGGTGGGTCTTCTGTCTTTTCTTTAGATGGGGTTGAGACGCGCTCGAAGCCTCAATTCCAGAAGTCCTTTACGTTGCCGGTGGCGAAGTCGGTCACTCCAAAAGCTATCAGAATAAGAGGAGTTCGGGCATCGTAGAGCCGCAGACGTGCAAACTGGTGGCGCCTGGCATGCGTCCAGAGCTGATTATGGAGTTGCCGACAGGCTCACGGCCATCCTAGAAACAATTTGATTTCGGCTGAATCCGTGTCAACAGCGTCGTCATTAAGCTACTGTTAAGCGCTCTAACAAAAGAAGCGTTATCAGTAATCTTCCCGTAGTGTGCGAGCTTGCTCGCGCTGGCAAAGCTGTTGGTCCTGGATTCCGTATGTTTGCCGCGGCCGCCCCAATGAGTTTAGATGTCATTTTGCATAGACAGCGGTGTGCGAAACTTGCCAGACGGTCCGAGATGAACCGCCGGCCGGTAAGTTATGAATGATCAGACATTCCTCGACTGGAATTAGCAATGTAACATCTTAAAGGAACGTCGATTTTCTGATTGTCCAATGAGGGGTCTCTGAATTTTTTGCTCGGCGTGAGCGGGGGTTGAACGCTTATTTCGAAGTATCCAAAATAGACCTTTGACGTCGGCCACTAACAATTTCCGAAAAATTAACGAGTTTTCGAATGAGGCAAATACTGATATTCCTGTCGATAACCTGCAACGTCTTTTGCTCTTCTTTCGAAGTTTCGGTTTTGAAAAGACTAAATTCAAAATTAATGTGACTGTCTATGAGCAACCGATTCAGGTCAGCGCGAAACAAATATTGAGGACCATGAAATATTTTACAGTTATATTATGTTTGGTTGCGCAGGGAATTTACGCTGCCGACCAATCGGGTAAGTTCGCTCTTGTTTATTTTGGCGAAACGTCGCGCTCGGAGGTGCCCCATGCGTATAAAAAAATAGCATACGGGAAATTTTCGATGGATATGGATATGAAAACGTTTTCCGTTTCGGTCGACAGCATAGAATCATATGGTGACCCAGAGGCAAACACTTACCTACTGCCTGAGGTCATCGGCGAGTTCAATGTTTTCAGAGTTGGGGATAGATACGAGGCGTCGTCTAAGGCTCTAGATCATCGAGAACTAGAGGTCGCAACAGGGTATTTTGAGATGTTGATAAATGCTTTATTCGCGATGAAACTAAATGAACCAACTTCAAGTAGAGTTTCGTCGTCTTGGGATCGACAGGGAAATCAATTGCGGCTCAAAGAGTCTCCGCGCCTTTCCTTTAATGGAAAATATGTTGCTGAGACTTATGTCTACCAGGGAACGGGCTTAATCTATTTTTTAAAAGTTGATGCTGACATTAGATTATCGCAATTTCAAAGACTCGTAGGGTTTCTTCGCTCTGACAGAGCAAATGATTACGAGCGATTCCTAAAAACTTTCCAATCTGAATTTTCTTTGCTTCTAAACGAAACGGGTAAGCTGCCTTCATGTAGCGTAATTGCGATAAATCTCGATGAGGACTGACAAGTGATGATCAGTCGCGCTTTAAGTTTATGGGTGGATCTAATCCTTCTTTCTGGTTTTCTCTGGTTTTTAGAACTTCTTCTGGAGGAAGTCGTCTTTTCGATACTTCCGCTTGTTTGGTTGTATTTTGCGGTGAGCTACTGTGCTTTTAGGCAAACAGGGGGTTATTGGCTGTTAGGTTTCAGAATTCAAGGGCAGCCGAATAAAAGTAGCGTCACTCTTAGACTTATTCTACGCGCTGGACTCAAGACGCTTTGCTTAGGACTGATTCTACCGCTTCTCCCAATCTTTGGGAACGGGGACGACAAGCGATCCTTGGTTGATCTAATCTGCGGCACTTCTGTGGTTTCAGCTTGAGCGGCGCTGAGATCGTCCCCACCCGCTTTTTGCGGATCGGCCCAATACGCCGCTAAAGCCCGAGCGAGCTCGGCCACAACGTATTGCCGTAGTGTGCGAGCTTGCTCGCGCTGGCGGATCGGCCTACAGGGCTGCAATGCCCGAGCGAGCTCGGCCACCACGTATCTATCGACTCGACGGTTGTTTGAGGGGGTTCCAGACGCGCTCGAAGCCTAAGTTCCGGAAGTCCTTTACGTTGGCGGTGGCGAAGTCGGTCACGCCAAAAGCTATCAGAGCAAGCGCGGTTCGGACATCGTAGAGCCGTCGGCGTGCGAACTGGTGACGCCTGGCGTGCGTCCAGAGTTGGTCATGGATTTCCCTGCTGGCTGGCGGGAAGCCCGGGATGCGCCACTTTGGATGCCTCCGATAGGCTTCGATGACATCGACTGCCTTCGCAGCGGGAAGCGGCTTTTTTAAAACGGCCGGGTTGCGGAGTAACAGATACAACCCGGTCAAGGTGAATTCGCTGATGGCTACATCGCTGCGACTAATGTACCCGGCCAGAAAGGCCTGCGCCGCCCGGTGTTCCGGGGCGCCTTCGGCATAGGCGTAGAGTAGGATATTGGCATCAATTGCGATCATTTGATCGGCTTCAGCGTCGGTTCACGGTCATTTTCAACACAGCTTTTCAATTCCGCTGGATTGAGGTCGTTCCAGCCCACATCGGCAGAACTCGGTGGCGTCCAAGTTTGAGCGACTGGACCCGGGTGGGGCGGATACACTTCCAAGAGTAACTCGGCACCCCGGCGAAAAGTTTCGGCCATCGACCACTCCCGCTCGCTGGCGAACTTGCGTAGGGCTTGGTATTGACTTTCCGGCACTTGAATTTGAGTTTTTATCATGCCATTAATTCGATGGAACTATAAAATGATGTCAATATTTACGGCGCATGGGTTTCCCACCCGCTTTTTGCGGATAGGCCTACTACGCCGCTGAAGCCCGAGCGAGCTCGGACGCCACGTTTGCTGTGTCGGCGTATTCCTGTAGTGTGCGAGCTTGCTCGCGCTGGCGGATCGGCTACGCCGCTAAAGCCCGAGCGAGCTCGGACGCCACGTATGAGACATCAGCGCCGAAAAGGCGCTCGGTCAGCGGTTGCCCCTTAGCTCGGACTTTCCTTCCGGAAGAGTCGATAGACACGGATGAAGAAGAAGGGCGCGAAGACGACGACGAAGAGGGTGGTCGTGGTGACGCCGCCGAGCACGCCCACGCTGATGGCGTTTTGTGCGCCGGAGCCGGGGCCGGTGGCGAAGGCTAGGGGCATGACGCCGAGGATGAAGGTGAGCGAGGTCATGAGGATGGGGCGGAGACGCTGTCGGGCGGCTTCGTAGGCGGCGTCGTAGGCGGACATGCCCTCAGCAAAGTTGTTTTTGGCGAACTCGATGACGAGGATGGCATTCTTCGCAGCCAGGCCGATGGTGATGAGCAGGCCGACTTGAAAGTAGACGTCGTTAGCCTGGCCGGTCAGCCAGGTGGTGAGAACGGCCCCGAAGATACCGAGTGGCACGACGAGCATGATGGAGAGGGGGATGGCCCAGCTCTCGTAGAGTGCGGCGAGGATGAAGAAGACAGCGAGGGCCGAGACGAGGTAGAGGAGGCTCGTGTTCGTGCCGGCTTGCTGCTCTTCATAGGAGAGACCGGTCCAGGCGATGTCGATGCCGGGAGGAAGGTTGGCGGCGAGGCGGTCGATGGCCTCGAAGGCTTGGCCGGAGCTGATGCCCTCGGGCGTGGATCCCTGGATCTCCATGGAAGAGGCGCCATTGAAGCGGGTCAGTTTCGGGGAGCCGAAGCCCCAGTCGCCGGTGGCGAGCTCGGCCATTTGCACCATGCCACCATTCACATTGCGCACATACCAGTTTTCGATATCTGAAGGAAGCATGCGGAAGGGGGCGTCGGCCTGCACGTAGACCCGCTTGACCCGGCCCGCTTCGAGGAAGTCATTGACGTAGGTGCCACCAAGTGCCGTGCTCAGGGTCCGGTTGATTGCGTTGATGGGGACGCCGAGGGCGCGCGCTTTGACGTGGTCCACGTCCAGAGTGTATTGGGGGCTGTCCTGCAACCCGTTAAAGCGGACCTGGGTAAGGCGGTCGTTTTGATTGGCGGCACCGAGAAATTGATTCCGCGCTTCGGAAAGGGCGCGGTTCCCCAGTCCGGCGCGGTCAATGAGTTGGAGCTCAAAGCCGCTCGCGTTGCCGAGGGCGGTAACCGGTGGTGGGACGATGGGTATGGCCATGATGTCGGGGATCCCGGAGAGGGCTCCCATGGCACGCCCGCGCAGGGCGAAGACGGACTGGGATTCGTCGCGCTCGGACCAGTCTTTCAACTTGATAAAGGCGATGCCGACATTTTGCGCGCGCCCGGAAAAGCTGAAACCAGCGGCGGCGAAGAGGCCCTCCACCGCATCCCCCGCTTCGTTGAGGTAGAAGTCTTCCATGGCGTCGACCTTTTCGAGGGTGGTCTCGAGGGTGGAACTGGGCGGCCCGGAGAGCAGGGTGAACATGCGGCCCTGGTCCTCGTCGGGCAGGAAGCCGGTGGGGATGCGCACGAAGACCACGGCGGTGGCGGCGATGAGCGCGACAAAAATGAGGGGCAGGACCACGCGATTTCCGAGGAGCCGGTCCATGGAGGCGAGGTGCAGTCGGCGGATCTGATCAAAGCCCCGGTTGAAGAGGCCGAAGAAGCCCCGGTCTTTCACGGCCTTGCCGGCTTGTAGGATTTGACCGCAGAGGGAAGGGGAGAGCGTCAGCGCTATGAAAAGGGAGATACCCATGGCGGCAGAGATCGTCACGGAAAACTGCCGGTAGATCACGCCGACCGAGCCCTCAAAAAAGCTCATGGGGAGGAAGACCGCCCAGATGACAATGGTGGTACCGAGCAGGGCGCCGGAGATTTCCTGCATGGCGGCGTAGGCGGCGTCCTTGGGTTGCACATTGCTGTCCTGCTCCAGCTTGCGTTCGACGTTTTCCGTGACCACGATGGCGTCGTCCACCAGCATGCCGATGGCCAGGACGAGGGCGAAGAGGGTGAGGACGTTGATTGAGTAACCGAAGGCAAAGAGAAAGCCGAAAGTGCCAAGCAGCACGATGGGTATGGTAATGGCGGGGATGAGGGTGGCCCGAACGGTCTGAAGAAAAACAAAGATGACCAGCACGACCAGGGTGATCGCGAGACTCAGGGTGAAGACCACGTTGAGAATGGAGGCTTTGATAAAGGGCGAGACGTCGATCGGGTAGACGATTTCCAAGCTGTCGGGAATGATCGGGGCAAAGTCGGCAACGCGGTCCTTAACGGCTTGGATGGTTTCGAGGGCGTTGGCACCGGGGGCCAGTTCGATGGCGATGCCGGAGGCGGGCTGCTTGTTCCAGCGGCCAATGACATGATAACTTTCCGCGCCGATCTCGATTCGGGCCACGTCGTCGAGGGTGACATGGCCGCCGTCCCCGGTCACGGTGAGGAGTATTTTGCCAAATTCCTCCGGGGTGGTGAGGAGCGACTGTGCCGTGATGGTGGCATTCAGCCGCTGCCCGCTCACGCTGGGGGCGCCGCCGATTTCGCCGGTGGCGAGCTGGACGTTTTGTTCTTCGATGGCCTCAATCACGTCGACGGCGGTCAGCTCGTAATTATTTAAGCTTTGCGGGTCCATCCAGATGCGCATGGCGTGCTCGGGTCCGAAGGTTTGGATCTGGCCGACGCCGCTCACCCGGCTGAGTGGTTCCCGTAAGTTGGAAACAAGGAAGTCAGAAATATCATTGCGGCTGAGGGAGCCGTCCTTCGAGTAGAAGCCAACAATGAGGGAGTAGCTGCTGCCAGCTTTCTCGACCGGCACGCCGAGTTCCTGAACAATCGAAGGGAGCGACGAGAGGGCCTGTGATACCTTGTTCTGAGTCTGCACTTGGGCGACATCAGGATCCGTGCCCGGCTCGAAGGTCAGTGTGATGGTCGCTTGGCCAGCTGAAGAACTCTCTGATTGAATGTAGCGGAGGTTGTCGATGCCCGTCAGGTTTTGCTCGATCACCTGGGTCACGGTGTTCTCGAGGGTCTCAGCGGAAGCGCCGGGGTAGGTGGCGGTGACAGATACTTTGGGTGGGGCGATATTCGGATACTGCTCCACAGGCAGCTGGAAAAACGAAAAGAGGCCAAAGCCCATGATAAAGAAGGCGATGACCCGTGTGAAGATGGGGCGGGCGATGAAGAAGCTGGAGGTCATGGGTCTAGTCTGCCGATTCGATTGCTTTAGCTTCGACCTCGCTACCTTCGTTGAGGCGCATGCCGCCCTCGACGATGAGGCGCTGTCCCGGCTCAAGGCCCTCCAGAACGATCCATTGATCCTCGAAGGCCGCACCTGTGCGGATCATTCGCTTTTGTGCTCGTTCGTCTTCATTGATGACCCAAACCGACCGTTGGCCACCGGGCTGGAGTGTCGCACTTTTTTGTGGAATCGCAATCACTTCGTTGCCCTCGCCTTCGTCGATAGCGGCGCGCACGAACATGCCGGGGAGGAGGCGTTTGTCCGGGTTGGGAAAGGTCGACCGAAGACGTATGGCTCCGGTTTGCGGGTCGACTGCCAGTTCGGCGACATCGAGTTCGCCTTGTTCCGTGTAAGCTTCGTTTCCGTGAGCCGGATACAAAGTCACGGGGAACGTCTCTTTGCCTTCAGGGTTCAGCCGGGCGGCGGTGAGTCGATCCCGCAGCGCCTGAGCCGCCGCAGCCGACTGCGCGAGGTCAACGTAAACCGGGTCAAGCTGCCGCACGGTGGCCAGCGGCATTTCCTGGCGTTCGGTCACCAAGGCGCCGCGGGTCACCCCCGAGGGACCGATGAAACCGCTGATTGGTGCCCGCACCTTCGTGTACTCAAGATTAATTTCCGCCATGCGAATCTCGGCTCTTGCCATGCTAACGGCAGCTTTGGACCGATTGAGCTCGGCCACGGCATCGTCGTATTGCTGCTGGCTGACGGCACCCGTTTTAATCAAGCGCTCATTGCGGTCGGCCAGCGTCCGGGCATTAGTCAAACGCGCCTCCGCGTCTTCGAGAGCCGCTTGAGCCATTTCGTAATCGGCCTCGTAGCGAGCCGGGTCGATTTGGTAAAGCTGCTGGCCTTCCTCGACGTAAGCGCCTTCCTCGAAGAGACGGGATTGTATGATGCCGCTCACTTGGGGACGGATCTCCGCGACCTCATAGGCCACGACCCGCCCGGGCAGTTGGTTGATGCGATTGATCGTGCGCGACTCCACCTCAATGAAGCCCACCTTGGCGGGTGGCGGTGGCTGATTGTTTTCGCCGCGCGCATCCTTTTCAGACTCAGCGCAACCCGTCAGAGCCAGCAGCGCGGCTACGAGCAGCAAAAATAAGGGAAGACCCGGATGCCCGGGGGCGTTTGTGCGCGATTCTGAAGTGATTTTGAATGATTTGTGCATGGGCGAGCGAACGACCGGCTTTAGCATTTTAGGATTGAATGGAAAGAGGACGCTGTAGCTAGCGAACAAGTCAAACCCGGAGCCCAGTTTAGGCAAAATGGCATTTTGCCAAACTGCTTATAGTTTGCCATTCGGGCCGAGGCTTAAAGTTCCCGGATCGTCTCGTCGATACGTTGGCCGAGGTGGCGGCCGGGTTCGTCCGGTTGGAAGCAAAGTGCATCGCCCGGCTGGAGGGAGCGCACATCGACGGCTTGCTGGTCCCGGGTCATCAGGCGCACGCTGTCGGCGTCTTGCAAGGTCGCCGAGATACGGGTGCCCGACCATTCGGCGATGACCCGCAGGAGCGGGCGCGTTTCCATTTTAATGCGGCCGATGGGGACGCTACGTTGGTTCCCTGTCCTGGCATGCACAATTGTCACCGACTGTTCCGGGTGCAACTCGCTCAGGTAGCAGGTCGATTCGTCCTCCTGCAAAAGGTAATGGTGGATGGCACCGCAATTAATCCGGAAGGGGCGGGCCGGATAGGTGGCCGACTTTTGGTTTTCCGACAAAACGAGTAGGTAACCATGCCCCGTGTCCCCCAGTAGAACGCCCTCGTCAGAATCGAGGCGGTCAACCAGGTCGAGACAGACGCGGGTGCCTTCGCCGATAGGTTTGATCGAGATGAGTTCGCAAAAATTTAGTTCGGACATGCGTGGCAGTTTGTGACGGTAAGTGAAGAGGTCAACTTCGCTGCTCGCGCCCTGGGGCGTCCGCAAGCGGACACGCCACGGGGGAGAGAACGTAGCGTGCGAGCTCGCTCGCGCCAGTTCGACGGTGTTGCTTGAGCAGTTTGCATCGGCTGGGCGTCCGACCATTCGATGAGCTCAAGGCGTCCGCAAGCGGACACGCCACGAGTGACTGATGTGGCCTGCGAGCCTGCAGGCCGTAGCGACCGGTGGAAACTGGCTTTTCGTGCTTGAAAGCGTTCGCTGC
>JAAAPI010000038.1 GCA_009908325.1 Verrucomicrobiota bacterium | reverse complement strand
CCTGGAGGCCGCTGCTGCGGTCCGGAACGAACTCGGTGTGATTCTTTCCTGAGTCGTTCATTCCGACCGCGCTGACGGCTGTGCCGTTTGGGACTGTGGCCAAAAAGTTGCGAGTGTTGCCGCTTTCCGGTGGAATGGTTGATTCTGCTTCTGGAAGCGGACGGTGATCACCGTTCGTCTTGCCACGGTGCGAGTAGCGGGATGATTTTGCGCTTGTTACGGCGATAAAATTTGAAATCGGAGTCCACCGTCCAAACGGAATATTTTGGAAAGATTTCGGAAAGGCGGACGACACAGGCATCCGCCAAATCCATCGGGATATCCTGATATTTTAGCAATAAATCCCAGATGGATTCGCTTTGTCTTGCAAATTCAAGTTCCACCTTGAAAACGCCTTGTTTGTAGAGTTTCGAGAGAGTCGTCCGGGCAGGAGGTGCGGCTCCGAGTAAATGCCAGGCTTCAGCTAGAACGGCCTCGCAAGTGATGATGGGTGCGCGGATCGTTTTGAGGCTTTCAAGCGACCATTTGTGGTATTGATCGGAGCGATCCAGCAAGGCGACGATAGCCCCCGTATCACCGATGGCTTCACGCATCACAGTCCGAAGCCCTTCAGGTGCGCTTTGTTGGTCGAAAGATCTTTGTGGCCACTCGCTCCCAGGCACTCGTCATCTTCAAGATATTTGGCACCCAAACCGTAGCAAGACACCTCATTTTCTCCGGGAGCGTGTGTCACAACATGCTCTAAGCCTTCTCTCAACAAAGCCGAAAGCGATATTTTGCGTTCAGAGGCCAAACGATGAAGCCGGGCTTTGTCGTTCTTTGAGACTTTGATGGAGAGCGTTTCCATAATGGATCAATAGTAAGTTAGTGATGTCTTATGTCAACTACCGAAATCGTGTCATGGCGCGGAATGTTGCATCGTCTACGAGAAAAAATGCCGGGACATGATTTACTGGATCGACCTGGAGGCTGCGGCGGAGGTCCGGACCGAACTCGGTGTGATTCTTTCCTGAGTTTTTTATTCCGACCGCGCTGACGGCTGTGCGGTTTTGGAATGCGGCCAAAAGTTGCGAGTGTGCAGCTTTTATTAAAACACCTTCTTTTTTCAGGATTTCTTTATCTCTTGCCTTCAATAGCAGGAGCAGCAATTTGTTCGCCGTGTGTCGTATCTTGCTTGCCGTTTTATTCAGTTGTTCGCTCCTCGCGGCGAATCCAACCCTGGATGGCGGCTTCAATCTTGATCTTGGCCTTTGGGGCCATGTCCCGGCCAATACATACAGCGCCGCAGCTTCCGCTGGCTTCTGGAACTCGGGAAGCGCACTGCTCACCGATCACGATGGCGAGTTAGAAAATCTGCTCGATTTGGCGGGCGCACAGGCGCACTGGTTAAATGACGTAAGCATAACCTTTGATCCACAAACGTCTCCCGTCGAAGACGCCCCCCACGTTTTTTCTGAAGCGGATGCTGACTTGCTTGGTGACTTCTGGACGTCAAAGCAAGAAACCCTTGAGATGATCATCACCGGGCTACCTTCCGAGACCTATACTTTTTATTTGTATATTGTCGCTGCACATTCCTATGGAGAATCGACGACCATCACGGCCTCGTCCGGAGAAACCGAAGCGTCATCGACCGTGACCGGCAACTGGCATGGCGAGCATCGTATCGGTGAGTCGTATGTCCGCTTTGTTTTACCGACCGACGGCGAGGCTCCCTTTACGTTTAGCTTAGAAAATAGTGATCATGCCTTCATTAACGGACTTCAGGTCGCGCTCGGCGACGCATCCGGAGATGACGCGGTCAGGCTGGCCGAGGCGCTCGACGCGCCTGAGATTAACTTTTCAACGAGTCAAGAACTCCCTTGGACGGTCGTCGCCGCCCCGGACGCTGTGGGCGGGTCTGCGGCTCGGGCGCCTTCCTACTTTATCGAAGGACAGAATGACTCGAAGGAGAGTTCGCTGACCGCGACGATTTCCGGTCCCGGCCGACTCAGTTGGCAGTGGTGGACCGATGGCTTCCTTGGAAGAGATCTTGAAATTCGCCTGGATGGTCAGCCCTTTCGTCGATTCGAAGAAATCGCCGAACCGCAGCGTGCCAGTATTATGATTGGCCCAGGCGAGCACTCACTAACATGGGCGCATCAAGCGGTGAACCATCCTGAACCGCTTCCGACCGTGTGGCTGGATTCCTTCATCTTCGAGCCCGGTGCCAACAATCAGGCACCCATTTTCGATGCAATCACGACGAACGGTCTCCCGCTTGAACTCAATGTCATGGACCGCATCACCAAATTGATTCGCGCAAGTGATCCGGATGGGGACCTCATTAATTTCGACGAAATCAAGCTGCCTTTGGGATTCTCCACCTATCCTTTACTCGGACCGTCGCCTGAGATTCGGGGACTCGCTCTTCGCAACCAACGCGGGCTTCACCTCGCTCAGTTCAGGGCAACGGATGGAGTCGCAACGACCACGCTGGAGTTCGACATACGGATCATGGATGATCATCCAGCCGGATTTGTCGCCTACGAAACGCAGCAGCTGACTGAGGAACCGCCGGTTGCCTATCGCTGGTTAGGCCGATCCCTTGCTCTTGCCGAAGCGGACGTGCTGTATTCGGGCAATCAAGGCAACGTCGGCTCCGATCCACCCGATTCCGTGGTGTTTGAGATTCGCCGGGTTGGCAATGAATGGGAAATCGTTGATCAGATCGCAGATCCGTCCGGTCAGGAACGAAGTGGATTCGGACAGACAATAGCCGCCAGCGAATCCTGGCTGGTCGTAGGAGCCCCCTATATCGATCAGCATGATAATCGAAACTCCGGAGCCGTCTACGTCTATAAGCGTGAAAACGATGGCTCGTTGACTTTGCTGGAAGAAATCACGGACGAACCGCTGGACTTTGACCTTTTCGGTCGTAGTCTTGCCCTTAGTGGCGAAGACCTTCTCGCGGTTGCTGATCAGGAAGACATGCCCACAGCCCAAAATGCCGGGCGTTTACACTTTTACCGTCTCCATGAGACGGAGATCAAAAAAGTAGGGGATGCACAAATCGGGCCGACTGAGAATCAGGTTTTCGGTAAGAGTCTGGCTGCCTCTGAAAAATGGATTGTCGCTGCCAGCGATGAAACCGTTGACGGTCACCCCGGAACAAATACCGCTTATCTCTACCCAGTGATTCGAAGTGCCGAGGGCATTTTTCAGGGACTGGGTTCACCGCACAAACTCACGGTGGACGCACCCGAGGCCACTCGCAGCTTCGGAGAAAGCTTCACCTTCACCGAAGATCGGCTATTTATCGGTGCCCCGGGATGGGGCGTTGCCGAGGGCGATAGCATTGGGCGGGTAAGCTACTACGACCTTAGTTCCGGTGTGCCAGAAGGGCCTGGTTTTCTGAATCATCCCGAACCTGTCGCCGCTGGTCATTTTGGGCGTTTACTGGCTGCAAGTGGTGGCTTTCTCGCCGTCGGCGCCCGCGGAGACGATGGGGATTTATCCGGAACTTTTTACCTTTACCGAATCGACGGGGACGAAATCACCTTGTCGGGACGTCTGAGTGGCGCAGAGACTTTGGATGGAGATCAGTTTGGACGCGATGCGGTTGTTTTGACGACCGACCGCCTCATCACGTCAAGCCCGAACGCTGTGGTCGAGCCGGATCTTTGGTATAGTGGTCGTATCCACTTCTATGACTTGAACAACTTTTCGCTTTGGAAGGCTGCGATTCAGGATGAAAGCGCAGGCGAAGATCCGGACGACCTGAATGACAATGGGCGCTCGGATATGCTGGATTTTTTTCAGAGCGCATCCGGCGGGGGTAATTCCGTGCGACCGATGGAACGAAACGGCTCCGAATTTATCTACTTCGAAATGCCCAAACTGCCCCCGTCGTCCGGGCTCACTTACGAAGTCGAGGCCAGTTACGACTTAGTTGACTGGGCAACGCTACAGCCCGAGCGCGTGCAGCTTAACCCACACGAGATATGGTCAATACCCGCGCAAGAAAACAATCCGCACAAAGCCTTTTTCCGGATACGCCTACAGTCGTTTGACCAAGCAATGCTGATCGATCCTTAAATCGGTGACGGTTCGGCTTTATTTTGCTTCTGGAAGCGAATTTTCTCCGGAAGCGTGTGTCACGACATGCTAACATTAATGGATCAGGATTGCCGGTAGAGAGGGTGAAAACTTTCATCGTGATACCTGATGGTGAGACAGTTAAGAGGAGTCCCCATGAAACGGTTTAAACTACAAGTTACACTCCGGTTACTTTGTGACAGTGATGTAAAAAAGACGCCGGAATATCCATAGCAGAAAGCCTGCCGAGCACTACTGGACCGTAGGGTAATTCGGCCAGACGAAAAACCAGATCAAGTATTTTCGCCATGGAAATGATGTTTGAGGACGACGCCCGTTGATAGTCGTCAGTTGATAACCAGGTGAACAGAAATCGGGCCGTAAACGCGTCGAAGGTTGCAAATTTAAATCGGACGCCTTAGCCTCTGCTGGTACACAGCTTGCTGACAATGCAAACCCTGCAATCAAAAACCCGAACCCAACAAAATTAAATGACGAATAAAAAAAACATCTGCAAAGAACGCGTTTCAAAGCTTCACGGAAATCTAATCGTTGCCTACGAAGAAGGCGACTGCCTGGGCAACGTCGGTGAGATTTACTTTGATAAACGAACCTGCCGGATCAAGGGCATCTCGCTCGCTTCCAAATTCCTCGAAGCCGAGGAGAAAAACTACCTGAAATTCAGTGATATTCATAAGCTCGGGAACAGCGTGGTCATTGTATCCAGCGGGGGCGCTTTGAGTAAGACACCGAAGGGGCTGATAAGTAGTTCTTTACGGGTAATGAACGGAATTAGAATCGTCACCGAAGAGGGGGAGCATCTCGGTGAAATGGCAGATGTCAATGTGACGGCGGAAACCGGTGAGATCCGGGACATACTTATTTACGGCGATAAGCGGATACCAATCGATGTGGAAAAAGATAAGATCCGTATTGGGCCCGATATGATCGTAGTCCCGGCCGCATATAAAGCGACAATCGTAGCGAATCCGCCCCGGGAGTCGGAGGACGACTTCGGCCACGTGGTGAAGAGTGCGGGCGATGTAACTCGCAAACTTGCTGATTCGCTCAGTGCCGCCGTTCACAAGCTGATGGATCTCACCAAGGTTGACGACGAAGACGAAGCGGGAAAAGACAAGCAGGACGCCCGCCCCAAAAGTGAGGCCACGAAAAAGGAAACAGCTTCGAAGGAAACAGCATCGGCGGCAAAGTCGACGGTCACCAAAAAAGGAACCACTGCCAAAAAAGCAGCGTCCGGCACGAAGAGCGCTCCTTCTAAAAAACGCACCGCCGCCAAGAAAAAAGCGGCTGACAAAAAAGAACAAACGGCTACTGAAACCGAGGACACACCTGGAAAGTAAATGCAGCTGAGCGTTTTTTCGTTACTTTGTGGCGGAACTTGCTAGTAAGCGACACATGCAGAAATTGTGGATTGTTGCGGCGTTGATTTTTGGTTTCGTTGCCGGTGTTTTGATAACCCGCTCGATGCAGCCGGATCTGTCGTCGAGCGTCGCTCATCCGGCGGATGAGGTGTCGGAAATCGCGGAGGCGGGAAACGGTGAGTCGGCGGGTGCCGGCGCAACCATGGATCCCGCGAATGGGTCTGCTGCGGATCCGGCACCTGCGGCGCGCAACGCCCTCACTTTGGATGAAAAGATCGCCCGGATTGATGCGTTAAAGTTGACGGCCTCGCTGGAAAATTCGATCGAGACCCTCGAGCTGATAGCGGGCATGTCGGAGCCTGAGATCAAGGGGATGTTGCAGCAGATGGGGACTCGCGGGATGCGGGACATGGGCGACTGGCTCATGCCGTATCATCTCTTCACCGCTTGGGTGGAGAAGAACCCACAGAACGCATTTGAGTTTCTGGAGGAGGAGTCGAACTCGATGCAGCGGCAAATGTATAGCTCGTCGCTCTTTTCCGCATGGGCGGCGACGGATCCCGACGGAGCGCTGGCCGCGATCGAGCAGATCGATGACAAGCAAAAGCGCAATCGGGCCTTTTCGGCAGTGACCATGGCGATAGCGGGAAAGGACCCAAACCGGGCCTTTCAGCTCCTGGACTCGCGGGATGATATGAACCCTTGGCAGTATCAGACCGTTTTTATGCTCTGGGCCGGACAGGATCTGGATGCGGCCATGGCGAAAGTGGAGACCATGGAAATAGGCAAGGCGCGGACCAATGCCCTCTCGGGTATGATCAACGGAATGGCGACGAAGGACGTCGACCGCGCCGCCAAATTTGCCATGGCACTGGAGCGTGACGACGAGCGCGAGCAAGCCCTGCAGACCATCATGCATGTGTGGGTGAACCAGGATATCGATGCCGCGATTCAATTTATCGGTGGGCTTGAGGCGGGAAAGTCGAAGAACAACATCATTCAAAACGCGATCCACTCGTTGGCGCGGGCGGATCCCGAGCGGGCGTTGCAATTTGCGCAGTCCGAAATGACGGGTCGCGCCCAGGACAATGCGGTTTCCAGCGTAATCAGCCAGATGGCCCGGGAGCAGCCGGAAAAAGCGGCTGAACTCGTGGCCGGTCTGCCCTTCGGCCGGGTCTACGCAAATTCCGTTCAGTCGATTGCCCGGGAGTGGGGCGGCGAGGACCCCGTCGCGGCCCTGGCTTGGGCGGGAACGCTCGAAGCCGGTGAGGAGGCGGACCGAGCTTACGATAGGATCCTTAGAGAGTTTGCCAGCAACAAAGCAAAGGAAGCTGAGCTTTATTTAAGCAGCATGGCGGAGGGAGAGAACCGTGTGAAACTGGCGGGCTATGTGGCCGACAACATGGCCCGGGAGCGACCCAGGGAGGCCTTGATCTGGGCGCAGTCCTTCGATGATGCAGCTTTGATCGAGCGGGCTTCGGAATCGGCGGTGGCCGCCTGGGCCGCGCGGGATCCCCAAGCTGTGGTGGCTTACCTGCAAGCAAATGGTGGTGCCGACGCCATCGGCAAGCACGTGAGGTCCATCGCGGATAACTGGGCACGGCAGGATCTGGACGGAGCGGCTGCCTGGGCGCTTGGGCTGGAAGGCAAAGCACAGGAGTCCGCCGTGAACCGTGTTTCCCGGGAGTGGTTGGATCACAACACGGAGGAAGCCTCCATCTGGATTGCCGGCCTGGAGGCAAGTCCGGCACGCGACGATGCGGTGCGCAACCTCGTCAATAAAGTCTATCGCTCGGATGCGAGCTCCGCGCTGGCCTGGGCGGTGACCATTGAAGATGATCGCACCCGCACCTCCAGTGCGCGGCGGGCGATTCGCGAATTGAAGGGTGTGGATCGAATCGACGAAGCCCGCGACGCCATCCAGTCCAGCGCGCTCGATAGTTCGGCAAAGGAAAAGCTTCTCGAAATGTTGGACTGATCCCGGGAACAACTCTCCCGAGTTGCAGTGTGTCTTCCGCCCCGGACATCGCATCGAGATGGCTTTAAGTCGGGGTCCGGTAACTACTGAACTTCGGGCTGGGTTGGTCCTGGGGTAAACCCAGCTTGTCCGCCATAGCCGAAGGCGACGGCGGGTCGCTACGAAACTTGAAGCGGATTTATCCCGCGATTAAAGCTGTAGCGCTGATGCGGGGCGAAACAACATGCTTTCTCTTTCGTGGCGTGCTTGCTTGCCGATCGCCCGTTGCAGCTCGAACAGAGCCACCGGACTGACGCTGACATCAGGGCGTCCGGCCATTCGGCAAGCTCAAGGTTCAGAACAAGCGGACACGCCACGGTTCCGGCAACCTAAACCCACCGGAAGCATGCCCAGGTGCCGCTGGGCACGGCGAAGACATCGTCGGTGCCGGTGAGGAGCATCTCACCACTATCAATCTCGCCATCCCGCAATAATTGCTGTAGTAAATTTTTCAATACGATGGGCGTAAACCCGGGGGTGTGGCTCGTCAGATAAACGAAACAGGGGCGGTCGCTCAGGACCTTTTTGACAAGTTGCAGGGTCTCCAGTAAAGCGTGTTCGATTTTGTAGAGTTCGCCGCCCTTGCCCCGCCCGAAGGAGGGCGGGTCAAGGAGGATGGCGTCGTAGCGGCGCCCCCGCTTGATTTCGCGGCCAAGAAATTTGTTCACGTCGTCGACGATCCAGCGGATGGGGTGGTCCTCCAATCCGTTGAGCTCGGCATTTTCGCGGGCCCATTGCACCATCCCCCTGGAAGCGTCGACATGGCAGCCGTGGGCACCGCCTTGCGCCGCAGCCAGCGTGGCACCACCGGAGTAGGCGAACAGGTTGAGGAAGCGGAGTGGTTCGCTGCGGCGCTGGCTTTCCCGGCCGATGGTATCCCGTATCCAGTTCCACATCGCGCGGGTTTCCGGGAAGACGCCGAGATGACCGAAATCGGTCGTGGAAAGCTTCATACGTACATCGTTGACCTCGATGATCCAGTTACCGGGCAGTTGATCGCGACCGCGCCATTCCAAGCCCTGTTTGCGAGTGAAGAAGGCGTTGGCTTCTTTCCAAAGGGCGGGTCGGCTAGGGTTCCAGACGGCCTGGGCGCAGGGGCGGTCGAGGGTGATTTGGCCGAAGCGTTCCAGCTTGCGCCCGTGACCGCTGTCGAGGAGTTCGTATTCGTTCATATTAGTAGGATCACGCCATGGCCTCGGTGTAAAGTCTGGCCATGGTCAGTGATACTTGCGATAGAGTGGGTTTGTAGGGGAAATATCAGCGAGCGTCCAACAGGAAACAATGGACGTTCCCGCTTGAATATTTTGCACCGAAATTGG
>JAAAPI010000199.1 GCA_009908325.1 Verrucomicrobiota bacterium | reverse complement strand
AAGCAATTTCAAAACAGAACTCATAAGCCGGGGAGTAAAGGTGGGTTTACCCGAAAAAGCAAATATGCAAACCGGAGATTTCACCGACGGCCGACCACGGAACGGACGCCCTCGGCCAGCGAAGGATCGGATACGCTCGACCTGGAGACAGGGATCGACGATGCACTTGAATTCTATCGACTCAAGGTCTATTTTCGAAACGCGAACCTTCCAGGAAACGGCAAATATCTTCGCAAACCGCCACTTTGTTATCCTCCAGAATGTAGTGTCCGCACGCCGCATAGACCGTGGACAGCGCATCGGGGAAATAGCTTTTAAAGCGGTCGTGAAAATGGAGCGTGAAACAAAAATCTTTGGCTCCCCAGATGCGATAAACCGGCTTGTCCGCCAACGCCGCCAAACCGGCCTCGACCCCCTGCAAAGTGGAATAGGAGGGGTGTCCTGCGTGCAGGGGGATGTCCCTGACAAAATTCCAGACTGCGATACGGTCGCTCCAGGAACGGTAGGGCCATAAAAAGCCCTGTTTGACAGCGGGTTTCATCGGCACCTTGACCGCCATGGTTGCCGCCGGCCCCGCAAAACCATTGAGCCCGCGTATGATGCATTCGCCGATGAGAGGGATCTTGACCGCAGCAATGCGCAGGGGAATCCGTTTGGAGACAAAGGCACCCGTATTGAGAAGGACCAGTTTTTGTAAAGCGTCCGGGCGCTGCCCGGCCAATCCGCAACCAATGGCCCCGCCCCAGTCATGCACGACAAGGCTGAAATGCCCGATGCCCAAATGGTCGATCAGCGCACCAACGTCGTCGATGCGCTGGCGCAGAGTGTACGTATAAGACTTTGGCTTATTCGAAAGACCGCAGCCAATATGATCCGGCACGATACAGCGAAAGCCACGCTCCGAAAGATGCCGCACCAAGTTGCGGTAGTAAAAAGACCAGGTCGGATTACCGTGCAGCATGAGGACGACCGGACCCGTCCCCTCGTCCAAAAAATGCATGGTCGCTCCATTCGGCAGATCAAAGGTGTGACTGGCGAACGGATACTCCTCGCGAACTGCTCCGGGGAGTTTAGATGCACGGGTCGCACTCATGCTCCTGGCCACTCCACCGCCATCATGAGGCTGCTTAGCCCGCTGCCGATCCCCAGCAGTGCCGCGCGCTCACCCATACTGTAGGCCCCGTCTTCCATCGCCTTGGCAAGCGTAATAGGGCAGGAAACCGACCCGACGTTCCCCAGGGTCTCAAAGGTGCTGAAATCTTTTTTCAAATCGAGGTTCAGTGCTTTGAAAAGCTCCCGGGTATGCGCCCGCCCCACCTGGTGGGTAATGATCCGGTCGGGGCTCTCCGCCGACCAACCGGTCGAAACGATGAATCGCTCCCAGGCTCGCTTCGCCACGCCAATTCCCGCAACCAGCAGCTCTTCGGAATCGGTTAACATTTCCAAAGCATCGCCCGAGTTGTCTCCCTGGCAGAGCGCATTATGGGTCGTGTCGGTCTCGACGACGGCCGCCGTCATGAGCGGTCTCGACTCCGTGACCAGATCCTTGCGGCAAAGCACTGCGGCCACCGCCCCGGCCCCGATGGTCAGGTTGGCAAAATAAGGTTTGATCGACTGACGGGTCAGATCGCGGTTTTGTAGCTGCTTCAGGGTATTCTCGACCAGCGGCCGGCCGTTTTCTCCCGAGCAGATCAGGGCGCGTTCGATTTGGCCGCTCTCAATCATGGAACCGGCGACAACCATGGCGTTGAGAAATCCCAGGCAGGCATTGGAGACATCGAAGATCTGCGTTTTCCCCGAAAGCTTGAGGCGGCCGTGCACGTAGGCTGCCGTCGCCGGCTCCAGGCGATCCCGGCAAACCGCCGAGTGAATCAAAAGATCCATTTCATCGCGATGAAACGATGATTTGGCCAGAACAGCTTCCCCTGCTTCCGCCGATGCCACCGACGCGGGAGTGTCGGCCGGCCAAAAACGGCGCTCGCGAATACCGGTCATCAACTCCAACCGCCCCTCGGGCAGACGCAGGCGCTCGTAGAGTTCGGAAAGCCTCCCTTCCAGGTCCGCCGAGGTCCACACCGCATCGGGCAGTGCGTAAGCCAGCGATTCAATAGCAACATTCCTAAAGTTCACACGAGAGAGATAGGGAATCGTCCGGAAACCTTGCGAGAAAATTATTCCGACAATGGATCGGCAGGATGCAATAATAGATGCGGGGCAGCTACATTCCGCCGTCGCCCCAACCGCTGACCGCTTGCGGCTATGGCGGCCAGGAAAGGAAGGTTTATACGTATGTCCGCTCCTTTAGGTGCGGAACGCGCTAAGGCAACGCCGACGGATGAATTTACCCGCGATTTAAATTGCACCCGGATCGGCAGGCGATCCAGAAAGCCTTTCATTTTCGTCTGAACCGTGGCGGCTCAGCGCGGTCTCAACTGGGTCACACTAAGCCCAAAAACTCTGGAGCGAATCTTTCGCGGCTGAGAAGCGGATGTTCTCTTGTTTTTTGCTTCAAAAACGAGTTATACTCCACTTTAAAAATTTTTTGACCAGCCTATGGAGTCCACCCCAAGTATACACGTTAAAGATTTAACCCGTCATTTCGGCCCGCTTACGGCGATCCACCGGGTGAATTTCACTGTTGCTCCCGGTGAGGTTGTCGGTTTTCTCGGACCCAACGGCGCTGGTAAGAGCACGACCATGCGGATCCTGTCCGGAATTATGTCGGCGAGTTCGGGCTCGGCTTGGGTTGGTGGCGTCTGCGTGGCTCAGAATCCACACGAGGTGAAGCGCAGGATCGGCTATATGCCCGAAAACAATCCACTTCCGAACGATATGCGGGTTGTCGAATACCTGCGCTTTCGGGCACGGCTCAAACTTGTTCCGGGCCGAAAACTCCGCGCCACAGTCCAGGAGGCCATGGAAATTTGCGATCTCGCCAGAACGGCCCGCCGCAAGATCATCGGCACCCTGTCGAAGGGCTTCCGGCAGCGCGTGGGAATCGCGGACGCGTTGCTCGGTAATCCTGAGGTCATCATTATGGATGAGCCCACCATCGGTCTCGATCCGCACCAGATCCAGGGCATACGAAAGCTGATCGATAACCTGAGAGGCAAGCATACCGTCATCCTCTCCAGCCACATCCTGCCGGAAATCGAACGCTCCTGCGACCGCGTCATCATCATAAACCGCGGGCGCATTGTGGCCGCCGGATCCAGTGATGCACTCCGGCAGGAATTTTTACCCGGAAACCGCTTCAGCCTGACGATTGAAGGGGACGAAAGCGCCGTCACCACTTGTCTGCTCAACGAGGGGTTCCATGCTTCCGTTCTGGAAAGTTTTCAGACAGACGCTTCCCGGACGATGTTGACAGTGCGAGTCGAATCCAAACGTCACGAAGTCGTCAGCTCGAAATTGATCGGGATCCTGAGCCGCGTGCCGACCCTCACCCTGCACAGCCTCGCGCCAAAAGAGCCAAGCCTGGAGGAAATCTTTCTCGCAGCGACCAAACGCTCCTGGGAAGAGACCATTGAAAGCAAACCCAAGATCAGCACATCGGTGACTGCGACGGACCTTTAGATCAAACGATATGCGCCATTTCACAACACTCCTGAAGCACGAGTTACGTATGCTCTTTATCAGCCCGTCCACCTACGTTGCGGCGGTCCTTTTCCTCTGTTTGATGGGCTTTCTTTACTGGGCTATCTTGCGGGGGATGGTCAATACCCCTTCGGAGATGCTGCCGACCGTCCAGTTTTTCGGTGTCTTCTGGATTCCCGTACTGTTTGTCATCCCCCTGCTGACAATGCGCAGCATAGCGGGTGAACGGAGTAGCGGGACACTCGATACGCTCATGACGACGCCAACCTCCCGCAGCGCCGTCATTTTGAGCAAATTCGCCGGTGCTTATTTGTTCTACATGTTGCTTTGGTCCCTCACCCTCGCCTACCCGCTCTTAACCAACAAACTCTATCCTCAGGCGGCCGAAAGCGGCGCCCTGCTGGAAATGGCACCGCTCGCCGGCAGCTTTCTTTTCCTCGCCACCAGCGGCTTGCTTTTTATCTCGATCGGGATCTTTTCGAGTAGCGTCACCCGCAGCCAATTGGTCGCCGGTATGTTGAGCTTTACCATGCTGTTCGTCGTCATCGTGGGCGGACAACAAATCGGAAACCTGACCGAATCAGGTAGCGATCCTGCCGCATGGTTGGTCGCCACGGTCGACTATTTACAAATCTTTGCGCACCTCGACGATTTTTCCCGCGGGATTATCGACACCCGTCCTTTTTTCTATTACGCCAGCACCGGGTTTCTCCTGCTTGGCTTGTCCACTCTCGTGATCGAAGCGAAGGCTTAAATGCAAATCAATAAATTCAACGAATTTCGAATCACGCGGCGCTTCCGGCTGCTCAATCGGATTGCACAGATCGTGCTCGGCCTTTGCCTCATCGCTTCGCTCAACTATTTGGCAGCAAGGTATTTCGACCGTATCGACCTGACCGAGTCCGGCGCCTACACACTGGCCCCCGAATCGAAGGCCTACATCAGAGAGTTGAAAGAACCCGTCGATATTATCGTTACCATCCCCAAAGACCCCGAGCAACCCGAGCTCGTCCAAATTCACCGGCAACTCGACAAACTCTTCAGGGAGTATGCAGCCGAGGGCATGATCGGGGGCGAGTCATTGCTCCGGATCGAGTATGTCGATATCTACCGGCAGCGGAAACGGGCCCAGGAACTTGCCAACCAATACAATTTGACGCAGGAGAACTTAATCCTCGTTGCCCAGGGCGAGCGTAAGCGCGAAATTCGCCAGGGAGAGCTTTACGAAGTCGCTGGTGGAGAAATCCGGGGCTTTCGCGGCGAGAAGGCGATCACTTCGGCAATTGTCAATGTCTCTTCCAGAGAGGAAGATAAGATCTATTTCCTTGTCGGGCACGGCGAAATGCGGCTCGACGACGTTGACCCCTTGCGGGGCCTATCGCAGCTGGAGGCTTTTCTACGCGAGCGTAACTATGTGCTGGCGACGCTCGATCTGGCGATTGATTCTGAAGTTCCGGAGGATGCGGATCTGCTTATCGTGCCGTCCCCGCAGGCGAGTCTGCTGCCGGAGGAAGTGGAGAAGCTGCGCCGCTATATGAGCGAGCGAAACGGGCGCATGATCACTCTGATTGATCCGGGCCGACGCCATGGCATGGATGATTTGTTTTATGACTGGGGCATTCTCGCCGATGATATGACGGTGGAAGAACGGGGCCCCGATTTCCGAGCCCAGGGCGGCGATTTTATTATTCGCCGTTTCGCCGAACATCCGATCACCGAGCTACTCATCGAGTATCAGATCACAACGCTCTTCGGGCAGCCCCGCCCCGTCCGGACGGATCCGGCCTCGCTGAGCGATTCCCGACTGAAGGTGACGCAAATCATCGGCACGTCGGAACAAAGCTGGGGGGAGCGCGATTACCGCACCCAGGCGAAAATCACCTTCGACGAGGGACGCGACCTGAAGGGGCCGGTCAGTATCGGCGCCGTATCCACGCGGAGCGCCGACACCGAACTGGGCATTCGCATTCCCGGCGGTCGCTTCGTTGTCTTTGGCAACTCCGACTTTATCACAAACAACCGGTTGCGGACCTTCGGCAACCGCACGCTATTTTTTAACTCAATCAATTGGGCTCTCACAAAAAACAGCCTGCTGAATATCCCCACCCGTCCACTCGAAAGCTACCAGGTTGTGATGAGCGAACGCGACCTCAACCGGCTGCTCCTTTACTATGGTGCCATTCCCGGCGCGACCGCACTTCTCGGCCTCTTCATTTTCCTCATCCGCCGCCGCTAACACCATGCGTTTCAAATTCACACTTTTCCTGCTTGCGCTGAACGTCGTCACTCTCGGGCTCATTGTCTATTTAAACAACCAGACTGACCGGGCCTCCGGACCGGGGGGCGGACTGTCCGGACAAATCGGTCGCGAGCTCGTCGACGCCGACCGTATCGAGTTGAAGGGGCGCGGCCTCGATAGTCCGCGGATTATTGAGCGGACGGGTTCCGACTGGAGCCTGATAGAGCCCATGCAGTGGTCGGCTAACTATTTCGCCATTAGCCGCATACTGAACCAGCTGCAGTTCCTCGAAGAAGAGGCATCGTTCTCGATCGATGAGATTGAACGGACCGGGCAGTCCCTCGCCGATTACGGACTGGAAGATCCTGTCCTCGATTTGACCATCGCCGAAGGCTCGAAGGCACTCACGATCAGCATCGGCACATTGACCGAAATCGGCAATAATATTTACCTTCTTGGCCCGGATCGGGACGAGATTTTCGTGGTCAGCCGCAAGGTCATCGACGGGCTGCTCGTCGATTTGAATGACCTCCGCAACCGCGAAATCTTCAATATTCCCGTTTTTGAAGTCGGGGCCCTCAGCCTGCAAATTCGCTCCGAGAGTGCTGCGGACAATAGCTTCCTGAAAGTGCGCCTTGCCCGAAATAACGGAAACTGGAGTTTTGAAGCACCCGTTGCCGCCGGGGCCGACCCCGCACTGGTCGATAATACGATCAACACACTCACTGCCGCCAAAGTCCGTCGCTTCATCGAAGATCCCGAAAGAAACTTGGAATCATTCGGATTGGAGGAGCCGTTTATGCGGGTCACCATCGATGGGAACAATCGGCAGCAAACCCTGATGGTGGGCGACGAAGATCCGGAAGGCGAAGGTCCTGCGCACTACTTTGCGAAACTTGAGGAAAACCCGGTCGTCTTCACTGTGCCCGCGCGCCCCTTCGACCTTTTGCGTGAAGCACAGGAGGCTCTCAGGGAGCGCGACTTCATGCGCTTCGATGCCACTCAGCTGTCGTCCGTCAACATCGCTGGAGCCTCGCGCACCATCCGGCTCCAAAAACTGGAAGCAGATGGCTGGCAGGTCCTGGAGAGCGCGGACGGCTCGGAAATTCAAACGCGTCGTGCCGACCCTCAGATAATTCAGGAGCTGATCGACAGTTTGGCAGAGCTGCGCGCCACCGAATTTGTTTCCGATAACCCGAGTCCGGCTGACGAGCACCTGCTCGGGTTCAGCGAGCCACGTCGCACCGTCGAACTCCGTTTCAATGAGAGCGAACCGCTTATACTCAGTTTGGCCCACCCGGAAGATGAAAATGAGGCGCTTTACGCAAAGACAAATCGAGCCGACTTTATTTACGCGGTGGATCGGCGGGCGACCCTCGACGCGCTACCTCTCAACACGCTGCACTACCGGAACCGCACTTTGGACACGCTACCCAAAGCCGCCCGGATTCAACGATTGCGACTGACCGATCTGGGGACGGGTGCCGACTTCGTGGATTTGCAATTGGATGACGACGAGGCAGACTGGACTCAGCGTCTCGCCGGAATGGACACCGACCGGGCTGATTTGATTCGATCACTACTGAGCAATTTGCGACAGTTTAAAGTCGACCGCTACCTGCTGGATCGCTACGCTGACGCGTATCCCCTCGATGCGGCAAAAACGCTCCCCTGGGCCATCCGCCTTTCGGCGAGTATCGTCTTACCCGGGGGCGAGACGGATCGGGTCGAAACACTGGAGTATGTCTTCACCGAGCGGCTGTCCGGCACGATGCAAATCGGTGGATCCGAAAAGCAAAACAGCATCTTCGAAATCCCGCAACCGCTCATCGATACGCTCTATGAACTGACGGACGAGATGGAACTGCCGCCGGAAATGAAAGAGGCTCCTATTCCCGCGCCCGAAACAATCCCTCCCGTTGAGGAGCCCGAACCGATTGCTCCCGACAGCACCGAATAATCGCCCGGCCACCTCAATCCGCGCGCCACCCTGATGGAAACGTCCAAGGCCAAACAGAAAAGTTTCCGGGGCAGCGCCCTGCTCAGGTTTGTTTTCGACCTTGTCCTGCTCCTCGGTTTCGTCGCCCAGGCATTTGTGGCCGGCTGCCTCCTCGTCTACGGCTACATCCCAATACCGGCGGCTTGGGCGAATCGTCTTCTGGCAGACAAAATGCCCGAAGGACTCCACCTCCACATCTCGACGGTTCACCTCAACCGCGGGCACATCGCTTTTACCGGAGTCGAGATTTCCACGACCGAATTCCGGCAGGCGCTTCTCTCCATCGACGCGGCGGAGGTGGAACTTGATTGGGGCCGTCTCAGCGCACTGCCGGAACCAAAAGAAATCAGCATCACCGGAGGCACGCTCTACACGCCTCCAATCTACGCACCCAGCGGCCAATATACGCCGCTCCTCGAGCGTATCGCGCTGTCGGTTAAACCAGACGAATCCGGATGGCAGGTGGAACGCCTGGCCTGCCTGCACGAAGATATTCACCTCTGGGGCTCGGTCTCATTACCACAAGTGCAACCCTCCGACGCATTGAACACCACCGAGGTGTTGGATAACTTCTATACCCGGGCGGCGACTCTATCCGGGCAAAAAGCACGCCTCGAACATTTCGAAACGCCGACAATTGTGTTTGCCGCACAACCATCACCCGGGGGCGCGTTCCTGATTTCGGTCGATGCCAGCAGCGCGAAAGTCAACCACCCCGAAGTCCAGGCAGAGAATATCCGGTTGAAGGGCCGTTTTACCTGGGAGGATGGCATGTGGTCTCCCCTGGAGGCACCCGCCTTCAGCGTTTCGGAGTTGAATGCGCCGCGCTATCAACTGGAAACCAGCGATGCACGTATCCACATCCCCCGCGACGATTTCGCCTCTCTCCTGCAGGGTCAGTGGCCCCGTTTGCAGATCGTGGCGGCACAGTTAAACCTTTCCAGATTCAAGCTGGACGCTCCCGTTCTTCGATTG
>JAAAPI010000244.1 GCA_009908325.1 Verrucomicrobiota bacterium | reverse complement strand
GAAACAAAAGATTTTCTGTACGGTCTCTCCACTCGCCAGCCCCCCTTACCGACCCGCCGCCGAGCGCGCCCCCGCTGACTTGCCGGCGGAGCGCCCAACGGCCTCTTATGTCGAGGCTCTCGTAGGCGGATTGTCTGAGGACTGGAACAGTCCGAGTCCGCCGTGAAGGGAGAACTCGGCATAAGATGGGTTGGGCGCGCAGACGGCCTCCGCTGCAAAATCGAGGGGCGCGCGGGGCGGCGGGGCGGTCTGGGGGCGGTGACTTGGAAGTTGGACTTGTGGAGGCCAGTTGCCCGTTGCGGCATTGATTGAAAAGAGCGGCTAAGGTGGGGTAAATTCTACGTTTGACTCGTTCTCAGTGTCCGGTTCAGCCCCTTCGCCCACGAAAATGTCAGTAAAAATGGGATCTTCAAAAGTAGATTCAAGCTCAACGAGGTGATCATACAGACCCATTTCATAGATAATTATGATAGCAGCCATGAGTAGCATTATAGTTCTGTGCTGTATATCTCGGGATTCCTTTTTCCGAACATATTTCAGAACAGACAAAAATAAGGCTACATAAAAAACGAAGTAGAAAATAAGGCCTAAATAAGTGTAAGCCTCACGGAATAAATCTTCAGTTGAACTCATTTGCTGCAACAAGGGTCTGCTTTATTATCAGCTTCGCAACTTTTACGATCAGAAGCACAGTCTTTATAGTCGGAACGTTTGTCAGCTGCACATTTAAGCCCAACAAGCTTCTTCGCAAGATAAGCGTCAGCAGCAATCGAAAGCAGCGTACTTCTATGGGTATATCGCAAAGTAGCTAACTCAGCAGCCTCACCCAAACCGACGGCATTCAAGCAACCGTTTCTTAAGAAAACATTAGCTATTCGACGACATCCAGCCTTTTTAATTCTCGCGGCTGTTTTGGTAGCAGTGCTAGCCGCTTTGAAAAGGGCGTTTGCTGCCTTTCCCAAAGTTTGCGCCACCTTATCAACTGCAGCTTCTCCATTTGTGATACATGTATCCTCAGCAGTATCTGCAGCAGCCTGGCAGGAACTCTCTTGAGCCGAACAATCTACGCATAAGCCTAAGAAGTCCCATGCGTTAATTGGACTAAATTTCCCCAAAGCATACAGATTAATTCCACCCCATTCCTCAATCGGATCCCTTGATGGCCAGCGCCCCGTCACCGGATCATAATATCTGAAGCCGTAATAACGCACCGGCGAACGGTTACATCTGGTGTCGTAGCTACACTTGGAGCCGAATGCTTTGCTAGCGGGAGGTAAGTTGCTTGCGTAAACTGTTGATGCTGAATGCGGGAGTGTGGTTCTGCGAGCTGTTGTGGTATGGCGTCGTAAGTATGGTTTGTTGTCCGTGTACGTGTTGTTTTGGTGAGTGCTTGTCGTGGTGGGCAGGGTGCGTCGTGGGTGTAGGCGGTTTGGACCATGCTGGTAACCAGGCGACCAAATGTGCGGCGGGCGTCGTAGGCATAGGTCTAGGGGCACATTGGTTTCACCTGTGCAATCGTTTCCTCGTACCGGACCCTGGCCAGTGGTCAGCGCAGTGCATGCGGCAGCCTCGGTTTGCGCGGCGGAGGTGGAAGGCTCGAGCAGGGTAAACATGAATCAATCGACAATTTCCAACATGCTGCATCCTGCCCTGGTGTCGAGCCTGAAGCTTTAAAAACCAGTCCCGCGCCCTTTGTTTGCTTCCTTGCCTTCTGTTCAAATCAACCGTCAAGCGTCACAAAAAGCTACGCCCGACAAGACGGGGCAGCGCAAGGCAACTGGAAGAAACAATCATGCCATCGACCCGCCCCGTTGGCGGGTCTTCGTTAGCGTTCTTTAGCGGTTCCCCATTATGCTCGGCATGCAGAGAATCGGTTCAGAGATTTACTTACGACAAGGTGGCGACCGCAAGACCCCTCGCTGCCCGGCAATTCTTTGCCCATCCGTGTGTCGCGATCCGGGATGGGCGATGCATTGCTGCATATGGTTGCTTCATGTTGGCGTATGGTAAACATCTGAGAAATACTTGTTGTTGAGACTGCCAATCGGCATTAGCTACGGTAGGCTGGATGGATTGATCGACCGTAAGGTTTCACCGGACGGTGCGATCTCCTAGCATGCCAAATACGTTTACCTATCATTCCGAAGTGTTTTTCGACGAGCTCGACGGGCTTGGTGTGTTGCACCACACACGCTACCTCCTGCACCTTGAGCGAGCCCAACAGAAATTCTTCCAGGAGTTGCTCGGCGTCGACGATTTCAACGCCGAACGGGACGAGGATATTTATGTCGTCGTGCATGGGCTGGATGCCCGATTCCGCGAGCCTCTCCGCGTGCCGGGTCCGCTCGCCGTGGATTATCGCATCGAGCGCGTTCGCAGCGGGGGTGTCACCATGGCCTTCACGATCCGCGACCCGCAGGGCAGCGCTATTTACTGCGACGGCACACGTACTGTTTGCAAGCTCTCCAGCGACACGCATCGCCCGACACCCTGGACGGAGCCGTTCCGCGCGGCTTTGGACGCTTACTGCAATTGAGAATTGCCACTTTGCAATCCGTAGGGGCTTCACTTGTGAAGACCGCAACTTGTCCGGTCCAACACTCCTTGTCGCTCAAGAGACCCGATTAGAAAGATGACCTACCCCGAGAGCCAAAACCTGTCGCCTTACAGACACGGTCGTCACAAGTGACGCCCCTACAGAAGGATCTCCGTAGCGATTTCCCCCCGACCGAGCTGATGAAGCATCCAAACAATTCCGTCCTTATCGTCGGAGCCGGTATGGCGGGATTGGCCTGCGCACTAAAACTGCATGAAGCCGGACGGCCTGTGCAACTTTTTGAGGGCGGCGACAAGGTCGGCGGCCGGGTCCGCACCGACCGGGTCGATGGTTTTCTGCTGGACCGCGGATTTCAAGTCTACCTCGACACCTACCCCGAAACCGGCAAGCTGCTCGATGTTGAGGCACTCGATCTGCGGCCCTTCGCACCCGGCGCTTTGGTCTATCGCGATGGCCGACTCCACCGACTGATGGACGTCTTTCGCCGTCCGGCCAGCCTCTGGCCCAGTTTGATCGCGCCAGTGGGTAGCTTTGCCGACAAGCTGCGCGTTGGTCGACTCCGTGCGAAGATACTCGGCAGCTCCTCCCAGCGTATCGCGGAGCGACCGGATCGCTCGACCGAAACTTACCTGCGCGAATCGGGATTTTCCGAACCCATGATCGACGATTTTTTTCGCGCTTTTTACGGCGGCATTTTCCTGGAGCGCGATCTACAAACCTCGAGCCGCATGTTTGAGTTTACCTTCAAACTTTTCGGTCGCGGCAGCGCCACCGTACCCGCCCGGGGTATGGGTGAGATTCCCGCTCAACTGGCCAGCCGCCTCCCGCAGGAATCGATCCACCTCAATTGCCCTGTTCGGAAAATCGACCGTGGACAATCGTCCCTCACCTTGGCCGATGGACGGAGCATCAAAGGCAGCGCGATCGTCATCGCAACCGATGGCTCCACCGCGCATCGATTGCTCGCCGACCGTGGCCCAGCTCCGAATGCACCCAAGTGGCGCTCGGTAACCAACCTTTATTTTTCCGCCGAGCAATCGCCGGTCCGTGAGGCCATTATCTGCCTGAACGGTTCCGGCCAGGGCCGTGTCAACAACGTCTGCGTCATGAGCGACGCCGCTCCCGCTTACGCGCCTGTCCGACAGTCGCTTATTTCCGTATCCGTTCTTGGCCTACACGATGATACCGCCCTGAGTCAGGAAGTGCTCGACGAATTGGCCGACTGGTTCGGCCCGGTCACCAAGCGCTGGAAGCACCTCCGAACCGACCGTATCGAACAAGGCCTTCCGGAGCAGTTAGCCGGTCGCGACACCACAGGCCTCGCTGAATACGATGGTGTGTGGGTCTGTGGCGATCATCTCAGCAGCGCATCGATCGAGGGTGCCGTCGTCTCGGGCCAGAAAGCCGCTGAGGCGGTGTGCGCCTCCCTCGGAGCAGCCCGAAAGTCCGGTTGGGCGTAACTTGAATAACCCCGTTTGATTGGTCGACCGGTTGAACTCGATGTGCAGGGCAGCGTTACATCGTCGGTGTTGCCCTGACTTCCTGACAGCTACCTGAAGGAAGCTGTATACGTAACTTTACCCAGCACTTGAAATGGCACCCCTTTCCATTCGCTTCGACAAAAAATGCTTGAAGGCACTGCGCTACCAGATCGTTGACCGCGAAGGCACGCCCCGGAAATCTATCACCCGACGGATGCGGTCGTCACAAGTGACGCCCCTACGAAGCCCGAACGCACCCGTCCACCACGCGGGCCACTAACCACTTGTTGGCATCATTCGGTAGCTCGGTGCCGCTGGCGATAATCTGCACATCCTGCGGGCAGGTGCGCCAAAATCCTTCGCGCCGGACCGGGTCGAGCTCACCCAAGACATCATCGGCCAATAATACCGGGACAAGCCCGAGTTGCTCGCGGTAGTAGCTTGCCTGCGCGATACGGAGTGCCACGCAAAGCCCGCGTTGCTGCCCGTCGGAGGCGTATTCCCGGGCACCGCCTACAGTCAGTGCCAGGCTGAAATCGTCGCGATGCGGACCGCGCTGGGTCGACCCGAGGATTCGGTCACGCTCGCGGCTTTCGTGTAGAATACGCAGATAGCGCTCCGGATCGGCTGCTTCCACATTCGGCCTGAAGACCAGTTCCGGTCCCTCATCGGCCTCGGCGATTTGATCATAAACGCGGCAAAGCACTGTGCGAAAATGCGCCATGCCCGTCTCCCGAAACGCCGCAATCCGCGCGGCATGCGGCGCGATCTCCACCTCGAAGGCGGATAGCTCCGCCGCGCTGCCACCCTTTTTCAGGAGCCGGTTCCGCTCGGCGATTCCCCTATGAAAGTCCCGCAAAGCCAGGTAGTAGCTGCGATTGACCACCGCGAGGCTCAGATCGACAAAGCGACGACGCTCGGCCGGACTTCCCCGCAGGAGCATGATGTCGCCCGAGCAAAGGGTCACCACCGGAAACCGCCCGATAAAATCGACCAGCCGGGTTACTTTCTCGCCATCAATTTCTACCTGACGGCCGCCCGGCCCCGAGCGCAGTTCCAAAGCGGTGCGGCCCTGCACGTCGTGCTCCAGCTCGTAGGCCAACGTGTAGGCTTTTTGTCCCTTGCGGGGCAACGCTGCCTGCGTCTGCGTGCGAAACGAACGCAGCGCGGTGATCAGCCCCATGGCTTCGAGCAGGTTGGACTTACCCTGGCCGTTTTGTCCGAGGAAAAAATGACGGTCACCCCCGAGACCAATTTCGGCAAACTCGATGTTACGGAAGTCCTGAAGGCGTAGATTGAGCAAGCGCATGGGGCGGTCAATCGATAGAAATCACCTTCGACGGCGAGTCGGCGACCGATTTTCGCAAGCTAGCCTGCGCCGTCAGGAACGCCTCCGAAAGAGCCTCCCAATCCTTTGCGCTCGTCGCGAATCCGGAGCTGATCCGGAGGACGCGGCCAGCGGCTGCGGGGTCGATGCCCATGGCCAACAAAACATGCGAAACCGAGGCCTGCCCGGTCGAGCAGGCCGAACCGGACGAGAGTAAACAACCCGCTTTCTCCAGCGCCCGCACCCAGCGCGTGCTGCTGAATTCCGGCATGATCAGCGAAACCGTATTCCACAGCCGCTCAGTGCCGACACCGACCACTGTCGTCCCGGGAATTGCTTTCGTTATTCGCGCGATAAAGGCATCGCGGGCCGCCGCCGTCTGCGGCCTGGCTGCGCGGAGAGCCGCCAGCATAGCCAGCACGCCGGGCACATTCTCGGTCCCGGCACGGTGGCCGTGCTCCTGCTCGCCCCCCAGCATGACGCGGCACCTGGACTCCGTGTCCGGCAGAATGAGAAAGCCGACGCCTTTGGGCCCGGCAAATTTATGCGCACAGACCGAGACGAAGGAACAATCGCCCAATCCCGAGAGCGGCATTTTCCCGACCCACTGCGAAGCATCACAGTGGTAGGGCACGCCGACCTCGCGACAAAGCCGCGCAATATCCCGCCAAGGCTGCACGACACCGGTCTCGTTGTTGGCCGCCATAACGGAGACGGCGGCCAACTCGCCGGCTGCCAGGCGCGCCTCCAAGGCGACCAGATCCACCCGTCCATCCGCGTCCACAGAGAGGTGACCACTCCGTTCACCCAGAAAACGCTCTGCCGCCTCCAGCACACTGGGGTGCTCGACCGGGCTCAGGCCTACCTTGGCCGTTCCCGGCAGCACGTCCGCCCAGTATTGGAAGACCGCATTGTTCGCCTCGGTGGCACCGGAGGTGAAGACGATCCGTTTCGGCTCAATTTCAAAAAAACCCGCTATTTCTTCGCGGGCCGCTTCCAACCGCGCATGCACCGCAGCCGCCGCCCGGTAGGGGCTGGATGGATTCATCCAATGCGCATCAACCGCCTCTGCCCAGGCACGCTTGGCCTCCGCACAGAGCGGCGTCGTCGCATTATGGTCGAAGTAAAGCTGTTCCATGACTGCTTATTCAACAGGCACCAGCCGCAAAATGCAAAGACCAAGCCTTTTTCGTCAATGGCGCTCAGCGTCAACTAAAGCCCTCAGGCTTTTGCTTTCAGGATTTTCGGCTTTTTCCAGCAAGTCGGAAATTTTTATTTCAAGTGCTTCGCATATGCGCAGCAATGTCCCCAAAGTCGGGTCACGGAGTCCGCGTTCGACGTATGAAATTGTTTGTTGCGAAAGTCCAGCAATTTCACCAGCTCGGTTCATCGATATTCCCAACTCAATTCGACGCTTTTTCAGTAAAAGACGCGTGTTTTCAATAATTTTTTCCCGATCTTTTTCCAGCACATATCGGAATGTGTCGATTAAAAGATTGACACCTGATCTAATTATTGTGAGAACCTAGAGGAGTCCTTCATCCCCCACAAATTTATCTGCACATATCTTAGCCTTAAAAGCATGAAACTACCGTTTGGCGCCTTCTTTGCGACCGTATTAACAATTGCGACAAGTTGTCTGGTGGCGAGCGAAGTGGACGCTCCACAATTATCGTTTGTTGAAGCTACAGAGATCATTGAACAACGAATTAAGGATCAGGAGTTCAAAGAGACTGTGCGCAAGGCCGAAGTTGAAGCCGTACCAGCCATCGAGAGTTCGGTGTTCGAAAAAGACGGGCACCGGGTGACCGTAAACCGCATAACCCCGCCAATTCCAAAGGTGGCTCCGGCGTCCATTCCGGATGGGCCCAACACTTCAAGTCCGCTCACCCGCGCCAAATTCGAGGCACGCATGGCTGATCAACCGGAACAGCAGTCGATTTCGTTGTCGGTCACGCTGTTCGGCGATGAATACTCCAAAATCTTCTGGCGCAAGCCCCGCAGCGCAGAGGGGCAGGAACGCCACGACGCACCGGAAGAATTCGAGCTTTGGACTAACATTAACTTAAACTATCTGCGACCGATCAGTTCTTTCGAACAGGGCGGCGTGGTTTACAACTATTTTGGTTTCGGCGAAACGATAACTCGTGAGGGCGAGGTCCGGCGAAGTGCCTTTGCCAAAGAGCATGGCTACGAATACAAATCCCGCTGGGAGGAATCTCCGGCAGACTTCACCACTGGCCAGTCGGAATACGTAGTCGTGGACAATGGCGGGCGCTCTATTCCACCGGAGCTTTACCAGCAGATGGACGCACTCTTCGCTCACTACTTGGAAAACCAGACCACGTTCAAAACGGAGCATTTGAACAGCGAATCTCTCAGAAAGGCTAAGGATGCGTATTTAAAAAAGAACCCGCCACAGCCAAAGGACGTGATTATCAACCACTGGTCGACTTCGAAAGGAGGTCAGCGATGAGATCAATGAGGCCACTGGTTCCGTTGTTCTTATTCGGAGGGTTTATAATGTCATCCACTGTATTTTCGCAGGCACCGCCAGCAAATGACGTAAATCTTGGCTTAAGAGTCAGCCCGGATACCCTTAACGATTCAACCTCTATTTCTTGGTGGGGCTCCCTTGAAAATGCCTACTTCATTCAAGTTACACCAGACCTGACAGCAGACTGGCACTACATCGAAGAAATCTACTCCGGTCGCCATGAAGAAATTTCCCATGGCTTTTCTAGCAATGCTCCAGCCCTCTTTTTCCGTGTAGTCTACACGCCCTATTCTGGCTTTAACGCAGAATATGAAGATTTTGATGGTGATGGAGTCAGTAACCTAGACGAAATAGCTTTAGGCACCAACCCATTTTTAAATATCGATTCTGATGGTGATGGTATGCCTGATGATTGGGAGATTTTTTACGGTCTGGATCCGAGCGACCCCTCTGATGCTCATGAGGACCCCGATGGAGATCGGCTTAACGAATATTCAGGAGTTTTTGTTAAAACAGAACCCATTCGAGCACAAAGACAACCCTGCTACAGTACCTTTGGCCCCTGAAGGAATCACGATCAAAATACATGCAGACGGCAGCAGAACGTACTGGTAAATAGAGCTTGTCCCAAATTGGCGTTTTTTTGAGTCAGTTTTCCAGTAATCACCAAATAACTAATTTATAAAACGTCAGTTTTACACCTGACTACCTCTAAAGCTAGTATTTTTACTTTTTTTATGCAAAATGCAGTGTTCGGATCTATGTGTGAAGACAGCTCCGCCCTGGAGTTCTTTTCGAGAAGCCTTAAGGGTGGGCAGATTTGAAGTTTGGCCTTCTTAGGCTGCCTGCGGTATATCCACAGGCTCTTCAGCTTGTTTGAGGCGGGCTAGCTTCCAGAGATTGTGGCTGAGCACGGCCCAACCGACCATCATTTCCCGATGCTCAAAGCCTTTCGCGCGGGCGGGGCTGCCCATAA
>JAAAPI010000335.1 GCA_009908325.1 Verrucomicrobiota bacterium | reverse complement strand
GCCCACGTTGACGCTGTTGCGGGATCCTTTCCAATTGTTGTGGACGTGCCCGAAGATCTGAAGAGCACCACGCCGGGCGCGGTTCCAAGTGATCATGGGGTAGTGGCACAAGGTATGCGCCTGGTTGTCAGGGCCATCCTTGACCTCGGCCAGGTGCGAAATGCTATCCCATGGCAAAGCCAAAGTCGGTTCCAGATCGTGATTACCGATCACCAAGTGCTTACGCCCGCCCGGAAGCTGCCCGAAGATGGCTTCGAGATAGTTGGTCTCTTTGGCTTTGGGGCCAAAGGCAAAGTCACCAATGATCCAGAGGTCATCCTCTGGGCGGACCTTGGACCAAAGGTTTTCAATCAGCACCGTGTCCATGTGACCAGCATTACGAAAAGGTCTCCCGCAAAGCGAGATGACCTTTTCATGCCCGAAATGGGTGTCTGCCGTGTACCAGTTGGTCATGTCCTTGCCTCCGTCATACCCGATGGCGGCGGCGTCAGAGGCGTTCCGGTGATGGGGATCATCTATCGGCGAACAGCTCGAAGCCGCCCGCCTTGTCTCGCGGGCGCTAAATCCGGGTGATATGTGCGCGTACTGTGATCATGTGGGCTTCATAGCGCAGATGGAGAGATTTGGCCATCCACGACTACAGGTCCATGTCTGAGGCTTCGACCGTTTTGCCGGTCAGGGCTTCGACGATCTGACGATCCAGTTCTGCCATGTGTTGACGACCAAGTTCGTAATCCACCAGTGAAAATCCGATAGAGGTCATGCCGGGATCGCCGCGATAGCTGACGGTGAATGTGGCGAGGCAACCCGGTTTGATGAGCTTGTCGCGCGGATACTCAAAGCGATATTCGACGTTGTTGAGGTAGTGTCGGGCCGAGCCGCAAAGCTCGTATTCTGTGATGCTCTTGCCACCCGAGGACGTTGTTTCCTCGTGGGTGATCGAACCAAGTTCATCAAGATCAGCGATAAAGCCCTCGGTGCTCCAAGCATAGGTGAGAACCATCTCGCGCCCATTGATCTCGACGCGTGAAGGTGGTCCATAGGTCTCTTCGATCTGCGCCTTGAGCGCCAGCGGCTCCGGCAACTCATCGCTCGGCTGGCGAATGCTGCGATGGATCGCCATCGGGCGTTGCTCCATCACATCCGACGACAGCGTGGCAGTCACCTGATCCTGTGCAACCTTGGCGAGTCGCCCATTGATGCCGACATCCCCGATCCGCGTGAAGAGCTGATAGGTGAACTCGTACACCGCGCCATCCGGCGATTGCACCCGCAGAACTTCGCTCTCGCTTGTTGGGGCAGCGTCGCTGCGTTCTGCGTAAACGGCCAGAACATCGTCCAGCGGGTCGCCAGGTTGCAGGCCGAGGATTTCGTATGGGTACGGGCGTTCGGCAGGGGCGGGCATGACCACCAGTGAGTCCTCTGCGTGGGCTGGCAGGGTGACTAGGGCAGTAAACAGGCTCACGGGTAGATGTTTGAGGATCATGTGGCGGCCTTTCCATAAACGTGAAAATCAATCAAATACATATTATAGTTGATAACATTAAAGTATGTAAACCGCGACGTTGGCGCGCATGGATATGCGCAAACTGGTCGGTCGAAATTTTGCACGCCTGCGTCGGGAAAAAGGCTTGACACAGGAGCAGATTGAGGAGCGTTCAGGCCTTAGCCAGCAGTATCTGAGCGGTCTGGAACGAGGAAAGCGCAACCCTACCGTGATCACGCTCTACGAACTTGCGCAGGCGCTTGATGTCAGCCATGTCGAGTTGGTAAAGCCAGAAAACACCGATCAATAGACGCACTGTTTTGGGATTTCAGACCACGGTAAAAAGCAGCTACCCGCTGCGGTTGGCTAACTTCTCGGACAGCTCCAGAATAGTGTTTGTTGCGCTTTGAAAGGTTGTCGTGCCCATGGGCCGATAGAAATCTGAGCCTCGCGCACTGGTCGCCTTTTCGATCTCAGCTATACCCAAGGCAGCGCCCAAGTTGACCAGAATCGACTCAAGCGTTTCTCGTTGGCCTAAAGAGGTGTGCTTTGTCGATGTTGGTATGCTCCTGCCACTTGGCGGTCGCACAACAATTTTAGTCATCATTTCAAACCTTAAATACTACCACTGCGAATGCTTTTATGAAGCTGGTCAAGCAGCAGCTGTTTCATTGATGCTCCGAACTAATGATACGATTTGAGCTGTTTGTGTCGGATCAAAAAGTCCATTAATGCCCATGTCGTCTAGATCAGTATATGGGCTCTCATAGAAGCTTTTGGGATCGACCACACCGTTTTCACAGAGACTGTTGATGATCAGCTCGATAAACTCGGTTTGATTTGCCGAAAGCTGGTTGGTTGCCGCGAAATTGCTGAATACGTCTTTTGCGGCAGATCGGCTTAGACCAGTCAGGGAGCGCAGGAATACCCCCAGACCGCCTTCGTTCTGAAGCCCGTCTAGTATTTCCTGATCGGCAACACCTTCAGAAATCAGCATCCGTTCTAGTTCTTCAAGATCGGCAGGCGTCAGCTGTTCACCGCGCCTGATTTTCTGGATCGCTATGTGGTCTAAGTGAGCCTCTATGAACTTCCGCGTTTTCGCCTTGAACCGTACCTTATCCACACCACTCCCAACTTCGGGCAAGTCGATGGTCGTCGCTTCGCCAATACTGTCCTCGAAATCCGTTATAACATTCTTTCGTTCTTTAGGCTGGATCAGTTCAGCAAGGTTGCGCAGACGTTGGCGGATGTCTTCGAGGATTTCAGGCGTGATGTCCTGCCAAAACTCGTCCGTTTGGATTGCCAACACAAGCTCAAGCTCCTGTGCGACCGCAGGAACGTTGGAAAGCCCCTCCAAAGCGAAGGCAAATGACACAATCCGCCGCTGAACGTTGGCAAAGGCGGCGTCGCCGTGAAGCAGAAGCAACTGAGCATTGAGCACTAGAAGATCAAACTGCTTTGCTGCCAGTCCGCCATCTTCGAAGGCTGTGGGAAGCCCTGCAACCTCCTCAGTCAGGGCAAGACGTGCATCGAGGTCAAGCATGCCCCATGCGTCAGCTCTTTGAAAGCGTTCGACGGATCGGCGCACTCGACGCACAATGAAGTTCTCAAGGTTCATCCCGAGAACTTCTTGGTGCAGACGGTCCTTGATATCGCCAGCCAATGAGCTCTCGTTTCCGCTTTCGACCAAGGCGTTTACCAAGTCGACACGCGAGACAAAAAGGCGTTCACCGATTGGTCGCGCTGCGGGGCCATCCGTGATTTGGGGGTTCTCATTGAAAAACTCTAAGTTTTGGCAGAAGTCAAAGATGATGAACTCTTCTTTGTCTTGCCCTGGCCCGAACAGATCCTCGCAAGTTCGGGTGCCTCTACCAACCATTTGCCAGAACTTCGTTTTAGAACGAACAATCTTGAAAAAGACGAGATTCACGACCTCCGGCACATCAATGCCTGTGTCCAACATATCGACGGAGACCGCGATATGGGGGGCTTTCTCCGCTTCTGAGAAATCGTCGATCAACGATTGGGCATAGGTGACACTATAGTCGATGAGACGTGCAAACTGACCCATGTAATGTGGGTAGTTGGCATCGAAGCGCTCGACAATGAACTTCGCATGATCGCTGTTCTTAGCGAAAATGATGGTCTTCCCAAGTCTGTCGCCTCCGGCGACTTTAATGCCGTTGGTCATTAAATGCTCAAGGACTTTGTCCACTGTATCCTTGTTGAACAGCCAGCGGTTCAAGTCAGCCGACTCCACCCGATCTGGAACCGTGCCATCATCATCCCACTCGATCGCGTCCCACTCGGCTTTTTCTTCGTCAGAAAGGCTATCGTAGTCGATACCGTCGCGTTGAAACTGCAAAGGGACCGAGATCGACCTAGGCGGCACGAGAAATTCATCCGCAACCGCATCCTCTAAGTCATAACTGTCGGTTGGTATTCCGCGTTCCAGCTCAAAGAGTGAGTATGTGTCACGGTCAATCTCTTCGCGCGGCGTCGCCGTGAGGCCGACCAAGAGTCCATCAAAATAGTCGAAGATGGCACGGTACTTCCGATAGACAGAGCGGTGCGCTTCGTCGATCACGATCAAGTCAAAGTGGCCGGGGCCAAACTGCTTTTCACCGCCTTTGACGTCGTCGATCAGCCCCATCATCGTGGGATAGGTCGATAGAAAAATACGAGCACCAGAATGATCGTTCCTGGCCGGGTCATGCTTCTTCAGCAGGTTTGCACTTGCCGCCGTCGGCAAGTGTGTCTTGAAGGCATTGTGAGCCTGTTTCACCAGGGCCACGCGATCCGCGAGGAAGAGAACACGCCGCACCCAATTCGCTCGCATGAGCTGGTCGATCAGCGTAATGACAGTTCGCGTCTTGCCGCTGCCAGTCGCCATTACAAGCAGGGCCTTCCGCTGCCGGTCTCGTTCAAAAGCCTCTCCTACCCGGCGAATGGCTCGCTGCTGGTAAAAGCGCCCAGCAATACCCTGGTCTACGGACACCCCATCTAACGATTTTCTGGTGCCTCTACGTTGGTGGAGCAGGACGAGTTCATCCCTCTTCAGGAAGCCCGATACACGACGCGGAGGATACATCTGGTCGTCCCAGAGCCAATGTTCATAGCCGTTCGTCGTGAAAATTACCGGACGGCGCCCATACATCGCTTCAAGGCAATCGGCGTAAAGCTTGGCTTGCTGCTGCCCTATCCGGCTGTCCTTCTTGGTTCGTTTTGCTTCGACCAAGGCGAGTGGCTTGGCATCGTTTCCCCAAAGCACATAGTCGACAAGGCCTTCGCCTTTGTCATTAGGCATGCCTGATACCGGAAATTCCCGGTCGCGGTCCTGGTCGAGCGGCCACCCAGCCTCGTTCAGCAGCAGATCAATGAAAGCATCGCGCGTCGCGGCTTCATTGTAGTCGTGGTCATCTTGTACCGCAGTGTTAGCCTTGCGAATTTCTCTGATTTCAGCCCGCACTTGCGCGAGTTCAGCCTCGAGCGTCTTTCGACCTTCCTCAGATGCGAGCGCCGCGGCTTCCGCGTCCTTTAGCGCTTTGGCATCGGCGTCGTGCTTCTCTTTCAGAGCTTGAATTTGTGCAACTGTGCTGGCACTAATTGTCAGGGTTTTTTCCAGCTTTGAGGCATCGAACTGCAACGAAGATTCTGGCTTCCCATGCTTTGCATAGGTTCGCGCCATCCAATAGCAGACATGGAACAGTTCACGTATAACGGCAGCGGCATCCTGAGGCTTGATCGACTTACCGCTGTCATGCGCTGCCCGGTTGCCATGATCTTTGATAAATCGCGCTTTGGTGACGATAGCCGGGCCAGTGAGTTGGCCGAGCGACGGCTCGGCAATCAACGCCGCGAGAGTGTCCTGGTAGGGCGAGCGCATCGACGGGTCGTTGCGATAAATCCATTTTATCGCTGTTTCCAAGGTCAACCGCGCCCAAAAGCATGCGCCTCGTGGGTCGGATAGTGCCGCACTCTCAGCCTTTTTCGCGTGGGCTAGAAGGTCGGGGAAATCGGCAGTCAAGAAAACGAATTGGGTCATGCTGGCTCATCCGCTCCGAGTTGACGGTCCAGTGCTTGCCGCACCAACCCCAAGACATATGGCAGGTCCTCGCGGTCCGTTAGCTTGACCTCGGTATTTCCATTGCCCCATCGACCTACATCGGTGACATCGACCGCCATTCCACGCGCATCGTTCAGTTCATAAGGTTCAATGTTGATAGAAATCCTGAGCGCCTTGGCCTGTGGTACGACATCCGCGAAATTTGTTTCGGCCTTGTAAGCCACGTAAAGCTTTAGGAACTGTTCGCTTACACTCGTGTCCAGCGCCATTACTTCGCGACGAAACTGCTCGAAGAGGTCTCTCATCTTGCCCGATGTAAGGTGCGGATGATCTTCGATGCTATACCCATTGGTTACTTCAGTCGGGGTGCGATAGGTCGCCAGGATTTCGGCGCTCAGAGAAGGTGCGGCCCAGACTTCAGCAGCCTGCTGCGCAAGCTGTTGGGCTCGCGACTTGATCGCAGCTTCGTTCCATGTATCCAATACACCCAACCCTTTATTGACCCGCAACGGGCTTTCTTTGAAACCGCCGGCCATGTCGCGCTTCTCAGCGAAACTCTTGTCGCTGTATTCGGAATTATACCCGGTAAGTGTCAGGTTCCCCAACGTGTGAAGCCACTTCTCTTGCACGGCGGCCCAGTCAGACCCAAGGGCGGCTTGCCATTCTGTTGATAGCTTTTCGTTCTGCGGCAGGATGTGCTCAATCGTGTAATCGTCGACCTCGACGCGCTCTTTTCTTCCGAAGTTCTCGAACTTCCGAAGCCAGTAAGTGCGGCTGCGGAAGTTGTAGAGGTCGCGATCCTGAATGCGCGCGATGAATTCTTCATCACGCGGAAACCGGCGATACGACTTCATGTTGAGCATGTGTGCCTTGACACTTTCCAGGTAGCGATCTTTTTTCAGCTCTCGGCCAAATGTCGCAAAGGTCTTGTTCAGGGAGTTCGTGGGCACGGAACAGATCGCGCGACGGAAGACATAAGCCTCGACCAAGCGGACCACTTCAAGAAAATCGTCAGCGCTCAATGCGCCCGTCTTATAGTCTTTGTAGACCTCCAGAAGGAATGGGTAGGCGACATCGACTTTCAGTTCTCGCAGGTCCCTGAAACCGAGCGCCAAGGCCTTATCTTTCTCTTGCCCCAGTACGAGCGCACCGTAGTACTGAGAAAATTCCCAGACCTCCCGCACGAGGTCTTCCACCTCACGGCCACTACCAATTTGCTCTTGGGAATACGCCTTGTACGCATCGTACACATCATCAAGTCTGGGGATCGACCCGGTCACGACGGTCAGATAATTCCGCATGAAACCGTCGAAGTGCGAGGCATAGGCAGCCTGACCAAAACCTTCTTCCATGCGCCGCCAGTATTGCTCATAGAGCCGCTTTTGCAGTTTCGGTTCCAACCCCATCAAGACGAAATTGCGGATCAGATCAGCCTGTGACAGCTCCTTACCCGTCGAGTTCATGCTTTCGAAAATGAGCTGAGGGTTGTCATGTTCCCGACTGAGCGCCACATCCACAATCATCAGCTTTGCTAGGCCAGAACAAACCTCCGACACTGCCGCGTCGTCCTGGTCGAGCCAACGTGAGAACATCTTGAAGTTCTCGGCAACACGCACCGAATACGGCTCGGGCAAGTCATCGCTCGACACCACCGCGTTCAGCGTCGTGCGGTCGGTCTTGGACAACAACAGCTTGAAAGCACGTTCGCCGCTTTCATCCGGGTCCAGCAGGTATCGGTTGCGGATTTTCTTGAACGAGAAGCCATCGACCGGCTCCTCGTCGCCTACCTTGCGCGACAGAGCAGAAAGGAGCAGCGTGACCGAGGTCAGGCGCTGTTGGCCGTCGATGACAAGAAGTGGCGCGCGGCTGGATGTGTTGGACAGGCTTTCTTCGATGTAAACGACCGAGCCAAGGAAATGTACGGGGATATGACCACTGCGCCCCGCTCGCCTGATGTCCTCCCACAACTGCCGACATTCCCGTTCAGTCCAGGAATAGGTCCGCTGATAGATCGGAATGACGAACTGAGGTGCACTGTTGACGAAGTTCAGAAGGTTGGCATCGGTGGCTTTCATGGTAACTAACTCGTAATTGGAATTAATCTGAATAGGCGTGCCCGGCGTCCAGGGCATCGGTGAAATAGGGTGTGAAACCAGCGAGCATGATGGTCACAGAGACCAAATCGCGCATTTCAATCTCGCGCAGCTGGCTGGCGGCTGTGCCTGCGTGACGGATGCCGGGATAATCGTTGGCAAAGCGATAGATGCCTTTTGCCGATTCCTTGATCTGCTCGTGCGGCCAGACGACGGTTCGATCACACATCGCGCCGAAGGTATTCGCTTCGCGGCGGGCCGTCGCGTTGAAGGCAACCACGTCAGGGTGTTGTTTGAGTAGCGCTTCGAGAAGGTTGAACTGAGCGGAGATGCACTGTTTTACCTTTCTCGGAGACTGATCACCTTTTAGATCGCGAACGCATTCCTCGAAATCATGCATGAGCGCCGCAAGAGCCGCGTCCTGTGACGTGACATGTCGCAAGTCGCGCATGAGGCGGGCAAAGACGCCCGGCAGCGTGGGGTGCAGGCTGAAAGGGCGGCGGAGGTCGTAGCGGAGGCTGTACTTGTCTAGAAAATCGCGGATCAGCAGGAAATATCTGTTGGTCAGGGCCTCGCTGCCGAAGTCTTCGATGACTGTGTGGGCCCGTTCGAGAAATTCGACGGCGGATAGCTCTCCGGTCAACGCGGTTACTTTGGTGTCGCGGAAGGCGATGCGGGCCTCGTCCTTGTCATCCACAATCGCAGCAAGGGATGTGGCCGGGTCCAGCTTCACGACGAAAGACTTGTTGAGTTCGCGGTAAAGCTCGCAAAACAGGTCTTCCGGTGCGTCGCGGTGATCAGCCAGCTTGCGCCAGACCTGCCGCCACATCTCGGACCAGACACCGATGATCTCGCCCCGCATCTCAGAGTTCCCCCCGGAAGGCGCGATGTTGGAGGGAAGAAAAAAGGTCACTCAACGCCGCTCGTGATGCCCGTGCAGCGTACTTTCGCTGAAGTTCAACAGGCGGGATCGCGATAGGGGTCGCCTGAAATTCCTTCGCGTTAATGTTGGCCATTCCAACAATGTTCTTGCACATGTTGCGAAGAACGGCCTTGCCGTGAGCGGAGTTCAAATAGCCGCTGATGTAGTGGGTATCTCCTCGTTCGTTCGCTCGACCGCGCACCAAGTAGCCCGCGATGGCCATAGGCTTATCGTCCGTCACAACCGCTGTCTTGCCGACCAAGTCTTTGCTGTTGGTGCGGTTGAA
>JAAAPI010000059.1 GCA_009908325.1 Verrucomicrobiota bacterium | reverse complement strand
GGAAACCTGGCAAAAACCCTATCTAAGCATACCGGAACAACTTCAACATAAGTTCATTCTCTCCGTCGAAGGCAACGATGTGGCCACCAACCTGAAGTGGATCGCTCAATCCAACTCGCTTTGCTTCATGACCAAACCGAAATATGAATCCTGGTTTATGGAGGGCACACTCCAAGCAGGAAAACACTACGTTCAGGTGCGCGACGATTACGCTGATCTCCCGGACAAAATCACCTATTACATGAACCACCCAGACGAGGCCGAGACGATCATTCGTGAATTGAATTGCTATTACAAGCAGTTCAATGACACAAGAAAAGAGCAGCTTATCGGTCTGCTTGTTGCAGAAAAATATCTCCGACTGAGTGGTCAATTAAACTAAGCGCCGATCAATTGCCTGGGCTTTAACTACTTTTTACGCATCTATGAATTTTGCCAACTACCTGCCACCCATATCCGAACGACGCGGTCGATTTGAGAAACTTCGCCCCGCTCGTTACAAGATGACCTCGTTTCTCAAACACTACAATAGTTTGAAGCAAAAAAAGAAGCCCGATGCGGTATTTTTGTGGATTCCCCGGACCGGTGGGACCAGCTTCTTCAAAGCTCTGGAGAAATATGGCTGTCTTAAACTTCGTCGACTCGATCAAATTCACTACCACTTCCCGCAGACCGGTCTGGTTACCTTCTCTCATTGTCATTACCCAACACTGCTTCGCGACGGTTTTGTCAGCCCGGGCTTTAACCAACGTGCTTTCAAATTCGCTGTAGCTCGAAATCCGTATGATCGCATCGTTTCACTCTATCATTATTTCGTTAAGTTGGGAGACATTCATCCCAAAACCTCATTCCGCCTCTTCTGCCAACTACTCAAGGAAGACGCTATCGACAAACTTGGCTTATTCAATGTTAACGGGATGAGTCAGTGCCAACCGCAGGTTAACTGGCTCAAAGATACACATGAAAAGCTAATACCTGACTACATCGGTCGTTACGAGACCCTGGCCGTTTCTTTCAGCGAAATAATGACATCACTTGGGCTGCGCGCAGAGATGCCCCACGTCAATCAAACCGAACACAAGCCTTATTTGGAATACTACGACAGGGAACTGCTCGATATTGTCGGCGACTATTACGCGGAAGACTTCGAGTGCTTTAATTACGAACGGCTTTAGCAGTTGTTTTAGAAACAATGCAAGCGGCATCATGACCCACACAGCGAAGACAATGCAAAAGGAAATCAGTAATCATCGTGTAAGATTCAGTAAGTGGACATGCCACTTTTCAAAGCACCGCCACTTCTTTGTTAGTTACCCTAAAAGCGGAAGAACCTGGGTTCGGTTTCTTGTGAACGCCTACAAAGCAAAACTCTTCAAAATTGACGTAGCAAACGTCTTCAAAGTGGAGCGTAAGCTACGCTTGAAGCACCATGTAGAATGGACCCATCTGAGTGGGCATCAAAAAAACGCTTACTATGCGATGCGTCCTAACAATATTTCGATTCTTACCAAAACCCCATGTGTCTTCATGCTTCGAAACTTTCACGCCACGCTGGCATCTGCCTGGTTTCAAGTAACGCAACGTTTAGGAGTTTCACTGGATAGCAAAAACAGCTTTCTTTTTGGAACGGAATATGGAATTATGCATATCATTTCGTTTTACAACAGCTGGATTGAAATTCAAAATGATCTCACAAATGTGACCTACATATCGTATAAAAGACTAAAATCCGATACACGAAATGAATTTGTTAAAATCCTCGAGGCCTTAGGTCTACCGCTTGACGAGACTCTGATAAACGAAACTTTGGAAATGGGCAGTTTTGAGAACATGAAACGGCTCGGTGCCTCTGAAGATTATGCGAAGACAGTCCTGGCACCAACTGATCGCACAAACCCCAATTCGGCCAAAGTCCGCAGTGGATCAGCCGAGAGCTTTCGTGAAGTATTTACTGACGAACAAATCAATTACATCAACAAATCGATCGAAAGGTATTTCCTGGGTTACTCTAACCCTAAATTTGCTGAGTGCATCGAAATCAATGTCTAGTAGGCTTTAACCAATCTAATTCAGACAAATCCAATTCCGATATCCTGATCAATTGCGGTCTCCGCTAATGCCAATATCACCATGCTTCACGTCAACATCATCGCGCGGACGAATGGCGTCGGGCTGGATCAGGATGTTGATCTTGTACACCGCACACTGGCTCAGTCCGGCTTTCAGGTCACGGTCAGCCACTACCGCAGTATTCCCGCTTGGTCGGCACTGCTGCCGCGAAAAAGCACGTTTGATGCAAATATCTTCCTCGAGCGCGTCTTCCCGCGCTGGCTATCGCGGGCAAAAATGAATTTCCTGATTCCCAACCAGGAACGCTTTCCCAAGCGCCACCTGAAACACCTGAAGCCTATCAACGCAGTGTTGTGTAAGACGCAGCATGCCACGGGTATTTTTTCGCAACACGCCGAGGCCTGCCACGTCGGCTTCACCTCGGCGGATCGGTCGCTACCGTACGTTCGGCCCGACTACCAGTCCTGTTTTCACCTTGCCGGACGCAGCACACTAAAGGGGACCGAAACACTGCTGGAACTTTGGAAACAGCACCCAACGTGGCCGAGGTTAACCATCGTTCAGTGCAGCGAAAACGCGCCCGAATCTGTGCCGGATAATGTGCGGCTTCTCTCCGGCTACCTGTCGTCCGAAGAATTGATCCGGGAAATAAATCAGCATGGCATCCATCTTTGCCCCTCACGCTCCGAGGGCTGGGGTCACTACATTGCGGAAGCGATGAGCTGCCGGGCCGTCGTCGTCACCACGGATAGTCCGCCCATGAATGAGATCATCCGCCCCGAGACCGGCATTCTGGTGCCCTATCATCGCCAAGAACCCCGCCACCTCGGCACAAATTTTTACGCCGATCCCGACGCTTTGAATACCTCCCTTGAGGAGACCTTCCAACTCAGTGAGGCTGATAAACGCAACTACGGAGAAAATGCACGGGACTGGTTTGAAGCAAACGACCGGACGTTCACCCGCACTTTCCCCGAATCCATCCAAAACCTCCTCTCCTGAGATGTCGCATCCCCCTCTGGAACAAACCGAACTCATTCTGGGTAATTCCAACCCCAAATTCTCAGGCGTCACCTCAACCATGCTGCAGGTTTTGGAGTATCAGAAAAAGCTGCTTCCGGTGGCCGTGCTCGGCAGCCACCACCTACCGGACGACGTCCGGGCCATCACCTTCCGCGAGGCGCTCCGCCTCTGCAAAACACCCCTGCCGGACGGCAAGGCCCGCGTCTTTCACGCCCGCCGCAACAACGAGATGCTACAGGCGCTGGCACTGAAAAAGCTCTCGCCGACTCGCCTCAAAATTGCCTTCACCTCCACGGCACAGCGGCCGCACACCTGGATCACCCGCTGGCTGATTCGCGAGGCGGATGCCGTCATCTCCACCTGCACCGCCGCTGCCGCTTATATTAAGGGCGGCGCCGACATCATCAGCCCCCACGGTGTCGATCTCCAGCGCTACCGCCCCGCCACCGACCGCGCGGCACTCTGGCAGGAGTTCGGGTTTCCCGGAAAATACGGCATCGGTATTTTCGGCCGTGTTCGCCATCAAAAAGGCATCGATATTCTGGTCGAGGCTGCTCTCCCCCTGCTCGCCGACTATCCGGATTTCACGATCGTCGTCTGCGGTGAAACGACGTCTCAGCACCAGAAATCCCTCAACGGGTTGAAAGCGAAAATCGCCGCCGCCGGGCTGGAAGATCGCTTCGTCTTTCTCGGCAAACAGCCCTTCGCCGCCCTGCCCGAACTCTTCCGTGCCATGCACCTGGTCACCGCCCTGAGCCGCAACGAGGGCTTCGGACTCACCGTCCTGGAGGCCATGGCCAGCGGCACCGCCGTGCTGGCCTCGGAGGCCGGTGCCTGGCAGGACATCGTCCGTCCAGGCGAGACCGGCTACCTCGTCCCGTGCGGGGATGTGCCTGCCACCCGCGACAAGTTGGAGAACCTGCTCTGCGATGTCCCGAGACTCGAGGCCATGGGCCGGAATGGTCGCCGTCGCGCCGAGGTGGCGTATTCATTAGAAAATGAGGCGGAAGCACTGACGGAGTTTTTGCGCAGCTTGCAAATGAGCGAATGATGTTTTCAACCAATGCTATTCAGACTTCGTGGCGTGTCCGCTTGCGGACGCCCGCACGTCAACCAAAGCCTTGCCGAACTGGCCAACAACGCAGCAGGCGCTCGACAAGCGAGCACGCCACGCGACCATCTGCGCTGGTCCCTTATTCAAAGGTTTCCGATCAAAATTAAATTGTAACCAAGCTCCTAACCCCTACCCCTGCTAGTTCGTGGACGAGACAAAATTTACAGCAGTCGAGCGGGAAGGGTTCGTGGGGATGGGTCGGTCGGATTGGCTGACCGGATTGGACGATGGGCGCTTGTCGGGTTTGCGGAAGGAGATCGGGTTGGCCCGCGAGGGCGTTCTCGCCAGAGGGCGCCATCAGGTCGTCGTGAGGGATTTTGAGTTCTCTGGAACGAACCGACCCGTCGCGGTCAAACTCTTCGGGAAGCAGCAAGGCTGGAAGGACCGCTATGACCTCAAGCGCGGCAGCAAAGCGGCACGCTCCTTCCGGGCGGCGAGTCATTTGGACGCTCACGGCGTCGCCACGCCCGCCCCGCTGGCTTATCTGGAGCGTTGGGAGGGTGGACGTCTCTTGGAGTGCTACTACCTCTCCGAATATCTCGACGGCCTCAAAAGCCTGAAAGACGAGCTGCTTGGCATCTACAGGGCAAACGGCCCGTGCTCCGTTCTGGTGGACCTCCTAAAAAAGGTCGGAGCGGCCATGCGCCGGATGCATGACGCGGGTTTTTACCATCGTGACCTCGGGAATCAAAATATGGAGTTATCCGTCGATACGGACGGAGCCACCGACCGCGTCTATTTCCTCGACCTCAACCGCAGCCGGATTCGTGATGAGCTAAGCACACAGGAACGCGCCCTCGATTTTTCACGGTTGAAACTACCCTCCGCTTTTTTGGATATTCTGATCCGAATTTACTGGGACTCGCACATACCTCCCGGCTTTCGGCGGGAAGTGGCCAAACACCAACGCCGCTTTATCTGGTGGCAAAAGAGCCGCAACTGGCGTCATCCCGTCAAAAGTTTTCAACGGGCACGCAAGAATCGGGGTAAGCCGCAGTCTCGTTTGGAAGATATCTGGATTTGGGACGACCGTTCGGCGCAAGCAGCCATTACGCTCAAAAAGGCGGATCGCAGGAAATGCCAATCATGGGTCAATCACAGCAAAATCGCCTGGGCCAATTTAAAATCAATAGCCGGGGTCAGCCGAGGCTATCGTCGGGAGCTGGCGCAGGCTTTCCAGCGCCCTGTCGCGATGACCGGCCGAATTGGCATGGCGCTGGAGCCAACAGACCTCGGATTTGAACCACAGCTGGCGTTCCTTGAAGAGTTGGGGCCGGTACCCATTTTAATGCGCTTTGGACATCACGAAGGAAAGGCGCAGTGGGACAAGTCACTGGCCCACCTGAATGACCTGCATCGTGGCGGTTACGATATCATGGTGGCGGTCTTGCAAGATCGTCGGGCTGTGTTGGAGCCGGAGTCGTGGCAGCGTTTCCTGGAGTATCTTTTCGCAGAGTTCGACGGTAAAGTAAGCACCGTCGAGATTGCTCACGTCATCAACCGGATGAAATGGGGCATCCACAATCTGCGGGAGTACAACGATTTGGTGCGTCCAGTCGTTTCCCTGCAGGCGAGGTATCCGGATATACAGATAGTCGGCCCGGCCTGCATCGACTTTGAGTTCCACTACACCGTAGCGGCTCTTGACCATTTGCCTGGCAAGCTAAACTTAGCGGCTCTCTCCCACCACTTGTATGTGGATCGCCGTGGCGCTCCCGAAAACCGGCAGGGACGCTTTGGGATCGTCGAAAAGGCCGCCCTACTCAAGGCGATCGCAATTCACTCACGCCGTTGCGATGACCGAGTGATTGTCTCGGAAGTCAACTGGCCCCTGGTGAACACTGCGGAGTGGTCGCCCGTGGCAGCCTCCTATTTGCCGCCTGGGGCGGAGGGAAGCCGCACCCATGTAACCGAAGAACAATACGGCCACTATATGATCCGCTACCTCGCCTTGGCCCTCTGCTCCGGATTTGTCGAGCGCGTCTACTGGTGGCGCCTGGTGGCCCACGGCTTCGGCCTCGTCGATGAGCGGGCCGACGGGGGCTGGCGAAAGCGTGTGGGCTTTCAAATGCTGCGCACTTTCCTTCACGAACTTGGGCAGGCGACCTTTTTGGAAAAGTTATCTACCCCCGAAAACGTTTACGCTCTGCGCTTTGCACGGGAGAATGATGCGGTCGTCCTGATCTGGTGCAACGGACGCAAGTTTCAAGGACCATGGCCCCTCGACTATCAAAAGGTGCTTGATTCACAAGGCCGCGAAATCGAATTAACCGAACTTTGCGAGGAACCGGTTTATCTGATTGCTCCGCTCGCGCCTCCGAGGCACCCGACCTTAGGCTCACATTTAAGGGTGAGCGCTCGCACCGCTCTCCGAAGAAGCGATGGGCAACTGGCGGATATCGCCCAGCAAAACACGACAAGCTGGAAGCTTGTCACTACACCTCCAACCCTCCGGCTCCTCCACCCCTCTTGAAGCGTAGCGGAGACCCTCCGTAGCTCGACACGTCCGCCGTAGCTTTAGCGAAGGTGGAAGAGCGAAGGACGGGCACCCCTCCTTTCTCTCTTCCCACCATCCGGCGTTGACGCAGCACTTGCGAAGCCTCTAAATCCGCCAGTTTCAAAACTATGGCGACCTCAAACCAAGACTATGACTTTTCCAGTATCGAGCCCAAGTGGCAGGCCTACTGGACGGAACACAATACCTTTGCGGCGAAAGATTTTGCGGAGGCACCGACCTTTTACGTCCTCGACATGTTCCCCTACCCGTCGGGAGCTGGCCTGCACATCGGCCATCCGGAGGGCGACACGGCCAGTGATGCGCTGAAACGCTTCAAAAAAGCGCAGGGCTACAACGTGCTTCACCCCATAGGCTGGGATGCCTTCGGCCTGCCGACGGAGCAATACGCCATCAAGACCGGCACCCAGCCCTCCATCACGACAAAGCAAAACGTCGCCAATTTCACCAAACAGTTGTCACAGCTCGGCTTTGCCTACGATTGGGACCGTGAGATCAACACGACCGACCCGGGATATTTCAAGTGGACGCAGTGGATCTTCATGCAACTCTTTAAAAAGGGGCTTGCCTACGTGGATGAAAAACCGGTTTGGTTTTGCCCGGAGCTGGGCACCGTGCTGGCCAACGAAGAGGTGCTCAACACGCCCGAAGGTCCGCGCTCCGAACGGGGTGATTTTCCCGTGGAGCGTCGCCCGATCCGCCAATGGGTGCTGCGTATCACGGAGTATGCCGAGCGTCTCATCGCGGGATTAAAGGACCTCGACTGGCCGGACTCGACGAAGCGGTTGCAGGAAAACTGGATCGGCCGCTCCGAGGGTGCCGAGGTTACCTTCGACGTCGATGGACACGACGCGCAAATGACGGTTTTCACGACCCGGCCGGATACGCTCTACGGAGCGACCTACATGGTGATCGCCCCCGAGCACCCGCTCGTCGCATCAATCAGCACCCCGGAACAGCGCGAATCGGTCGACGCCTACGTGGAAAAAGCCAAGAGCAAGTCCGACCTTGAGCGCGCCGAACTGGCCAAGGAGAAGACCGGCGTCTGGTCCGGTGCCAATGCGATCAACCCCGTCAACGGGCAGCGCATACCGATCTGGGTGGCCGACTACGTCCTCATGAGCTACGGGACGGGTGCCATCATGGCCGTGCCGGCCCACGACGCCCGTGACTTCGCCTTCGCCAAGGCCTTCGACCTTGAAATCATTCAAGTGATCGACGACGGCGGCGCGGCTGATAAGGACGCCTCGGGTGCGCTCACCGAAGCCTACACCGGCCCCGGCAAGCTCATCAACTCGGGCTCACTCAGCGGGCGGGACTCCGAGTCAGCCAAGGCCGCCGTCATCGAGCAGCTGGCCGCCGAAAATCGCGGGCGGGCCACGACGAATTTCAAACTGCGCGACTGGCTTTTTTCACGCCAGCGCTACTGGGGTGAGCCCTTTCCTGTCCTCTGGGTCAGCGAGACCGACTACGCCAAAGTCGATGATTCGCTCAAGTCAGTCCACCGCCCCGTCACGTGTGTGGTCGAAGGCGAGCTACGCTACGCCATCATTCTGCCCGAGACCGGAAAGATAAAAAGGGGTCATTCCGAAGATAAAAAGGGGTCATTCCGTATGTATCGATATAAAAGGATAGCAGGGGTCAGCCATAGCGGGGGTGAAACGTAGAATATAAATATCTCAGACTATTCATTGTTCGCGAGTTCTCGAATCAGATTGGTTACTCGGGAAGGATGCCCCAGATGCAAGCGCGTGGCAATCCAAGGATTTCCGACCGTTGTCCGATTCCGAAGCCTCCTCGCGAAGTGCCAGGTGCTTCGAGTATCTTCGCATACTCGCCACATTGTCCGGCTCACCCTGAATGGATAAAAAATCTGTACGGCAAAGACCATTACGCACTTTTTTGCGAAAACACTTCGGATAGCTCGACAACCCGTAATCTTTCAGTTCCGACAGCGGACGAAGCCCTGCACGAACGGGGGTTGAGGTGGACGTAGTCCACTAAACCCAAAACACGACAGTCCTCTCTAGGGTATTCGATCCGATGTTTTCCTGTTATAACTCTATGTGCCTACATGACTGAGCTCTGTTAATGTTTATATTCTACGTTTGAACCAAATGGCGGATTCGAGAAGATTACGATTACGTGGCGTCGTGATAGTCATGCGCGAGCATGGCGTCCAGAGTTCTGGAATACAAAATGAAAGGAATGAATGAAGAGACCATAAAATGTTGAAAAGA
>JAAAPI010000007.1 GCA_009908325.1 Verrucomicrobiota bacterium | reverse complement strand
CAGCGCATCGGTATGTGGACGGATCCGCTCGATAAAGGGCACGACCCGCGCGATCTCCTCGGCAGCTCGAACGGGGATATGCCCGGGCCGCGTAGACTCACCGCCGACATCGATAATATCCGCGCCAGCCCCGACCATCGAATGGAAATGAAGGGTTGCGGCGTCGAGATCGACAAACTCGCCACCGTCGGAAAAAGAATCCGGCGTAAGATTCAATATCCCCAACAGGTAGGTTCGTCGGCCAAGGGGAAGGGAGCGGCGTGCCGTGACATAGCTGACCTTTTTATCCATGAGAAACAGTCACCCCATCGGATAAGGAAACTGCTGACTGATCGCATCGATACGCCCCAGCGTTTCTTCGCTCAATTTAAGATCGGCCGCTGCAAGGCTCGGCTTAAGTTGCTCAATTGAATTCGCTCCGATAATGGTCGATGCGACGAAGTCATGCTGCTTGCTCCACGCCACCGCGAGCGTCACCACGTCGATTGAAAGCTCGTCAGCGAGTTTCATAAGTTCACCCGTCGTCGCGAGACTCTTCTCATTGACGAAGCGGGTGGCCATTTCCCTCTGGCGGGCACCCCCCGTCTTCAAGTAGTCGGAGAAGCGCGCCCCATCGGGTAGGGCACCCCCGTTGTATTTACCACTGAGCACGCCCCCACCGATCGGCGAATAGGGCAGCAAACTGATTTGCTCCCTTCGGCATATGTCCGCCAGCGCATCCTCGAAGCGGCGATTGTTTATTGAGAAATTATTCTGAATCGTCTCGTAACGTGCGAGGCCCTGTTCTTTGGCCACCTGGTTGGCCTTCATCGTGCCCCACTCGGTTTCATTGGAAGAGCCGATGACCCGGATCTTTCCCTCTTCCTGCAGCTCGGTCAAAGTTTGCAGGGTCTCTTCGTAGCCAAAATCGTGGTCGGGCCAGTGGGTTTGATAGAGATCGACATAGTCGGTTTGCAGGCGGCGCAGGCTCCCCTCCAAGGCTGTTCGGATGTTATGCCGGTCGAGTGCGGCCTTGCCCCCGCGAACCGGCGGAGCGAACCAACCGTGCGCGGGCCCGACAACCTTGGTGGCCAGCAAAATGGAGTCGCGATCTTTCCCGCGCAGCCATTTGCCGACAATTTCTTCGGTCCGATTCACCCACTTTGCCAGAGGCGGCACCGGATACACCTCCGCGGTATCAAAGAAATCGATTCCATTTTCCAAGGCATGATCCATCACGGCAAACGATTCCTTTTCGTCCAGTGTGGACCCAAACATCATCGTTCCCAGACATATCTCGGAAACAACTATACCACTACGGCCTAAACGTCTTCTTTCCATCTTTCGACTCTTAACAGCGCCTGGGAGAAAAGACAAGAATGCAACCTGCCAATTATAGACGAATAAACCGCAAGAACCAGATTGTCAGAATCTGCTGTTGCCACCTCCTGAGGAAACCTTCAACTCTGAGACTTTCTCCACCGAAAAACTCCCGCTGAAATGTCTGAAATAACCCGCGCCCAAAAAGACGAATTTATCGATTTCATCGCCTACCTGTGCGATGAAGCCGCCAAGGAAATCATCCCACATTACGGGCCGGATGTCGAGATTGAGCGGAAATCCGATGCCACTCCGGTCACCCTGGCCGACCAAAATGCGGAGAAGCGCATCCGCGAGATTTTGGCTGAGCGCTACCCAGAGCACGGCATCATCGGCGAGGAATACGGCAGCGAACGAGCCGATGCCGAGTTTGTCTGGGTGCTCGATCCAGTGGACGGCACCAAATCTTTCATCTCGGGTGTGCCGCTCTTTGCCACGTTGATCGCCCTCCTCCACAAGGGGCGCCCCATCATCGGTGCGATCAATCAACCCATACTCAAACAGATGGTTATTGGCGACTGCGAAACCACCAAGCTCAACGGCAAAGTTGTCAGCGGCCGGGCACCGTGCCCATTGGAAAAAGCGACCCTCAGCACCACCGACCCGATCCGGGAAACACTCTGGCAAAATGATGCTGACTGGTCGGCCCTGCCGCCCAAGACAGCGCTCTACCGTTCCTGGGGGGACGCCGGCGGTTATATCCTCCTCTGTTCCGGCTTTATCGACATTATGTGTGACCCGATGATGGAGATTTGGGATTGCGCCGCGATTCTCCCCTGCCTTGAGGGCGCGGGTTTCAAGGTTACCGGCTGGAAAGGAGGCGATGCGTTTGACGAGCGCTGCATCATCGCAGCCAAAGCACCACTCCACGACGAAGTCATGCAAGTTCTTTACCCAAGAAAAGATTAAATCAATCCAATGGCCACCCTACTGGACAAAATCAAAAAGGGGTTTAACGCGGCCCGGGAGTATAACACGCTCGATTTCTTTCCACTTCGAAAGTCGCTGAGTGGCTACCAGGCTGAAAATTTAGGCGGTGACCTGCGGGCCGGACTCAACGTCGCACTGCTGGCCTTCCCCCAGGGTATGGCCTATGCCCTGATTGCCGGGCTACCCATCGAATACGGCGTCTACGGGTCGGCCATCGCCGCGACGGTGGCTCCGATATTTGCAAAGAGCCCACTCATTACCATGGGTCCGACGAACGCCACTTCCGTCATGCTACTCAGTGCCTTCGCCAGTCTCGGGATCGTGGGCGCGGATATGCTGGGCATGGTGCCGCTACTAATTTTTCTTGTTGGGTTTTTCATTCTGCTCGGCGCTTACTTCAAGGTCGCGAATCTGGTGCAATACATCTCCAGGTCGGTCATTACGGGCTACATCACGGCCGCTGCATTTCTCATCATCAGTAACCAGATTCCGAAGTCCTTGGGGCTCGAACTGGAGAGCAAAGGCGCCACTTTCTACGAATCCATTATTCTAAGCGTTCAATCGATTGGTTCAGTGGATTGGTCGACAGTTATCGTCAGCGTTTTAACTGTTTTTCTTTTCATTTTTCTGAACAAACGATACAAGAGGCTGCCCAATGTGGCAATTTGCTTGGTCGCGATATCAATACTCACCGAATGGGTCGTGAAACCCGCCTACCTCGCCGTCTCAGGTCACGAGGCCCAGGTATTGTTTCTTTCCGGAATCAACGCTGCCGACTGGTCCTTTCGGGCACCCGAGTTTTCGCTCAGGAACATCCAGACCCTGGCAAGTCCGGCGTTGGCCATCGCGCTGCTTTGCATCCTGGAGGGAATTTCGATCGGTAAATCACTGGCCGCACGGACCGGTGCCCGCCTCGACGCCAACCAGGCGATGTTCTCGATCGGCATGGCAAACATCGGCTGCGCTTTTTTTTCAGGCATGCCAGCCTCCGGATCGCTTACGCGCTCCTCGCTCAGCGCCAGCAGCGGCGGACGCACCGTCCTGGCCAGTTTTATTAGCGGCATGGTTGTCTTCGTCGGGGTCTTCACTCTCGGTCCACTGACGGCGTTCATCCCCCAATCCGCCCTGGCCGTCCTCGTCGTGGCGATCGGGTTTTCTCTGATCAACAAGCATACCATCCGCGTTGTCACGATGACGACAAAGTCCGACGCGATTGTTTTTGGCCTGACCTTCGCGACCGGTCTGATCATGCCGCTGGATACAGCGATTTATATCGGTGTCGGCACATCGATCGTGCTTTTCCTGAAGAAAGTCGCGCAGCCTGAGATGGTGGAATATACCTTTAAAGACGACGGCCAACTCGCGCAGATGGATCAATCCGAGCGGCGCACAAATCCGGAAGTGTCCATCGTCCACGTCGAAGGCGAGCTCTTCTTCGGCGCAGCGGATCTCTTCCGCGACCAGATGCGGCGTATCTGCGAAGAGCCCAACCTGCGTATCGTCGTGCTCAAAATGCGCAATGCCCACCACATGGACGCCACTGGCGTGATGGCACTTGATGAACTGCTGCGCTACATCAACGAAAAAGGCCGCTATCTGATTCTGAGCGAGGTCAAGGCCGACATGCTACGTGTGCTGAAGAAGTCCGGCCTTTCAGAGAAAATCGAAGAGCGCAATATCTTCACAGACGAGCCCTCGAACCCCACCCTTTCGACAGCCAAAGCGTTGAAGCGCGCGAAGGAGCATCTTGGCGATACCGAGGCAGACGTATCGATTTACGTCGACCCTGTCCGTGACAAACAAAAAAAAGCGAAACCTTCCTGAAGGGCGTTTCAAGTGTTCGAGGCTCAGTCTTTCCGCACCCCCGCGTCGATTTCACTTTGCTCAATCGTTGCCTCGCGGTGCGACAGCTCGTCCAACCGCTCAATCAGGGAGTTCTCACTCTCGGTGACAAACATAGCTCGCTCCTCAATGTCCTGCGCCGCCGCTTCCAGCTCTTTCATCCGTGCTTCAAGCGCGGCCTCGCGGGCCTCAATGCTGTGAACTGGATCAACACCCTCCTCCGTATCCGTTTTCGCTTTAGCATTTGGCGCCCGCTGTGTGGTCGATTCCTTCAATCTTTCCATCTGGGATTTCTGCTCGTCCAGACTCTTGCGATCCTCGGCCAGACGCTTCCGCATCGACACCAGTTCCGCCTCTTTACTTTTCAACTCAGCCTCTTTCGCCTTAACGACTTCCGGATCGAGGGTCGCCGCATCTGCTTCGACGCGTTCGGCGGCAGCAATCTTAAGCTGCTCAAGCTCCGCTTCCGCCTCCTCGACCTTATACATCCGCGAGATGACGACCTCCTCCGCTTCATTCAGGTCGGCGGTGCGTGCTTCGAGTTCTTTACGATCCGCTTCGATGCGTTTGCGTTCCTCAGCGATACTCTTTTCCATTTCGAGAACCTCTTTGCGGCGCTCTTCGATGTATTTTCGCTCGGAAGCAGTTAGTTTTCTGGAGGTCTTTCTGGGCGCTTCAGAACTTTGCGCGGCCCGACCCGCAATCAAATGGGGCACGACCTGATTCGACCAGATTACCATATCCCGCGGCTTCAAAGTATGCACCCGACCCTTTTGGTCTTTCAGCTGAACTTTCTGCTTATCATAGGCGACAATCCGGCTGGAATCATGAATGGCCGCGCAAATCATCTCCTTCGTGGCTTCAAGCGAGCGGGCAGGCGGCACAATCGTGAAAAAGCAGACATTCGTTAAAACAAACCCGGTGAGTAGGCAGGCCAAGCCAGCAAAGAGCGCACTGTCGAACAAGTAAAAAACAAGGAAAGCAGCCGACAAGCTTCCCAGACCAACGAGCAGCGTCGCAACGGCAACACGCTTCGCGGAGTATCGATCATAATAGCGGGCAATCGACCTTTCCAAGTTCGCTATCTTGTTTTTGTTGTTCATCAGTCGATAGAAGAGAGATCGTAAATCGCGTAGCCCGCCAGCAAATTGGGAAGATAGCGGCACTCACTCCGCCAATTGCCGGAAAGACAGACCCGTTCCTCAATGATAATTTTCCGAGCATGGCAGAAGTCCTCAAATTCCGCGACTGAGAATGGGTTACTCGGCGCCGACTCATACCACGGCGTGCGATACACTTCGTTAATCGTTTGTCGGCCCTTGAAGAACAGATTCAGCCGATTGATGTAAAAGCTGCGGTTGATGAAGCCCACAGTGACGCGTTTACCCACCCGGAGGCCTTCGGCCATAACGTGGTCGGGCGCTTCGAGGTGCTCGACCGTTCGACTGAAGACCACACGGTCAAAGGCTTTATCGGGAAATTTATCGAGCGTCGAAGCGATATCTCCCTGATAGGCCGGAACCCCACGCTTCACACAGCTGATGATTTTATCCAGATCGATGTCCACCCCGACGCCGTAAATCGATTTCTTCTGCTTTAAATACTCGAGAAGAATACCACGCCCACAGCCAAGATCCAGCACGCGCTCGCCCGGCTGGACCCAGCGGGCGATCACCTGGAAATCGGCTTGTCGTTTTTTATCGTTCGGGCTCATTCAGCAATCAGCGGTCGAGAAATTGGTTGATGAGTTTATAAAGTTTCGGCGCACGCACGAGAAAGGAATCATGCCCAAAATCCATGGCCAGTTCTGCATAGGTAGCATCCTTACCCAAGCGGAGGAGCGCTTCCACGATCTCGCGGTTCCCCTGTGGCGGATAGAGCCAGTCCGAAGTGAAGCCGACCACAAGCCCCTGTGCCTCCACAGGACGGAGCGTGGCATCGAGCGACTCCGGGCTGTGCAGATCGAAGCGGTCGAGCGCTTTTGTCAGGTAAAGGTAAGTATTGGCATCGAAGCGCGAAACGAAGCTTTGGCCCTGATACCGCAAGTAGCTCTCCACCTCAAACTCAACGTCAAAGTGCTCTTTCGATTGATCGCCCGAGCGGCGCCTACGGCCAAACTTGGTTTCCATACCGACATCGGACAGATACGTGATGTGTGCCATCATCCGGGCCACCGCGAGCCCCAGATTCGGGCCATGATCAAGATGATAACTCCCCTTTTGCCAGGCCGGGTCGGAGATGATGGCCTGACGGCCGGTATCGTTGAACGCGATCGCCTGGGCCGTATGGCGAGCCCCGCAAGCCAGCGCAATGTAGCGCCCCACCCGCTCCGGGAAGTCGATCACCCACTGCAGCGCCTGCATTCCGCCCATGCTCCCGCCAATGACAGCGTGCAGACGATCAATACCCAGCGAATCGATCAGCAAGGTTTGTGCTTTGACCATATCTTTCACGGTCAACTTCGGAAAATCCAGTTGATACGCTTTACCGGTAGTCGGGTTGATCGAGCCCGGCCCGGTCGAGCCCTGGCAACCGCCCAGCACATTGGAGCAAATCACAAAGTAACGACTCGTATCAATCGGCTTACCCGGACCGACCATGAAATTCCACCAGCCCAATTTACGCTCATCGATATCATGGACGCCCGCACAGTGGTGGTCGCCACTCAGGGCGTGGCAAATCAGAATGGCATTATCCTTCGCCGCGTTGAGGTGCCCATACGTCTCGTAGCGCAGAGTCAGTTCCGGAACGCTGCCCCCCGAAACAAACTGAAAGGGCTCACGGGAAACAAAGTCCTGATACTCGACAAAGCCTACCTCACCCTCTTCCGGGATGTAGGGTGCCTGTTCGGAATCGTTCATAGTTGAGATCGCATCATTAAACCAAAAGCGATATAGCTGAGACGCTCCCAAATCCAGTTAAAAACTTGGGCGAAACCTGACCGCTTTCAGATTATTCTCCGGACGGATATCTTCGCGGCTGTTTTTTGAATGCACCCTGGCAGCGAGGTTCAGTTCGCCATCGGATTCCCGTGATGGGACGGAGACGACGATCTTGCGTGTCGTGCTTTGCCCGGGACTGAGCGAGCTCAGCGTAAACCGGACCGGCTCGTCCTCACCGACCAGAACCTCCAGTTCGGCACCGCCGACCCATTTTGTCCCTCGATTCTGAACCGTCACCTCGATCTGTGTCGTCGTTCCCGGCAGCGTATCGCCGGCGAGATAAATATCGGCCAGCGCCATATCCATCAGATCCGGGGTCGAACGCTCCCGAAGCCGATCCCAATCGAGGACGCCGGCCCCATAAAGGGGATCCGACCCGGCGGCACCCTGCTCGTTCAGGTAGCTCGATAACAACTTCACGGCCGCCTCGGGGGTGGGCGGACTCTCCGCCGAAAGCAGCGAGGCAAGACTGCCGGTCACGAAAGGTGCGGCCGCCGAGGTTCCGGAAAAAAGCAGCGTCCCTTCATCCTCCCCGGCCGCAAGGATGCCAACGCCCGGAGCTGCGAAGTCAATCGCGGTCGACTGATTCGGAAAACGCGCATGATTGCCCGCGGCATCGACCGCCGTGACGGCCAGCACTTCGGAATAGGCAGCAGGAAAGGACATGCGGTCGAAGCCATCGTTACCCGCAGCCGCCACCATGACGACGCCTTGGTCGTGGGCATAGCGGACGGCCTGTCGCAGCAGCGCCGAATCTTCGTAAACGCCCAGGCTCATATTGATGACCTGTGCGCCCTGATCAACCGCTTGGATGATGCCCTCGGCTACCTGAAAGCTATTGCCCGCTCCCTCGCCGTCGAGAACCCGCACCGAGATAAGATCGGCTTGCGGAGCGATGCCCTCACGCCCCGCAATAATCGAGGCCACGGATGTGCCGTGCGTTGCGCCAGGCCCCGTCTTACCGCCATCAGCAAGGTCCAGACGAGTCACATCCACATCGTCAAACTGCGGATGCTCCAGCACCCCGGAGTCCAGCACCGCGACGCGGATGCCCCCGCCTTCTCCGGAAAGCGGCCCTTTCGTGATCGCCCGGGCCGACGCGCCAAACCCCCGCAGACTGGCCAACACTTCGGGAGCAATTCGCTCCGGGATCGGTGGTTGCACAATGCGGTAAGAGTAACCCGGCCGAAGATCATAGCGCCCCAGATTAATCTTACCCAGCGCACGCTGCGGCAAACGCACCGCCCACAATTGATCGATTCGTCCGAGAGGCGATAAGCCAGCGTTGGCCAATTCCTGGAGCAGCGCCTCGTAGTCTTCGCGGCTATTGAGTTGAATGGTCAATTCCCCGGAGATGGCACCGGGCGGATAATCCAGATCGGGCTCATTTCCAATCTCTCCGACAACCGGACCAGATGGAGCCGATCGAGTGACCGCTGCCGTTTCGCCCGCCGGCGCCTGGTTCCCCCTTTTTTCGGAACCCTCGGCCGGGCGCTTCATAAACAGTCTGTAGCCGAGCACTCCTCCAAAAAACGAAACAGCCAGAAGGATGCACAGCGTGCGGGTTATTTTCATAAAAATTTAGGGGATGAACTCAGGATTGACCGACAACAGTCTTCCTAGCCGGGTTTCCTGTCAAACAAGCAAATGGGACCTCACAGGGAGCAAGCCCGCTTTCATCGAAAAACTCGTCATTATCGAGTAAGTCAGCACTCTACTCCGCAAAAGTCCGAAACTTATTTAAGTACAAAACTTTTTTCTCGCGATCATCTAAAAGCTTCGGCTCACCAACTATCCAACTCATTGAATGATAGGTAACTGTTAATACAAATTTTTTCATTCTTTAATTAATCCATCCATAATAAAATCAGAAACCTAAAAATTAAAAGGTCAGCCATTGATTTTATACCCAGGCTATAA
>JAAAPI010000093.1 GCA_009908325.1 Verrucomicrobiota bacterium | reverse complement strand
TTAAGAAATGAAGACCCTCGATCAGCCGTGCGCCTTGCGCCCCCCTTTAGACCCCGTCCGTGCGGCATTTTTTTGGCGGTCTAAGGCATATACGCTACTCAAGGTGGACGTAAGGGTTCCGAAGATTAAATGGGCCAACGATAAGAACGAAGTCCAGGCGGACGAATTTGTCTCTGAGTCGATTCTCCGTGACGAGGGTGCCTTTGTCCCTCTGAACGATGACGATGACAATTACTCCGGCACCGCCGACATGGACGATATGGGTGAAGGGACTGAGTTAGTGGCTATTGAAGGACCTGGAGGCGAGTTAGCTGAAACGGATTTGCTGCCCCTGATCATCAAGCCTATCGATGGTTTGGCGGACTCTGGTGCGAAGTTCCTTTTGGACATTCCTTCTGGCATTCGGATATGGCATGAAGATAACCGCTCTGATCGCGTTCGGGGCAAAAATGATCCGGGCGATGGGGAACCAACAGAAATCGACGTCGCGGAAGAAACCACGCTCTATATCGAGGGAATCCAGCAAGGTGAAGTTGAACTGAAGTTCGACCTGAAATTTCCAGAGCAGACCTTCGAGGACATTTACACACTGAAAGTCACCGTTTTCGAAATCCAAGGGCCGACATCGGTTCCGGCTCTAGGAACTTATGAATATCGAATCGAAGGCGCGTCCGGAGAATGGAAGACTCCTCATCGTGGCACTCTCTTCGAAGCGGAAGACGAAGCTGAAAACAAGCGAGAGATCGAGTGGGAGCATGACTTCGCATGGAATGGCAAGACAGGCGCGGTGATTTATGCGCCTATTGAAGGTTTGGAGTGGGGCCGCGAAGTGGATATTGTCGAGTTGAAATTGGCTGCGAACGCAAGTGACGGAGAAAACGAAGTCCGTGCAAAAAACCCTGGAACTGGTTGGGAGATCGTTGGAATTGACTGGGACGGAAACGCACCTGGGAATAGCGATACAGCAGTAATCCAAAGCGGAGGAGGTCCGAATTCGCTCAGAGGGTGGGTTCAGGTTAACAGTCTCAGAGGGCCAACTCGTGCAGGTGTCGAGCATCGAGGCGTAGACCGCTTGAAATATGGCTTTGTGCAAAGAGCGAAATGGGAGACAAAACGCTCAATTTATCCGGGAGGAATGGAGCGCGTTTCTTCACTAGAGGGTATGGATTGGCATCTCGACCGATTCCTGGAACCGGATAACAAACCATGGATCGAGGATGAAACCTACGATCTTGCGAACTCGGGTCTCAACGACCGGCGTTCCTTTTTTCAACATGAGGAAAATACTGAATTAACGGATGGACAGCTTGTCTTCCATTATGAATTTCGTCGTGGATCTTCCCTTGCCAACAGCGGCGTGCGGAAGGGAATCATGATTTCCGACCAGTTTGAACTAAACTCTGAAACCCCTACGAGCTTCAAAGTTGAAGCCAGGTTTGATCTCTATGTTGCGGTTACAACTGACAGTGAAGACGAGAAAGCCGATAAACGTTACTATCGGCTAGCGAACCAAACTGATTTTTGGCGATTCACGGCCTTTGGTCGAATATTGAATGGCAATGAAATACATACGCCAATCGTAAATGTTGACGGTCGCGCACCGGGCGACTTGTGGGGTGCGTATGCATGGGCAAACCTAGAAGTCAGAAACGACGGAACCCATGGTGAATTAAAGCAAATTGAAGGTTTTGAAGAAGAGCATTTTATTGCACAGGAATACCCTGATCTTCTTGGTGGGCAAGCTGGGCACGAACAATGGTCGACTGAATAGCCATACATTGAAGGACTAAAGATATGAAAACAACTATACTTATGATTACAATGTTGGTCACTGCTCTTGCAGTTCGACCGGTTTGCGCAGAGGGAAGCCAAGTTTTTGATGCCTATTTAACTCTTATTGAAATTGATTCAACCGAGCCTTTTGATGCGTCTGGAAAAAATGGATACACCGTTAAGTCTAAGGCTCGAGTTCACAATGTAATCGCAAAGGTGATCAAAGTTTTCGATGGTCCATCGGATTTGCTGAATAAAAAATTTCCTTTGACGCCTCCGCCATATCTCGAAGGAAGCCCAGATGAGCTCACTCATGATCAACTGAGTTTTGAGGGGGTGGCTGATGCAAATAAGCTGTCTGTCGGTTCAACTGCAGTGCAAGTTCTTTATTATCGAAAAGACTTTAACCCGAGGGACAGGAATTTTAACCCATTTAGCTTTCCCGACCGTTCAGTTTTTTACATACTCTATGGAAATGGAATTGTTCTGGACACAGTTTGGCTCGAACTTTTTGAACTCCGGCTAGACTGGGCAAAAGCAATCAATCAGTTTAATGGGATCGAGGAAGATGAAGATCGAGTGGCCTTTTTGAAGCAGTCCATTCAGAACGAAAACCCGCTTCTTTCCGTGAGTGCGGTGCATCTCCTAAAGCGCTACTTTCCGCAATTGGCCGAGGAGTATTTTGATGAAATTATCTTGGCGTCCGGCACACCGTTTCACGCCCGATTGGCGATTGACCATGAATTTTGCCTGTCTCGCGGACAGGCGTGGGTAAGCGATAAGCAAAAAGAACTTGAGCCTATCTTGGAAAGAGAAGCTTCTGAGGCGTCGATGGGAACAAGACTATTGAGTTTCCGCAAGCAGATGATCGACAATGGATCGTGGTTTGGCGGTCGGGGCGAACGCGAATAATTAATCACCTTTAGCCGCCTCTCCGGCCAACGCGCAACGCCGCAACGGGTCTCCACAGCCACCGGTTCCAAACTTCCGCCCCCGCCCGACCCGCCGCCGAGCGCGCCCCTCGGTTCTGCAGTGGTGGCCGTCTCTGCGCCCAACGATGTTATGTGCAGTTTCCGTTTCACGGCTCACTCGTAGGCGGTGCCTACTCAAACAATGAGCCTACGGAAACTCCTCATAACATCCTGTTGGGCGCTCCGCCGGCAAGTCAGCGGGGGCGCGCTCGGCGGCGGGTCGGTAAGGGGGGCTGGCGAGTGGAGAGACCGTACAGAAAATCTTTTGTTTCTGTGCGAAATTGATGAATGACAAAACCGTCCAAACTGAAAACCAAATCACGGAATCCGGATCTCCTGCCCGACGCGAAGGGCGCTCTCACTGGATAGTCGATCCCGGTTCGCCTGGTAGATATCGATCCAGCGTGAGGGCGTGCCATACATCCGGCGGCTGATCGCGCTGAGCGTATCGCCTGACTGCACGGTGTAAGTCCTCGGTGCATCACTCGGGCGGGGTGCCTCCGTTTGCCGGGATTGGCCTTCCGGTGAAGACGGCCGCTGAACCTGCGGTTGAACAAGGTTCGGAACATTCGCGCTTCCCGTCCCCGTCTGGCCCTGGGTGGCGCGACGAGCCTGCCCGAGCACTTTCTCCAGCTGCTCAACCCGCGCAGTGGCCGAAATCAGATCGCGCTTCAAACTTTCGTTTTCCTCCTTCAACTTTTTCACCAAATCCATCATGTCGATTCGGTCGAGCTCGCCATCATAGGGCTGGGCGGGCAGCTGTCGGGCAAATTCCTTTTGCGCCGTTTCGATCAATTGACGCACCTGCGTCGCCTGCTCCGACTGGGGCTTGTGCTGTAGGTAGCGGTCAAAGTGATAGATCGCCCGCACGGGATCCTTCAAAGTCCGCAAAAAGATGTAGCCCACCTCCAGATGCGATTCCGGCGCGACCCGTCGCACGTCGATAACCCGCTGAAACGCCTCCAGCGCCTCTTCCATCCGCCCCTGGCTTTTATAATCCTGCCCCAGCTGATACTGTTTTTCGTCCGTTTCACTGACCACTTCAACCCCCTGTGGCGAACAAGCCGAGCCCATCAAGAGGCATAGGGAGATCAAAAACGGGAATCGAACGCATCGCATGACCTATGCTGTGTTAAAATCGGCTCAATCCCCGTCAATGCAATTCGATGGCCATTAAACTCGACGAATAGTAAAATAAGAACTTATTTGCCACAAAATGAACCCGCCTGTAAGTAAACATATACCTCACCGATCTTTGGTCATGAAACCAGCTATTCTGACCATTATGATCTTTTCCTTTCTCCATTCCTTTCTCGGTGCGCAGCCACTTGAACTCGGCGCCCCCGCACCGGCCGTCCAAGCCGTCACCGACGAAGGCGAATCGATTGATTTCGGAAAAGAGCTGGCGTCAGGCACGGTTCTGGTGTTTTTCTATCCGAAGGCCATGACAGGTGGATGCACCAAGCAAGCTTGTAGCCTGCGGGATGCCTGGGACGAGCTCAGCGACCGTGACGTGCGTATTTTTGGAGTTTCCTCGGACAAAGCCGCCACCCAAGCCGAGTTCCGGTCCAAGCACAGCCTCCCTTTCACGCTGATCGCCGATACCGAAGGCACTGTCTGCGATGCTTTTGGTAAGGGACGCTGGAGCCGCCATGCCTACATTTTTCAAGACGGTGTCCTCGTCTGGCGCGATCTCAGTGCATCCACTTCAAAACAAGCCGCTGACGTGCTCGCCGCCCTCGATCAGATCTGACTGCCAGCATTTAAAGTCGGTGTAAACTCGATTTATTAATTGATCTTCTCTAAATTTTCCGGAACAATTTTTATTTTCAGGTCACACAATCACTCTCAACACAGACCCACCTCAAAAACTATGAAAAAAATACTACTAACCACACTTCTCGCTTTCACCGCTACGCTCGCCTACGCCGGTTCCGGCTGCTGCAGTGCAGGCGGTGACAAAGACGAATCCAAAGACGCTGGCAAATCAAACTTCTCTGAAGCGACCGCCACTGTTGCAGGCAGTGGCTGCGGCGGCGGCTCCTGCGGAGATAAGGACAAAGGCAAGTCCGGCCTGACCGAAGCAACCTCACTCCTTGCGGGCGCTGGTTGCTGCAGCGCCGGTGGTGACAAGGACAAGACAAAAGACGCTGGCAAGTCCGATCTCACCGAGGCCACCTCAACCGTTGCTGGGAAGAGCTGCGGCGGAGGTTCTTGCGGTGATAAAGACGGCAAGTCTGAACTCAGCACGTCCGACACATTGCTTGCAGGCAGCAGCTGCGGCGGCGGTTCCTGCGGTGACAAAGACAAAGAAAAGCCCGGTCTGACGGTTTCTGCAGAGCTTCTTGCGTAATTGCCCGTTTCCCGGAAGCGGAAGTATTTTTTCAAAGCCCTGCGGGACAGCCCGCAGGGCTTTTTTGTGCCCTTTCGAAGTGGATTGAAAACCTCCGGCAACCCGCGGACTCGTCAACGCGTGGCCTTGGCGCTTAAATCAAGCGACGCAGCCTGGTGCGAAATGGTTTTTTTGGAACTACAGGGCTCACCCCAAAGCCGCCAAAATAGGGCCATTTCGCTGCTTGAACCCACCATTCCAATGCTTCACATCTCCACAGATTGTTGGGCCCGTGCCAATGAACTAGCGAAACGATGTCATCACAGCGGTCATCCGGTTCCGAATACAGATGCTCTCATCTACGCGACCGCAGAAACATATGACTGCGCTGTGTTGCACAACGACAAGCATTTCGAATGGCTCGATAAGATCACCGGGAGGACCATATCCGTCGAGCCTGCACTGCACCCGTAACGGATCAGATTTCCGACTCCACACTTGATCATATCAATTTATCCGTATATCTTGATATGTTTATGACTCAATTCGTGCACAACAAGCCTTACACCGCCAAGGGCCAGCAACTCGCCGACCTCTTCGCCGAGCGTATTCTCTTTCTCGACGGTGCCATGGGCACCATGATCCAGCAGCACCCGCTGGAGGAGGGCGATTTCCGTGACGACTCGTTTGCCGACGTCGAAGGCGATCTCAAGGGCAACAACGATCTGCTCAGCATCACCCGTCCAGACGTGATCGAGGGCATCCACCGGGGTTTCTTCGAAGCGGGGGCCGATATCGTCGAGACCAACACTTTTTCCGGCACCACCATCGCCCAGGCCGATTATGGCTTGGAACACCGGGTCCGCGATATCAATCTGGCCGCCGCCCGGCTGGCCCGCAAGGTGGCCGACGAGATATCCGCAAAGGAAAAGCGTCCGACTTTCGTGGCCGGGGCCATCGGCCCGACCAACCGGACCGCCTCCATGTCGCCCGACGTGAACCGTCCGGAATACCGCGCTACCAGCTATGACGAACTGTATACGGCCTACTACCAACAAGTGGAAGCCCTCGTCGAAGGCGGCGTCGATCTGCTCCTCCCCGAGACAGTCTTCGACACGCTCAACCTTAAAGCCTGCCTCCATGCCATTGAGGACTTTCAGGAGACGCTCGAAGAACGGCTGCCCGTCATCGTCTCGGTGACGATCACCGACCAGTCCGGTCGCACCCTTTCCGGGCAGACCGTGGAAGCCTGCTGGAACTCCATCCGCCACGCTAAGCCGCTCTGTGTGGGGCTGAACTGCGCATTGGGAGCCGACCTCATGCGTCCCTTCCTACAGGAACTTTCCCGGGTGGCCGACACCTATGTGCACGTCTATCCCAATGCGGGCCTGCCCAACCCGCTGGCTGCCACGGGCTACGACGAGACCCCGGAACACACGGGCACGGCCGTCGGCGGCTTCGCCGCCGAGGGCTTGGTCAACATGGTCGGGGGCTGCTGCGGCACCACCCCGGATCACATCCGCGCGGTCGTCGAAGAGGTCAGCCAATACGAACCGCGCAAAGTGCCGGAGCGTCCCAAGGCCGAGCGCTTGAGCGGGCTGGAAGCCTTCACCATTGAGCCGGAGCACAGCTTCGTCATGGTCGGCGAGCGCACCAATGTGACCGGCTCTCCCCGTTTCAAAAAGATGATCAAATCCGACGACTGGGATGGTGGCCTCGCCGTGGCGGCCCAGCAGGTCGAAAACGGAGCCAATATCATCGATGTCAATTTCGACGAGGGCCTCCTCGACTCAGAGGCCTGCATGACGAAGTTCATGAACCTGGTGGCGTCCGAGCCGGCCATCGCCCGCGTCCCCATCATGATCGACAGCTCCAAGTGGTCGGTCATCGAAGCGGGGCTCAAATGCGCCCAGGGCAAGTGCATCGTCAACTCGATCAGCCTGAAGGAGGGCGAGGCCAAATTCCTTGAGCAGGCCAAACTCTGCCAGCGCTATGGCGCGGCCGTCGTTGTCATGGCCTTCGATGAAAAGGGCCAAGCCGCCACGAAGGAAGACAAAGTGCGCATCTGCCAGCGCGCCTACGATCTACTCGTGGCGGAACTCGATTTCGACCCCTACGATATCATCTTCGATCCCAACATTCTGACCGTCGCGACCGGCATGGAGGAGCACAACAACTACGCGGTCGACTTCATCGAAGCGGTGCGAGAGATCAAAAAACTCTGCCCCGGTGCCCATACTTCCGGCGGCGTGAGTAACATCTCTTTCTCCTTCCGCGGCAACAACCCTGTGCGTGAGGCCATGCACGCGGCCTTCCTCTACCATGCCATCGCGGCCGGTCTCGATATGGGGATCGTCAATGCCGGCATGCTTGAGGTCTACCAGGAGATCGAGCCGGAGCTCCTCAAGCACGTCGAAGACGTCCTTCTCAACCGCAACCCGGAGGCCACCGAGGAGCTCATCACCTTCGCCGAGACCGTTGTGGCCAGCGATAAGGTGGTGGACAACTCGGCCAAGCTGGCCTGGCGCGACGGTACCGTCGAAGAACGCCTCGCCCACGCCTTGGTCAAGGGCATTGTCGATTACGTCGAGGACGACACCGAAGAAGCCCGGCAGAAGCTGGACCGCCCACTTGAGGTGATCGAAGGCCCCCTCATGGACGGGATGAAGATCGTGGGCGACCTCTTCGGCTCCGGACAAATGTTTCTGCCCCAAGTGGTCAAGAGCGCCCGGGTCATGAAGCGCGCCGTAGCCTACCTCTTCCCCTTCATGGAGGAAGAGAAGAAAAACAACCCGAACACCCGCGCCCAGGGCAAGTTCCTCATTGCCACCGTCAAGGGCGACGTCCACGACATCGGCAAAAACATCGTGGCTGTCGTGCTCGCCTGCAACAACTACGAGGTGAAAGACCTCGGCGTGATGGTCGACTGCGACACCATCCTGAACGAAGCCAAAGCTTGGGGTGCCGACATTGTCGGCCTTTCCGGACTCATCACCCCCTCCCTCGACGAGATGATCTTCAATGCGCAAGAGATGCAGAAGCGCGGCTTCACCCAGCCCCTCCTCATCGGTGGGGCCACCACCTCCAGCGCACACACCGCGATCAAGATCGCCCCCAACTACGACCAACCTGTTGTCCGCGTGGGCGACGCTTCCCTCGTCACCGGAATCTGCAACCAACTCCTCAACCCGGATAAACGCGAGGCCTACGTAGCCGAGCTCGAAGCCGAACACGAAAAACGCCGCGAACGCTTCGCCCGCGGCCAGGCCGACACCCAACTCATCCCGCTCGAAGAAGCACGCCAGAAACGCTTCGCCCCCGACTGGGAACAATCGGACCTCGTCAAGCCCAACAAAATCGGCCTCACCGTCAACGACCACGTCGATCTGGAAACCATTGCCGCGCACTTCGACTACTCCCCCCTCTTCTGGACCTGGGAGCTCAAGGGCGTCTTTCCGAAAATTCTCGAGCACAAGAAATACGGCGAACAGGCCCGCAGCATCTACGCCGATGCCCAGGAGCTGCTGGAGCGCATTCTCAAGGAGAAACGCTTCCGCGCCCGCTGCGCCGTGGGACTGCTGCCTGCCAACTCGGTCGGCGACGACATTGAGCTCTACCACCCCGAAACCGGCGAGACCGTCCACACCGTCCATACCCTGCGTCAGCAAAAGAAGAAATCCGGCAGCGACACCTACTACGCCCTGAGCGACTTCGTCGCGCCGAAGGAAAGCGGCCAGACCGACGCCTGCGGTGCCTTTGTCTGCTGTATCGAATGTGTCGATACCTTCGCCAAAGAATTCGAAGACGCCAACGACGACTACAACTCGATCATGGTCAAAGGCCTCGGCGACCGTTTCGCGGAAGCTTTGGCCGAATATTGCCACAAGCTGGTGCGCAAGGAAATCTGGGGCTACGCGCCCGACGAGGACTTGGACAACGAAGCCCTGA
>JAAAPI010000110.1 GCA_009908325.1 Verrucomicrobiota bacterium | reverse complement strand
GACATCCCGATAGTTGTTCACCACCAGAATGTTATTCACCACCAGTCCGCAGGCAAGCCCGAGCAAGAGAGCCTCGTTCCGCAAAACTCCGACCTGCACGTAGTCGGTGCACCCCACCGCGATCACGCCAAAAAACAGCACAACAAAGACATCCCCCAACCCGTTGTAAGCCAGCGGATAGGGCCCACCGGTGTAGATCCAGGCACAAACGACACTGGCCACTCCAATCAGGAGCAACCACCAGCCTCCAAAGTAGATTAAGCCCAGACCCAGGCAAAAAGCCAGCCCAAGCACCCCCATAGCGGCCCGACGCATGACCACCGGAGCGACCAGCCCGGCCGCGACCGCCCGCTGTGGACCAAGCCGCGCCTCGGTATCCGTGCCACGGACACCGTCCAAATAATCATTCGCAAAATTTGTCCCGATCTGAATCAACAGCGCGAAGAACAGACAAATCAGCGCCGGTAGTAACTGGAATCCGGAATCGGCCCATGCCAGAGACGAGCCGAGGAGGACCGGTGCCACCGCCGCAGGCAGCGTCTTCGGGCGGGTCGCCTCCAGCCAGATGTGGAATATTCCCATCGAGCAAACACCTAATCAGCACGGGGTGTCCCGGAGCTCGATGATGCCTCGATCACCCTTTCGGCATAGCGACGCCGTTTGGCCCGGCGGGAAAAATAGCGAATAATTGTCCGGATAAAAAAGGCGAGCATGACGAGCACGAGAATACCCGCCAGAATCGGAAGAAATATGGCCAGGCCCGCCGTCAAAACCGAGCCACCGAGCTCGCCGGTCGATACCGCCGGGTTTCCCACGCCCCCCGTCGAGGCCGTCGACGCACCGCGCGTTATGACGGACGCACCCTGCACCACGCCCGCCGTGCCACCTCCCATGATAGCCGCGACGATCCACTTAAAAGCATCGTCCCCCATAAACTCGGGAAGCATGGCGCCCGAGATAAAGGTGCCGGCCACGACAGCTGCCGGAGTGGCCACCGCATCCAAAGCATTATCCAACCAGGGGATGTAGTAGCTCCCGATTTCCAAAACCGTGGCCACACCCAGCGCGACCGTCACCGGCGTGCTGCCCAGCCATTCATAATCAGTCCCGAGCAAAGCCTGAAAATCCATCCCACCAAAGCCCTCCACCCCCGCATTAGCGGCCAAGCTCGCAATAAAAAGCGGGACGAATACCCGAAAGCCACAGGCAGCGGCCAACCCCACCCCGGCAAAAATAGCGACTATCTCATTCATATGGCTCTGCAGCCTGACCCGAATGGCGCTAGTGTCAAAATTCTCTTTTATATCCGAGTGGCTCTGCGGCATGTCGCAAGCGACAGCCCTACGATTGAACTCCTGCACGAAACACCTTCACGAAGCATGTCTTGCGTAGTGACAAGCTGGAAGCTCGTCACTACGTTTTTCGCACGTGCTTCGTCGAGACTTGAGACCAATAGCCTCGCTCCAAAAACTTACGAAGTAACAAAGCGGAGACGGCGAAGCTAATCGGGTCGGGATCGGCTCGCGGGTATCGACCGGTCCGAAGCGGAAGCGCTTCGGCTACAGGAGTCGGGGAGGTAGCCCAAGGCCTTCGCCTTGGGAAGGGTTGGACCAGGAATCGCGGAAGGTAGCCCAAGGCCTTTGCATTACATTTGCGCACGGCCCGGGCATAGGCATCCGAGAGGGCGGACTGCATTTTGAGAAATATTCACCTGCCATACGTATAAAGCTGAAAGTTCACGAAGCACAAGCCAGCGCAGGAATGTTTTGATATATTTTAAAGAATTATATTTTATTTTTTATCTATTATACAAATTTAAAGTGCCATGATAGTTTATGATCAATCCCGAACCTTGTGAATCAAAGATTAGAACAAACCTCCGTCCAGTAAACATCATGGAATTAATCGTCGACTTCCTGAGACAATTTCTCAGCCAACTGCAATCACCCACACTTTCGTTTTTGATTGGTGGTTTCTTAATCGCTGCGCTTGGCAGTCGATTGACCATACCCGGGCCGATCTACCAATTCGTCGTTTTCATGCTACTCATGAAAATTGGTTTGGAAGGAGGTATTGAAATTCGTCAGGCGAATCTGGGGGCGATGCTACTGCCCGCCTTTTTCGCTGTTTTGATTGGTCTGCTGATTGTTTACGTCGGGCACATGATCTTCTCCCGGCTCGCAAACATTCAGGCGGGTGATGGCACGGCAACGGCAGGTCTTTTTGGTGCAGTGAGCGCGTCGACGCTAGCGGCCGCCCTGGTTATGCTGGAAGAGCAAATGATCGGCTTCGAAGCATGGGTGCCGGCGCTCTATCCGTTCATGGATATACCGGCCCTGATTCTCGCTATCGTCCTGGCCAGTGTGGCGCGGGAGAAAGCGGGCGGGAAGCACGCCAAAAAAGTAAGTGGTTGGGAAATCGTCAAAGACAGCCTTCGCGGCTCGGCACTTTCAGCCATGCTACTGGGCCTGGTCATTGGATTGTTGGCCAAGCCGGAGAGTGTGACGCACAGTTTTTATGATCCGCTTTTCAGAGGCATGCTTTCGATACTCATGCTGATACTGGGCATGGAGGCATGGTCGCGGATTCGTGAACTGAAGGGAGTCGCTCACTGGTTTATTCTCTATGCAACCATAGGACCACTCTTGCATGGTATGTTGGCCTTTGGTCTCGGGTATCTGGCACATCTTTGGGTCGGTTTCAGCCCGGGTGGTGTCGTGTTGCTCGCTGTGATTGCATCATCCAATTCCGATATTTCGGGGCCGCCAACGATCCGTGCGGGCATCCCGTGGGCAAACCCCTCCGCTTATATCGGTGCCTCCACAAGTGTCGGCACTCCGGTGGCGATTGCTATTGGTATACCCTTCTACATCGCACTCGCTCAAGTTGTCTTTAACCTCTAATTCATGCATCCTATTATGTTTCACCAAGCGCTTAAACTCGTTATCATCGTTGAACACTTCGTCATTGAGGACGTTTGCCGTATCATCGAATCACACCACACCAAAGGTTACACTTTGGTGCGTGCGGGCGGCAAAGGCCGTCACCACTTTCACGCCACTTCGGATCGCGCTACGGTCGTCGAAGGCTTCGATAATCTCAAGATTGAGGTCGTGATGCATGACCGCGGGGTGGCCGAAGCAATCGCCCGGGATGTGCTGAAGGAGTGTTTCGAGGATTACTCCGGGGTGATGTATCTGGAAAACGTCGAAGTCTGTCGACCCGAGCTATTCTAGCCGCGTTGCGACCTCAAACCTTACCGCAGGTTGGGTGGTCTGATCTCCGGCCTGAACCCAAATATAAAAAGAAGAAAAAGAAAGAAATCACCATGAAATGCAGAACCAAACAAATCTGGACCTCTATGGCAATGCTCGCCCTCTTCGTCGGGAGTAGCCCCGCCGAATCGGAAGAGCCGATCGTCTTTGATGCCGATGCGCAGGCTGCGCTTACGCCCGATGCAGTCTTGGAAAATCTCATGGCCGGGAATGCCAGGTATGTCGCCGGGGAGCTTACCCACGCGGAACACCTGAACGAGCAGGTCGCTGCAACGGTGTCCGGGCAATACCCGCAAGCCATTATTCTCTCCTGTGTCGACTCGCGGGTGCCGGTGGAGATGGTCTTCGATCAGGGGCTGGGCGATATCTTTGTCGCCCGCGTAGCGGGCAATGTTGAAAATGTTGACATATTGGGCAGTATGGAATTTGCGGCGGTTGCGGCTGGCAGCAAGCTCATTATGGTGCTGGGCCACCAATCGTGTGGTGCCATCAGCGGCGCATGCGACTATGTTCAAATGGGGAATCTGACATCACTGCTTGAGAAGTTGGAACCGGCGCTTCAGGAAGTTCAAAAACAGCACCCCGAAATGGAGCGTAGCTCGGAAAATGCAGCGTTTGTCGAGCACGCGGTTCGCACGAATGTCGAACGGACCGTTGCCGATATCCGTCGGAACAGTCCTGTGTTAGCCGAAATGGAGGCCGAAGGAGCTATCAAGATTGTCGGTGCCTACTACAGTCTGGAAGACGGGAGCGTATCCCTGCTTCATTGATAATCTGTTGTGGCTTTACAAAAGCTGCAATGCCGACACCTTTAATTCTAATGGCTGAACTTCGCAACTTAATCCTCACCATTTGCACGGGCAACGTCTGCCGCAGTCCGATGGCGGAAAAGCTGCTCCAACATGCACTCGCGGCGGAACCGGCACCCCTCAATCAACTCGAAGTGGTCTCCGCCGGCGTCGCCGCTGGCTATGGCGACCCCGCTTCAACCAACTCAGTCGCGGCTTTAAAGAAGGTTCAGCTGGACCTGAGCCGACACAAGAGCCAACCCCTTACCCAGGAACTGATCGACCAAGCCTTTCTCATCCTGGGTATGACGCAATCGCATCTGGATATCCTGCAGCGCTACCACACTAATCTGCCTGAGCGACTCCACCTCTTTCGGGAGTTTATGGGCGGAGAGCACGACCCGGAAATCCCCGACCCATTCGGCCAAAACCTTGCCGCCTATGCCGCGTGCATGGACGCCATGGCCGAAGCGATCCCGTCAATTATCGACTATTTAAAACGCGAATACACCTGACTCTAAGACCCATGCCACGAATCCACGTGACCTCCAACCTGTCCCTCTCCGATGCCGAGAAGAGCAACGCACTGCACACCCTCTCCCAAGCCGTTGGGGAACTCTTGAACAAGCCGGAGCGAGCCGTCATGACCACGTGGACGACTGCTAAAATGACCATGGCCGGCACCGACGCTGCCGCCGCATTCGTCGAGCTTCGCACCCTGCGGCTCCCCGCCGACGATACCGAGCGTCTCAGCAAGGAACTCTGCGAACGCCTCAGCTTGACCGCCGAAATACGCTCCGACCGGATTTTTATCAATTTTATCGACGTCGACCCGAAAAACTGGGGCTGGGACGGGAAAGTCCTGAGTTAGAACGCGCTTCCACATCGCACTGTTCATTGAGCGCGCCGCATCCCCGCTTTTTCGATCGCCTGAAACTCTTCCCGACTCACGGGTGTGATGGAGAGCCGGTTGCCGCGCTGGAGCACGCGCATCTCGGAGAGTTCGGGCATCGACTTCATCTCGTCGAGGGAAACCGCACGTTTCAGGTCGGCTTTGAAGGCGACGTCGACCAGGATCCAGCGGGGCTTATCCGGATCGCTCTTTGGATCGTAGTAGTTCGATTGCTTGTCGAAGGCCGTCGGGTCGGGATACGGCTTGCTCGCGACCTCCGCGATTCCCACGACGCCCGGCGGCTTAGTGTTCGAATGATAAAACAGAATCGGGTCGCCCACCTTCATGTCGTCCCGCATGAAGTTGCGCGCCTGATAATTACGCACCCCATCCCAGGGCTCGGTTTGCCCGGGGCGCGACTTGAGGTCCTCAAAGGAAAAGGAGTCGGGCTCGGATTTCATTAACCAGTAGTTCATACAATTAGGTGAGCCCGATTTTTTCGAGGATGCGGTCGAGGTCGTCGTTGCCATAGTATTCGATGGTGATGCGTCCTTTTTTGGGGCTATGCTTGAGGGCGACCCGGGTATTGAAGTGGGCTCCCATGCGTTTTTCGAGGTCCCGGATGGCGGTTTGCTCGGCTTCGGGCGCTTTTTTCTTTGTACCGCTCTTACCGCCACCGCCGTCTTTCAGGCGGCGCACCTGCACTTCGGCCTCGCGCACACTCATGCCGGTCTCAATGATGCGGCGGGCCAACAGCTTTTGATGCTCTTGGCTTTCCAGGCCAAGCAGAACCTTGGCGTGCCCGGTCGATAGCAGACGGCGACTGAGGTAGCCCTGGATTTCCGAACCGAGGGTGAGCAGGCGCAGGGCATTGGCCACGGTGGCCCGCCCCTTCCCCACCCGCTCGGCGGCACCCTCCTGAGTCAGGTCAAAATCACGCACCAGACTGGCGTAGCCGAGCGCTTCGTCAACGGGGTTGAGGTTCTCGCGTTGCAGGTTTTCGATCAGCGCCAGGGTGGCGGAGGAGGCATCGCTGGCCTCGATGATGCGGGCGGGGATCTTGCTCAGCTTGAGCTGCTTGAAAGCGTGGAGGCGCCGCTCCCCGGCAATCAATTCGAATTTTCCTTTCTTTTCCCGAACCACGATGGGCTGCAGAAGCCCCTCGGACTGAATGCTCTTGGCCAACTCCTCGACTTGCTCCGGATGAATCTCGCGGCGCGGCTGGTAGGGATTGGCCACGACCGACTTGACCTCGATTTCGCGGTAGCCGGGCGCGTTGGGAACCGCACTCGACACCGCAGCCGACGAGTTGGGCTTGCCCTTCGTGTTTTTAGCGGCGGTTTTCTTCGGTGCGGATGGGCCGGTGGCAGTCGATCCGGCCTTGGCCGAAGATGCCTGGTTGCCACTGGCACCTGAAATCAGGCCACCGAGGCCACGCCCGAGTCTGGATTTTGATTGAGCCATTTTTGCTTTATTCAGCGATGGGGATGAAGATCGTCTCGCCGACTTTGAGGTCGCGCGATGGATTAACAATCTTGTTCGCGTTTTGGATGTGTTTGATCGTCGAGCCGTGGTCCCGGGCAATTTTACTCAGCGTATCTCCCGAGCGCACGGTGTAGGTGATACCGGTTTGCGGGAAGTCGCTGGAGAAACGAACCGGCGTCTCGATCTGCGGCTGGCTGCCGACGGCTTCGGCGATTGCGTCGATGGCCGCCTGCGTCTCTTTGGCAAAAGCATTCATCTGGCGACTGATTTCTGAAATAATCTGCTCCTTTTGCGCTTCGTCCGCCGAGCGATACTCGCGGCGCAGGCGCTCCAAGCCCGATGAAAGTTCTGCTATCCGGCTCTGCGTATCGCGATTGGAGCTGGCCGCAGCGACCTGCTTCCGTAAGCGGGCATTCTCGCGGTGCAGCTCCTCGACCTCGAGGCGCATGGTCTTGACCTCTTGCGTGAGGAGTCTCACATCCTGCGTCAAGTTGGCCACGCTGACCCGCAAATTGTCCGATTGCGCGGCCAGCGGAGCTGCCAGAACGCAGAGCGCTCCCAGGCAAAGAAAAACCGGAAGAAAAGATCTCATCATGCCGTTAAAGATCCCGCCGCAGCTCGAAAAGTCAAAGAAAAGAGTTGGTCGGAAGATGCATTCCGTGTAACAGCTTGCCCCGAGTGAAAGGACCGTCTTTCACCGCATAGACCAAAAACACGTAATGATCACGCAGAGCCAATACTGGGTGCACGACCTGAGCCCCTTCCTCGTCCGTTTTCCGGATAATCCATTGGGGATCGACGGGATTCGATATTACGGCCTGGCCTATTTGCTGGGGTTTCTCGGTGCCTGGTATTTGCTTAGGCTCTATGACGCGAAGGGGCGGTTTGCCCTGGATGCCGACGCGCGCGCCAGCCTGATGACGGCGGTCATCGTCGGTGTGCTGGCGGGGGGGCGACTGGGCTACATGCTGCTCTACGATCTCCCGGCTTTTTTGCAGAATCCCCTGCTTTTCTTCCGCGTGGATCAGGGCGGCATGGCCAGCCATGGAGGTTTTGTCGGAGTCGTGCTGGCGCTGGTCTGGTTTGCCCGAAAACAGCAGTGCAGCTTTTGGCGCCTCGGTGATGTGGTCGCTACGGTCGGGCCGCTTGGGATCATGCTCGGGCGCATTGCCAACTTCATCAATGGAGAACTCTGGGGCCGGGTGACCGGCGTGAGCTGGGCAGTCATTTTTCCGAACAGTCCGTCCGGCTACAGCGAAATCCTCCAGACCTACGGGCCCGAACCGCGGCACCCCTCGCAACTCTATGCCGCTTTTTTGGAGGGCGGCTTGTTGCTGGCCTACCTGCAGTGGCGCTTTTGGCGGACCCGCCCGCCCGTCGGCCAGATCGGCGGCGAGTGTTTGCTCGGCTACGGATGCGTCCGTATTTTCGGAGAGTTCTTCCGCGAACCGGATGCTTCCCTCCTGTTCGGGCTGACGCGGGGGCAGTTTTATTCCGTGTTTTTCATCCTGGCAGGCATTACGATTATTTGCATCGCACGGCGACGAGTCGCGCAGCGGAGTTAAGGACGTCTATGCAAACAGCCAAGGAATACTTGTCAGAACGGCAAATTTTCGAATGCTCGAAGCCATGACCTGGCAGATTACAGACTACGTGGTGCGCGGCGAAATCGACAACCGCGAACGTGATTATTTAACCGGGCGAATTTGGCTTCGAGGATTGGACGAACCCATCCGGCTGGATTTGGTCGGCAACGCACTGAGCGACGTCGCGGGCCGCTGCCTTCGCTTCTCGAACCCCGCTCCGAAAGAGTTGCCCTCCGGCTGCCAAAACCTTGCGGGCAAACAGCAAGGCACTGTCCGCAAGCTAACCGCCGCGCATAAAGTGCGGGTCTGGGATATCCCCTTTGCCGACCCGGATAACGAAGCGCTCTTGAACGACCCGGGTAATTTCCATTGGGCCAACGGCCTCTATCTGGAATGGCACTGCACCCGTAACGGGCGCATCCTGATCGAGTCCACGGAATTTGAACTCGAAATCGACGCGTCAGACTCAGCGTTCGGAACGGACCAACCGTCACCAAACGATGGCAAAACAGAGGCCGTCTCCGACTTGCTCGACGACCTTGCTGAAAGAGCCGCCGCCCCCGATGCGGATGCAGACGATCCACCACCCGGCCTGATCGAAGCAGAAGCCGAAGCGGACATGGCCGACTTTGACTTAATTCGCGACCGGATCAATGCCCGCCTGAACCGCGTCTATGAGATCGATGCCGAGGTCCACAACCAAATCGCTGCCGAGGAACGGGAACGCCTGCGCCGGGAACGCGGCTTGCCGGAGCTTGAGCCCGATTCTCCGGAGTGGGATGACGCCGAAGCCTATTGGCTCAATGAAGTGGAGGCCACGACCGTGGAGCTGTTTGAAGCCGATTTGACCCCAATTGATGACGAGCGCCGCCACCCACTGGTTGAACGAACCCAGGCGCTCAGCCTGCAACTTGCCGAGGATATCGAGAATTATGGGTGGGCCACGGAACACGCGACCACCGAGCACCCCTTGCACGAAGTCACGAACAGTCTCTGCA
>JAAAPI010000307.1 GCA_009908325.1 Verrucomicrobiota bacterium | reverse complement strand
CGCAGTGCGGGACTATTTTGCCGTTCACGGAATTAGTGCGAATGGCCGCTTGATAACAGAACCATTGGACGGCAAAGGAGGATTCTAACCATCCCCTAATTGCACGCTCTCATATGGGCTGATGTGATTGCCTCGAAATCGATGGAGAAAGGCTGGCTTGAGGGCTCTAGACTAAAGATAGCATCGCTCGCTTCGGCCACTTGCATACAATCAAATTGATCAAATGCCTTGAACAAAATTGCCCGGATTTCGTCGTTCGGAGCATCGGTTGTTGACCGCGCTAGTTCCACGACAAGGTCGCGCTCAGGTTCCGTGGGAATTAAACACATTGCCAAATCGTATTTCGTCCGTGCCAGGGCGAAATAGGCAGGGTTCTGATTTTCAGCATCGGCAAAGCCAATGAACGAACCAAAGTAGTCGGCCAACGCAATTGCGGCAGCTCCGAACTTATTGAACGCTTCGGTGGTGGCAGTATCGATCTCGGGGTCGATCTCGACTAAAGCGAGTTCGTTCCATGCGTCCGGTTTCAGTGCCTCGAACCTGGCCCATTCAGCGGCGCAATGGGTCGCCGCGATTTCAGATTGAGTGACGGTATGGCGCTGTTCAGCCTTGATTGCGCCACTCATCGCCAAAACCAATGTGGCTGAAGTGCACAAAAGTTGTTCTATTCTCATGGTCCACCATCCCTTTAGTCGGTGCTGTAAACATGGAATGTGGCGTGATTTGAGCGAGCTCTTGTTTCTTTCGGTAATATCTAGCCGCCCCTAGGGTCAAAGGCTTGTCTCTGCTCTTGGTCGCACCCAAAACCGACATTCGCTGCATCACAGAATATTGGCAAAAAGGGCTCAAACCGGGATTTCGCTGCGTTGTCGACAAAGGTCCGCGATCGGACATAGAGCCCTCAAACTCAGTTCTGACAGCCCAATAAATGCGCAGGCACCACGCTTTAGAAGTAGGCAGCCGCTTCGCGCTCCAAAGCTGATGACAGTTTCCTGTAGGGATTGGGTCCGAAGCTGATGCGCGCGACGCCAAGTTCCGCGACCTCACGGATGCTTTTTGGATCGGCGGCCATCATCACGTTGACAGGGAGCTTGGCATTTTCGCAGGTGTTCCGGATCAACGTCCTGTCTGTCAGTCCCGGCACAAAGAACCCGTCCGCACCCGCTTCGACATAGGCAGCTGCGCGTGCCAAGGCATCATCGAGCAAACTTGCGTGCTCCACATCTGGTTCAGCCTTCAGGAAAACGTCCGTACGCGCATTGATGAATGCCGGAACACCAAGATCATCAGCGGCCTGACGGACAGCGCGCAACCGCGCCACTTGCTCTTCGATACTGTACAGGCCAGAGGCGTTCACCACCTGATCCTCGAAATTCAGACCAACAACGCCAAGCTCCAGCAGACGTAGGGCGTTCCGGCCGACTGTTTCTGGATCAGCGGCATAGCCCCCCTCGAAATCCACGGTGATAGGAGCATCCACGCTGCGTGTGATGCTAGCCACCACAGCCAATGCGTCATCAAGAGAAAGCTCTTCTCCATCCTGATAACCCTGCGCAGCAGCGACCGACCAACTTCCAGTCGCAATGGCTTTCGCCCCGGCTGCTAGGACCGCCTTCGCACTGCCTGCATCCCAAATATTATACAGGATAACCGGATCATAAGGAACGTGCAGGTTGCGGAAATACATGGCCTTATCGATCTGAGATGTCATGTTGTTTTCTCTTCCTTCGCTGTTTTGAGTTGGCGCTCGATCTCGATCAGGCGCTGCTTTCGCCAAAGACCACCGCCATAGCCGGTCAGTGAGCCGTCTGCTCCGATCACGCGGTGACAGGGAATCATCAATGCAATCTGGTTAGCGCCGTTGGCGCGCGCTACGGCCCTTACTGCCGTAGGTCGGCCGATCTGACGGGCGATGTCAGAATAGCTGCGCGTCTCGCCAACGGGGATCTCGCGAAGTGCGTCCCAGACCTGTCTTGTGAAGGCACTGCCTGCCAGGGCCAGTGGCGTTAGGAAGCGGTTAGATTGAGCGGCGAAATACTCTGCAAGCTCCTCCGCAGCCTGCTCTGACGGTGGTAGGGTGCCGATCCCGATCCCTTCTTTTGAAGCAGCCTGCAATCGCGCCAATTCGGCGGGCAGACCCTTCCGGTCCACGAATTCCAGCAGATGCAAATGGCTGCGGCTGCTGACGGCGATCATGTCACCCAGAGAAGTTGGTATCCACGTAGCACGCAGCAGCCTGTCCGCGCGCAGGTCTGCGGGGGCGCAACCAAGCAGACGAGCAAAAGCAGCACGAAACGCGCTCGACGATTCAAATTTCGCCTCATGCTGGGCAGTGATGATCTTGCCGCCGGTGGCCAGCGTTTCAAACCCTTCGCGCAGGCGGCGTTGGCGGGCCATTTCCAGAAAGGTCATTCCGAACTGTCGCTTGAAAGACCGCCGCACGGTGGAAAGGTCATAGCCAAGCTGTTCGATATGCCTCTCTGTCCAGCGCAGGTCAGGACGTTCATCCAGCGCATGAAGAAGGGCTGCGATGGTCGGGTCAGCCAAGGCGGCGGCCTGTAGTGGATGACATCGCTTGCAGGGGCGGAACCCCGCTTCGATACACTCGCCAATCGTGGCAAAGAAAGTGCAGTTTTCCTGCTTCGGTTTGCGGGCGGGACACGTCAGCCGACAGAATATACCGGTGGACGACACGCAGATATAAGCCTGCCCGTCGAAGCGGTCGTCGCGGGCAAGCAGCGCTGCATAAAGTGTTTTGTGGTCAGGGAGATCAAACAACATGGGTGACGTTTAGCACTGGCCAAAGCGCCGCGCCGCCGATTTTCAGGCGTCTATTCTTTTTCTTGTCCAAATGAGCAAAATGGTAGGACTCAAACGGTGGTTTCCGTCTGTGACAGAAACGGTTGAGTTCTGACCAGAGAACACCTGACAGCGGACCTTCAAGGACGAGCCAACCGCTGTCCGCGGTGCGGGAAAAGCGCCATTTCGCTGCGGCTGCGCCAATGGCAACTTTGGTGAATCGACGGGCATACAGCCAGGAAAACCTGGGCCGCTCAGGGCCAGCTAAGCATATACTTCGGCGAACGCTGAGAATTTCCGAAGCACCTGTTCAAGATTTCGGAGGACCAGTAATTCTCCAGCTGAGCGAAGTGTCATATCCGACGGGTCGTATAGTATGCCAAGATCAGCGAGTCTGAGCATGGCAAGGTCATTAAATCCATCCCCGATGGCAAGCACCGGCGATTGTCTCTCATGCAGGAACTCATAAACCCGCTCCTTGCCACACCCCATATGCCAGTAAAAGCAATCAGCAGCAAAACCGTGATAATCAACCGTCAGATGGTTCGTAAAGACGCGGCTCACGGACAGCGCCTCAAGCGCGCTGTCGTTCATCGGGGCAAATGAATCCGTAACGATCACGACCTCGGCGAATGACTTTAGCGCTTCGATGAAATCGATTGCTCCGGGCAAAAAAGAAAGACCTGTTACAATCTCCTGCACATCTGCGAGTTGCACACCATTGCTCCGAAGTAACTTGAGCCTTTGGGTCATCAATATCGGATAGTCAGCGACTTCTCTTGTTGTGACTTCGAGTCTGGGATCGCCAATGGCGGCTGCGATTGCGGGCCACATTTCGGGAAATAGCACGCCTTCCAGATCAACGAGTGCGATTGGCTTTGGCATATCAAACTCCCAAGTCGTTCTTAAGTAGTAGAAAACAACCCAGCAGAAGCAACACTAGGCCTATCCCAACGTTAAACGCACGTTGGTTACTGAGTATGCGCATGCGAATGGCAGGCGCGGACATGAACATGGAGACGGCGCTGAACCACAAGAAGTGAGAAGCCGCGATAAAAGCACCCCACAGAAGCTTGGCTTCCAACGATGTGTCTGGCCCGATGACCTGGCTGTATAGACTGATGACAAACAAGGATGTTTTTGGGTTGAGGCTGTTGGTAAGCAAGCCCATCCTAAAGTAACGCCAGTTGGTGAGATGATTGATGCTTCCATTGTTCGTGCTCAACTGAATCGGCTTGGACCGAACCATCGTTAGGCCCAGATAGAGTAGATATCCGGCGCCAATGATCCGCACATATTCAAAGAATTCAGGGACGTATTGCGATATGAGTGCAAGGCCTAAAATCGCGTAAGCGACGTGCACAAAACAGCCAGAGGCGATTCCAAGCGACGAGGCAAGGCCAGCCCCTTGGCCGAAAAGTGACGAATTTCTTGAGACGACTGCAAAATCGGCCCCGGGACTGATGACGGCGAGCCAGGTTATTGTTGCGATGACCCATGCTTGTGCGATGTCCAAATTGGTATTCCTTTTGCTGACCAGCCACCGGATAGATCCGGTGGCTGGTCATTCTGTTACTTTTTGCGCTTGAACGTCACGACGAGCATGTCGCGATGACCTTTGAGTTCGGCCGATGCGGGAAGAATGGCCGAGACACCATGCGCCACGCGCAAGTCGTTCACCATGACGGCCTCAAACGGTTTGGTAAGGGTAAACTGCGCGACTTCGTTGTTATCCGCGTCGAGGACGCGGGTGGTTCCATTGACGACATTGTGTCGGTCCACGAGAACCATGAGGACGTAATCAACACCGTCGCGGTGGACTCCCTCTGGAGTGGGTTTTCCCCCGGTGGGCTGGGCATCAATGCGAAATTGATGCGTCTCGACATGCCAGTCATACATCGGCGACAGCATCCCAAAACTGCGTGACGCAAACCCAAGGATGTTTCTGAGAACTCTTCCGTTTGCGACATGATCTTCTAGCGGCGCAAAGTGTCTCTGAACGCCGCCGTTCAGGCCGTTAAATGTTGTGGTCTGGTAGTGAGGCTGGTGAGCTTCATGTGCGACACCGCCACCCGCTCGTGTGGCTGAAAATGTGCCGTGCCGACGCCGACGGTAGGTGCCGCCATCCGCCATATATTGGTCAACTTCAAGACTGTTCCAACTGTCCCGAAAGCTCTCCAATTCATGCTGAGGCAGATCGTCTATCTCACGCAAAAACGTATTGGGAGACAGATGAACAAAGTCATATTTGGCCAATCTTTCGCAATATATAGGATGTATTGTGGCAGGGGTGGATGGTTGCGTCAACGCGGCAGGGGATTCCATTTCCATGTCCTCCAAGGAGCACTTAGTATGACAGGTGTTACAATCAGAGATTGAGGCGTGAGCGACCAAAGGACAAACGAGGAAAGATCATGCAGGACCGAGAGTTTTTCTCATGAAGAGGTTGGATAATGCTGGCCTGAAGGGCCTGCCGGCAAAAAAACGTCTGACGCCTGCGCACCGCTGCGACGCGGTGAAGAAGCTGATGGAAGGGCATCAGTTTACGGACGCCACCCGTGCAGGCTGGTTGGGATTTCGCGGTCGAGCTTGACCTATCAAGCCCGGCCAGACTGCCGCGCGCGGCTCAGAGCGCCTGATCACCTTGTCGGGCAAGCACAGGAAGTATGGCTTGAAGGATCAAAAACGCCACAGGTATAAATGGAGCCTGAAAGCAATGCGCACATTCGAAGTGTGTGCAAGGCGCGGAAGTTTTTCCGCAGCGGCTGATGAACTCAGAATCACGCAGGGTGCCGTGAGCAAGCAAATTAAGGCGCTTGAAGAAAACATGGGCTTGGCGCTCTTTCATCGCCAGGGCAACCGTATTGACTTGTCAGTTGAAGGAACCGAACTCGCGGAACATCTGTTCGAGATGTTCGAAAATCTGGATCGTCTTGTGTACAGGCTTGGGCCAGATCACGCGACCACTCCTCTTATTGTATCCTGCGAACCGACAATTTGTCTTAAACTGTTGATCCCACTCGCGCCTATGATCGAGGAGGAAACGGGCATACAGTTCAAAATCCTATCAGGAGGCGGCGCCGTTGATTTCCACGGGCACGGCATAGACCTTGCGATCCGCAGAAACGACTTTGATCTTGAGGCAGACCTTCACATCGAAACCATCGCAAACGAATATGTCGGACCCGTCATGAACATGGACCTTTCATTCGGGAAAGGTTCGGAGCCGCAAAATCACACGCGCATCAGATCAGCGAGCCGCCCTGATGCGTGGCTGAGATGGAACGACCAAACCCGGAAAGACACGCTGACACGCGATGTCGAACACCAACATCATTTCCTTGCTTTGGAAGCGGCAGAGAATGGGCATGGCATTGCAATGATGTCGCTCTATATGGTGGCCCGAAACATGGAAAATACGAGACTGAAAGCCCCTTTCGGTTTTATTCCAGATGGGTCCAAATACATCTGTATATCAACGCGGCCCATTGATAGCGACCCACGCAAGCGCGCGCTCGTTGATTGGCTGACACAGATGTTTCACGACTACAAAACCTATTTTGCTACTGAGGCTGCTTGGCACCGTGAGCAGAGTTCATCAACGGTATGAGCTGGCGGTGAACTGCCAACGCTGAACTGTTACAACGGACCTTCATGCGGCCTGCAGCATCCGGCAAAGTGGGCTCGAAGCTGCCTTGCGGCGGTGCCGCGCCTGATTTTGGCGTTTTGGGTGGACTGCTTCCGACGTGAATGACGGCAGCCAGCCCAAAGCGGACCCACGCTCATCGACATAAATTTTCGATAGCTGACCTTCGCCGCCTGGTTCGCGAAGTGGTAAGACACGGGCACAGCAGCCGTTGGTCGCAGGTCAGCAGCCAAAGACCATCATCTGAAAGCAATGATCGCGACCAAGACGATTAGCAACAGGCATAGTAGGCCTAAATAGCCACGTAGAGACTGCAAAAGCCTTTGTTGTTGAGATAGGGAAAGCAACATTTTCTGCGCTGTAGCCATCGCCTCAGCCTTATCTTCAGAGGAGAAAACCTTCTTGGGTTCCGGTAGTTCGGTTTGCGAGTTCACGCCGGAGGGATAAAATGTAATAAACCGAATTGAGGAATGCGGTAATCGGTCCATTACAGCCTTGTCCTCAAACCTGTCTTCATAGCCCTTGTAGACATCACTGAAGAACCCTCTCATTGGTAGCCAATAGAAGCGCTCCAGAGCCTCAGGACCATTCTCGGTGACTAGTAGAGGATCGAATGCGAAATCTCTCAGATTGACCTCAAACTGACGGCCCTCGGAAATCTCGGAAACCATTTCCACAAAGTCCTTGGGTTCCAATTGCATTTCGATGCAGTAGGAAGCCGGGTATACGAATAAACGAGTTGCGGCGGGGTTCTCGCAGGACTGAATGGTAATTTCGCCCTCAGTAACTGTTTCTTGCGATGATCCGAGAACGCCAAAGGATTTTCCGTCGAGCGTTTTGATCTTTCCAGATAGTGTACACGGCCTAAAGAAATCAGCCCTTGTGTGAATAGGCCGGATGTCCGCCTGATGGACCATCGGCTTTCCGTCCTCGTATCGCACTGGTTTGCCTTCAAGAAACCAATCGACCTCGTCGTTCTGAGGGTCTGATCTATTCAAAAGGTCACTAGGTGAGATGCGCTTCCCGCCGGAAATGTCGATCCCCTTGGAGATCCATTGAGGGGTAACAACAAAACGCAGGTCGAAATTTAGACGGTCACGGGCGAGTATAAAGTATTCTTGAGAGCCGTCGTCAGGATCCTTCCGTGCAATCCATAGCCGACCTTCATCTGTCCAATTGAATTCGTAGTCAGCATCGAGCTGCTCTTTCTCATAAACCATGTTTGCTTCTATCCGATTGGATCGTGGTAGAAAAAAGTAGCGGAGCATCGCTCTCCGCTCAATGCAGAATTTCGTTACGGGGCAGCGCCCACTCCGGTTGTACAAGCGACCGCGATGGGCTCCCACCCGGCATTCGCCCCACGCTACACGAATGCCCGCTCTAGGGAAACGGGCCGGACTTTGCAAAGCCCGCTATCTGCGCATAGCTGTCCTTGGTCCTCGGCGCAGCATCGCAGGGCGCTGACCCTGAGCCCTGAATGGCCGCTTCCGTGTTTTCAACAGGGTGCGTTTGCGGGTGCCGCGAATGACCGGAATCCGCCCGGCCTGTAGGCAAGGCCATCCGATGCAGGTGCAGAACGAATGTCCATTTTGGGCTGGACTGCGGCCATCTGGCTACCTACACGCCGGCATGCTTCGTCGCGATTCTTGTGCTGCGCCGCCGCAAGGCAGCTGTGAGCCCATTCCGCTAAATGCTGCGAGCTGAACCAAGGTCAGCTCCGCTATTATTGTTGGCTACCGCGTCCGAAATCAGACATATGCCTGTAGCCTGCATCTCTGAGCATTTTAGCAACCATGTTTCGTCCCGCTTTGCTTTTGGCAACTTCGCGCACCTCGCTTGGCAACAAGGCAGTCACCGGAACCATTCGAACTGGAGACAAGGGTGTATCAGGCACTATTTTAGGGCGGCCTTTCGCAGTCATTCCAAAGATGACACCGACACCGCCGTCAGGAGTCAAATACTCTTCCGGAATGGCGTCGCTTGAAACCTGGATTTCCGAAGACGCAACATTGACTTTCTCAAGAAGCTTCGTAATCCCGCCCCAACCCGCGATCTGTCTAGCCGTTTGCTCAATCAGCGCAAAGGCTGCGGAGGATTGGATGTCCTCGAAGGCCATATCCTGGTGGCCTTTCACTTCGATGAAAACTTCCATTTCAAAGCCATTTCGCTGTTCGTTCGTATCTTCCTCGAACGGGTCTGAAAGCCCGTCCGATGCGATAATCAGGCTTTCTGTTGTGCGGATGATCTTAAATGCCTGTCTGCCGCTCGGCCATGGAGGAGCTCCCAAAAACATTGGATTGACGATATAGGTGATGACATCTGGATCGACCACACCGACTTTTTCCCAGTAAGCTTGCAGAGCATCAAAAGTTTTCTGGTATGCTGGATCATCGGGGTCGCGCTGATTTGAGCTGGCTTCGACCGTTTTTCCTGCCGTGATGCAGCCTTGAGGAGCTGTTCGAGAAAACAGTGATTTGGCCCAATCGAGAAATCTCATGTCGCCCTCCACTTCAACATTTGGATTCCTAGATATCTGGAAGCGCGCAGAAAAACCATAGCAGCCGTTCGCGCAGCCGCAGCGAAAGCCCGCTTCGTCCCGCTCTGCCGACCTTCACCCTCCGAAAATGCTGCAT
>JAAAPI010000359.1 GCA_009908325.1 Verrucomicrobiota bacterium | reverse complement strand
ATAACATGATAAACCCCGTTGGATCGTTCGATTCGTAAACTCCGGGCCATTATTCAACCCTCAAGAACTAACGTGTGCAATAGCAAGTCAAAACATTACGAAATGACCCCTTTTTTTACCGCGGGCCATTATTCGGAACGACACAGACATCGGTAACACTTTACACAAGGACATGGGTTACAGTTCTGAAGTTCATTGAGAAGTTAGGGGGAGGTCAAGCTCCGTGGTGTGGTGGCGCTGCTGCCGTCGCTTCGCGTAGGCCGTCCCCGAAGGGGTGCCGCGCAGCGGCAAGGCCGGAGCGAAGCGACGGCAGCAGCGGGAAAGTTGAGTTTTAAAATTTTCATTTCGGACGAGCGGCTCTGGGTTCTTGATCGGGAGCGATAACCAGTGCCTTCGGTCTCCAGGCATCCCTGCAGTTAAACTCAAGGTTACCCAGATGCAGGTTCGCGTAGTGGAGCTCCGTGATCCCGTCACTGTTCTCAAACAGACCGACACGGCACCCCGCGTAAATCTCGCTCATGTAGAAGTTCGATCCCCGACAGGACACATGTCCCGAACCGCTGACGCGCTTAACCTCATAGTCCCGAGGATAACGGATTCGGTCTTTTTCACCGAGGCGCTTCGCGCTGGGGCGGTAAACTTCCGCCGGACGCAGCATGTCCAGAGCTTCGTGCGGACGATCATGGTTATACTCCTGCCGCCAGCGATCGAAACGCTTCTGCTGTGCCCTCATGTTCGGAGCGGGCCGGTGGGCGACCTCCGCTTTCAAGTCCTTGTGCATGCGCTCGTGAGAGCCGTTTTCCTGCGGCGAGGCAGGCCGGATGAACTCGACGCGAACTCCTTGCTCAATCCACCATACGCTCAGCTGCGAAAGCCCTCCCAGGGCCACCGAGCCGAAAGGTGTGCCGTTGTCCACCCGAATGATCTCCGGCAAGCCGTAGTAGCGCATTAGCTTCTTACAGCTTCGAAGTGTCGTGTTAAACTGCTGATTGAACTGCCCCCGGCAGCCTACCAAGTAGCGGCTGTAACGATCACAGACCGTCAACGGCTCACAGCGCACTCCATCGCCCATCGTGAACCATCCCTTGAAGTCGAAAGTCCATACCTCGTTCGAGCGCGTCGGCTCCGTCACGTGCTCCGGACGCACCCGATGCAACCCGGCACGGCGCTTGCGCTTCTTCGTCATCCCATGGCGGTTCAGAACGTTGTTTACCGTGTTGATATGCGGCCGATTCTCAATGCCATGCACCTTCAGAAGCAGGTCGTGAATCTTCTTCGCTCCCCAGGTCGGATGCTTGCGGCGCTCCCGCAGAATAAGCTTCTCCACCTCCTCGACCGTAGCGGTCGGGCTGCCCTTCGGGCGACGGCTTCGGTCGCCCAAACCCCCGCGCCCTTCCGAATCATAGCGCTGCAGGTATTTATGCCCGGTCTTGCGGCTGATCCCAAAATCCGCGCACAGCTCGGTGATCGTGAAACGACCCGTTCGGGCCAGCGTTACAAAGCGTTCTTTCTCGGTCATTACATCGGTTTCCTTCCATGGCATTGCGCCATCTAAGTGTTACCGATGTCCTTGTGCTATCTGTTACCGATGTCTTTGTGTCGTACCTTCAACCCTCAAGAACTAACGTGTGCAATAGCAAGTCAAAACATTACGAAATGACCCCTTTTTTTACCGATAACGGCACCCAAGATACACCCGATGACCGCGCTGGCCGCCGCCCATCCTTCTCCGGCGGAGGTCAGTTGGAATTTTTCCGTAAGCAAAACGATCGCTCCGGAAATGACTCCGAGATCGTATCCGAACAAAAGCCCTCCCAGAGCCGCAACCCCGGAAATGAAAACGATCTTAACGAATTTGTAGGATTCGGTTGGATTTGGAGATGAATTACGATTCATAGTCGTGAATTTGATTGTGTGAAATTCGATTGGGTGGAGCTGGTTCGTTTCAATGGGTTGCTCCGTCGGTTTCTTCCCAGTGGAGGCCTAATCCGGGACCAAATGACTCCTCCATGCGAAGGATCTCGACTCCGTTTTCATAAACGACGGCTTTGACGACCGCGCGTGACGGAATCGAAAAAGATGCTTCATAGCGCACATCACGGGCACTCGGCATTTCGCCATCCACCGTGTAGAACACTTCAACGTCATTGGTTGGCAATTCTTCGCCTGATGCGGTGAATCGCCTCACGTCGATGCTGACATGGTTGGAAGTGAGCTGCCTTCGTTCTCCGAGGATGGCACCCAGAGTTATGCCGACCTCATCCTGAGGAATCGCCGCGATGTCCTCGACGAAGACCCGGACCAAGCCCATAAACGCTCTTCGTGAATGGGCGACGGGCGGGTCGACGTCTCCCGGATGCCCGTTCTCGAACGACAGGATGCGCAGGGACGGATGATGCGCGGCGAAAACCCGGTTTTCACCATAGGGGTAAAGCCGTTCGAACGCGTCAACCGTACGGACCGTGAATATTCCCGATCGATCTCCGATCGATTCGAAATCGACGTCCAATCCATCGGGCGGCCCGGCCGTCGCAACGGTCCGCGTCGCCACAACGCGTCCGTCTTCGTCGCGAGCCACGGCTGTCAGCTCTCCGGGACGCCAAGGCACGGACCACTCGCACTGCATCTCGTTCCAGGCTTTCCCGGGCTTATCCACCCCAAGGCTCTGTTCATTGAGAAATAACTCGACTTCGGCGGCGTTGGTGTAAACGTGCACGGGTATCCGCTTGCCGACTTCCATGGTCGGGTGGGTCCAGTGAGGGAGGATGTGAACCATAGGTTCGTCGGTCCACTGTGATTGGTAGAAGAAATAGAGGTCTTTTGGAAACCCGGCCAAATCAATGCACCCGCCGGCGAACGCATGAAACGGCCAACCACCGTGAACAAACCCCGCCTCGCCCGGATAGTCGAAGCCCGTCCACCGAAAGAAACCGGAAATCCAGTCCAAATCCCGGCTCTTTTCCCAGTGCTGGCGAGCCGTGATCCGGACCGTCGCATTATCGTAGGACGAATTGAAAACCTGCTTCGCGTTTGCCATTTCATTCGGAGACAAGAAGGCATTTGAAAAGACCTCTTCCTCGGCCAAGTTGGGAATGAAGAACGGATCTTGAAATTCATTGGGATAACCATTCCTATACCAGGTCCGGGTATTGTAATACCCGCGGACTTGCCAGGTGTGGGGGGCCTCTGTGGCCAGAAAGGGTCGATCGAAAGGACCTGTCGCAAAGAACGACTTGCGTTCGGAAAATCCGTTGATCCCAACGATATCCATCGTGTCCGTTCCCGCCGCTCCCGAGGTTACCAACCTCGTTGGATCAAGCTCGTGGCAGCGCGCCACAAGCGCTTCCGAGACGTCACCTTCTGTTTCGTTGCCAACGGACCAGGCGATGACACACGGATGGTTGCGATCACGCCGGATAAAGTCGCCCAAGTCCTCGTGCCACCAGTCCTCGAAATGGAGTGCCCCGTAGTCCTGTTCCGCCTTTTGCTTCCAGCCATCGAATGCCTCATTGAGCACGAGGAACCCCAAACGGTCACAGATTTCGTAGAACTCGGGCGTATGCGGATTGTGAGCGGTTCGGATGGCGTTGGCACCCATGGATCGAATCAATTTGAGTTTCCATTCCAACAATTCAGGCGACCAAGCCCCACCCACGGGACCTCCGGTCAAATGCTCACACACACCGCGAATCTTGACCCTCTTGCCATTGAGTATGAGACCTTGCCGCGCATCCCACTCGACCGACCGGATCCCGAAAGTCTGACGGTATTGGTCGACGGGCATGGATTCACCATCCTCGAAAAGCGACAGGACGACCCGGTAAAGCGAAGGGGATTCCGGAGACCACAGTGCCGGGTGATCCAACTCGAATCGGTGGTGCAGGTCTTTCGGTTCGTTAATGTTCCAGATCTTCACGATGCCTCCGTCGGGACCGATCACCCGAATACTCAGGTAATCCGGGGCAAGCTCAGGAAAATTCGCCTTGATTTCGACGGTGGCGGATTCGGAGGAAACCGCGGGAGTCGTGATCACGAGAGAATCCTCATCTATTCGGATTCTCGGATGACTGGCGGTGATCCTCACCGGAGCGTAAATTCCGCTGGGATGATACCACCGGGTCGACGGCTCGAGGGAATTGTCAACCCGCACATGAATCGTGTTTTCGCCTTTAATGACGTTGTCGCTGATGTCGTACGCGAAGGACAGGTAGCCATAAGGGCGCGTTCCGAGTTCCCGGTCGTTGATGTAGACCGTTGAATTACGGTATACTCCGTCGAACTGAAGCAGGATCCGCCGATCATTCATGGCCGGTGGGAGCACGAAGTTTTTTCGATACCACCCCACTCCACCGATGCGATAACCCCCACGGTCCTTCTGAGCCCCGTCGGGGCGCGGACCCCCTTCCCATGACCAGTCGTGCGGCACGACTACCGTTGTCCATTGGAACCCTGAAGTATCGGCGATTTCACCATTGTCCGGATCCAAACAAAAATCCCAAGATCCGGAAAGGTCTAGGACCGATTTATCAGAAGCATTTTCAGGATTAAAGCTGGAATTTTCGATTAGTGGTTGTGCTTCTACAGTCTTATTCACTGTAATGAACAAAATAACATTAAACAGAGCAAAAAGAGATAGTTGATTGTAAAGTGTAGAGTTTTTTTTCATGACGTTTTTTTTATAATGTGGTTCAAATTATATCAAACTTTTAATGTAGTGAAAAGGATTATTTTCTTTGTTTAGAGCCTCACCCTAATCTTCAATAAGCACGCTAAAATGCTTATTCATTTTTTCACTTGAAATTTTTAATTGATATATCCCTGCTGTATAATGGCTGCAGTTAATTTTTTCTTTGCCCGATAGATTGTACCATTGTCCTACTATTTTACCTGTAATATCCATTAAAACAGCACTGTATTTCACGTTGCCCTTTTCTGGAATTATCAACCAATCACTTGTTGGGTTTGGATATGGACTTCCCAAAGTCAGCTTATTTGCATTATCAATAGAAACAAGCGTAGTATAAGTAGCTGTGATTGTTGTGTTTGCGTTTACAGTAATAGTTGTGACAGCACTATTCGGCTGTGCCACCTGGGCAATATCTCCTGTCCACTGATCAAACTCCTGCCCTTCTGGTGGTGTATCTGCATATATGCCAACCATTGTGCCTCTCTTATATAGCCCGTCGCCAGAACCATCCGTTACTGTGAGAGTATATTGAGTGGGGGTTGTTTCATTGTTAAAAACATAATTATTATACCACCCTTCCTTCGCCATGCCTAAAAAATCGGGTTTGCACACCGTATTACTGGAATTTACGCTGCCATCACCTACAAGGACACTACCATTAGAATGGGACCGGCGCTGAAGGTATTCCAAACGGGGAGCGAGCACGGGGTCCGAACGCCAGGTAACCGGAAACATGTCGGAATCGACTTCCATTGCTACCATTCCATAGTGATCCATCAAAACCACCGCTTGGTTGAGGATGAACGACGCTTCGATGGCGGTCTCCGCCTGCTTAAGGACTTCCTCGAATACGGACACGCACTCCTCGCCCAAGACAACCGTCCGAAATTCGGCCGCGCGGATCCTGACCAATCGATGGGCGTCGCTTAGCGAGCGTTCTTTGATTTTATCAGTCACCCGTGCAGAGCGTTCTTCCCTTGAAATGGCTGCGGTGATCGCCCAGAAACGGGCCATCGGATCCTCGCTCTCGAGCGCATCCAGAATCCCGCCGACCGCACTGACCCCGGGTTCGAGCGCAAGATCGACGATTTCCGCCAGTGTCTCGATTCGCTCCCGATTGTCACGACCATAGGCTACGGGGTCGAAACACGCCTCGAGTAACAAAACGGGTTCGGGAATGAAGGCGAGATCGGGCAACTCCAACAGACGAGCGCGCAGCAGTTCCCGCATGGCAATCAATCTTTCTCCGTGTTCCGTGGAATCCGAGAGATTGCGGGTTTCATAGGGATCCGATTCAAGATGATACAGTTCCTCCACGTCCTTGGGTTCGAAGAACGCCGATTGAACCGCATTGAGCTGCCCGGCTTCATGCAGATCACGCCATTCACGGTAGGCGAGCATCTTGTATCGGTAGTTATTCTGGAGCGAATCCGGCATCCAGGGTTGGTAGTTGCGAATATATTTCCAATCGCCCTTCCGGATTGACCGGGAAAAGTCGTGTTTCTCGTCAAATCGATCCGCATAGGCCAGGGCTTCATCGCGTTCCGCCAATTCGTCAATGTCGAGATCCAGACCGAGAAACGGTCTGCCATCCATCTCAGGCGGTATAGGAACGCCCGCGAGGTTGAGAACCGTGGGGGCCAAGTCGACGAAGTTCACGAAGCCCTTCCATCGCGTCCCGGCGCGCATAGGCGACAAATGCCGCCATCTTTCGGGAAACCACACCACCAACGGCACCTGAAGGCCCACCTCGTGCAGGTAGCCTTTGCTTCCCGGCAGAACACCGCCGTGGTCGCTGAAATAGAAGATGATCGTGTTCTCAATCAGTCCTTCTTCGGTCAATTCATCCACCAATCGACCGATCTCCCGATCCAGAATCCGGTGCTGATCATGGTAAAGCGCGTAAGTGTGGCGCATCAACGGTGTGTCGGGATGGAATGGCCAGAGGGAAACGGATCGCGGATCCGTCAGGGTTGGTTCCCGAAGGAATTCTTCCTCTGTGAAATGGAGCTTGTGCTCATGGGTGGTGGTATGGTTCTGGACGTGAAAGAAAGGTTGTCCAGATTCACGACCACGCCAGGTCGCCTTATCGGAACGATCGCTCCACGGGGACAGGTCTGCGAAATTGTAGTCTGTTTTGACGTTGTTGCTGGTAAAATACCCGGCTCGCCTGAGATAGTGCGGGAACAGGCGGAGCCGTCCGGGAAGCGGAGCAAACCGAACGCGGCGGTGCTGATGGGTCGCCGTTCGCGGACCGTAGGTTCCCGAGATCAAGGCACTGCGCGCCACGGAACACACGGGGGCGTTGCTGAAGGCACGATCGAATACAATTCCGTCGTCACTCAACCTTTCGAGATTGGGCATTTCCACTCCCTCGGGATTGTAGAGACGCATGAACGATGCGGTGTTATCCTCGGACGTGATCCAGAGGATGTTCGGGCGATCAGAGGCATCCGCGGTGGCGCATGCCATCGCAAATAAAACGCAACACCGCCACAGACGGACCCTGGGTTGGCTTCCCAAAATATGAAGGATCACCCCTAATTGGGATAAGCCGCAGCAAGAGCAGCCAGCCAAGCCTCTGGAGAAAAACCGCGAGAAAATGATACTATTAGGAATTTGCTTTTTGAGAAACATGAAAAAAGTGTCCAATTTCATCGGGATAAGTCAATAATTTACCCAATCATGCACGATCTCAGTTACTACTCTCTCCTCTCTCTCTTCTCTCTCTCTCTCTTATGAAACTGCTCCGTCTGCGGGTGTCAATGCGAAGCCCAGTTGCTTAGCTTGGCGGCGCAGGTAAGCTTCTTTTTTGGCTCGGGCTAGCTCGGGGTTTCCGAGTCGCGATGGCTCATAGGGGCACCGGTATTTGACCATAGCCCAGAGGATTCGGGCGAGTTTGTGTGCGGCGGCGGTGACTGCGGCTTTGGTTCCGAGCTTGGACTTGATCCTGCGGAACCAATCGCCGAGCCCGGCCTTGGATCGGTGCAGCGACTGGGCGGCCATGCGAAGGGCGGTGGCGAGGCGATTCTGGACCTTGCGCGTGTGTGCGGCATGGGTGCGCCCTCCGGTGATTCGGTTATCCGGGCATAAACCCATCCATGAGGCGAAGTGCTCGGCACTGGCGAACTTATCGACGTCGGTGCCCACCTCGCTCAAAAAAGTCAGGCAGGTCTGTATGCTCACGCCTTCCACTGCGGTCAGATCGACACCGAACTTCTGGCAAAGCTCCAGGCGCAGCGGTTCGTTGTGCGTCTTTTTGGGTTTTCCTTTCGTTTCGGGCACCGGTTCGACAGGCCGATCTTCCAGTTCGGCCATCAGGCTGGCGATTTGTTGATCGCAGTCGGCCATGAGATTTTGATGGAAACGCCAGGCTTCGAGCGACTGGCGCAAGGTGAAAAGGTGCTCCTCGCGCCAGTCTCCCCGCAGAGCTTTGGCAATGGTCGCCTCGCTCTTTTTGCAACGGTAGTCGCGCAGGCGGGCCAGTGCGACAGGGTCGCGCTCTCCGGCAATGATGGCATCAAGGATGGCCAGACCGGTATAGCCGGTGATGTCGGTGACGGCGTGATGCAACTGCACGTTCATTTGGTCGAGTGCCTTCTGCACCCGCAGCAAGTGCTGGCATGCGGTTCGCATTAAGCTCTCGCGGTGGCGCATCAGCGAACGAACCGCGCAGATTTGAGCCGGCGGACGGAAGGAAGCGTTGAGTAGGCCTACGCTGTGCAGGTATTGTAGCCACTGGCAATCCTGCACGTCGCTCTTGCGTCCGGGCACGTTCTTGACGTGCCGGGCGTTGACCAGACAGACCTCAAAGCCGCGATCTTCGAGGATCTGGAACAGCGGTATCCAGTAAACCCCGGTCGCCTCCATGGCCACGGTGCTAATCCGGCACTGCTTGAGCCAATCTGCCAGCTCGACCAGGTCTTCGGTCAGCGTGCCATAGTGCCGCACCGGGTGTTCATCGCGCTCGGCAGGAACCGCCACATAGTGGACGGTAGAACCGAGATCGATTCCGGCAGCGTCAGGGTTTGTTTTGCCTGGTGTCGGGCGGGTGTGCTTTTTCTTGGTTTTGCGGGTCTTTGGATGGGCCATGATGCTTATGGGATGTTTATTGTGAATGGAGCATCTTGACTGCACGGCCCAAAGGGTGAAAAAGCATGAGTATTCTCTTATGCGGGGTCGGCACGGACGATGTCCGGCTCGCCACCAATGACCTCACGCACGGCCTCCGGCACCAAGCTGATAGACGGGCTTTGAGAAAAGCACCACTGTAAGAACGGCGTATCGCTGCCGCGCAGCAAAATGCACCGGTAAACTCGAACCTCATCCAGTCCCGTTCAAGCAAGTTTCATCTCTGTCTTTCCCCGGTCGCGACCGGGAGGGGCGCTGATAGGAATTTGCTTTTCGGCGGCGTAGCCGCCGGGGTGG
>JAAAPI010000107.1 GCA_009908325.1 Verrucomicrobiota bacterium | reverse complement strand
TCTATCTCTCCGATTACCTGGAGCGTAACCGTGAAGAATACTACGAACGCCTGACCCGCGTCCGGGAGAAAGACGCCATTACCGACTGGCTCATCTTCTTCCTCGACGGCCTCGCCGAAACCGCTGCCCGCGGCGTGGACACCTTCAACGAAATCCTTCGCTTCAAAGCCGCCTGGGAAAAAGAAATCGCCGCCTGGAAGCCCCAGGGCCGAACTGGGCTCGCACTCTTCAATCACTTGTTCGGCCAAGTCTGGATCAACGCCAGGATGGCCGCCGAAGCCGCCGAGGTCTCTCAACCCACCGCCTACAAATTGATCGACCGCTTTGTCGAACAAGGGCTGCTCGTCGAAATGACCGGTGCCAAACGCGACCGCATTTTCCTGTTTGACGCCTACCTCAAACTCTACCGCCGATCATGAGCGACCACCTCCTCATACCAACAAAAACCCGCCGCTTAGCTTCGCAGTAGACCACAATTCAAACAAACAGCGAAATTCAACTGAGTTGTCCGCTGGAGAACCTTTCTAAAAAGATGAACCCTGAAGATCCAAACCTACTGATCCGAAGCAGCCTCCCGGCTAACGTTGCACCAAGCGACGATTTTATGGAGATCGCTCCAATAGGCGGCACTTACCATGAGCGATGACCCGCCAGAATCCTCCGGCGAGTTCCTGCTCTACAGCGGCCAGGATGGCCAGGTAAAGGTGGAGTGCCGCTTTCAGGATGAAACCCTCTGGCTCACCCAGCGCCTCATGGCCGAGCTCTTTGGGGTCGGCGTGCCCGCCATCAACAAGCACCTCAAAAACATCTTCGAGTCCGGAGAGCTGGAGGAAGCGACAACTGTTTCCAAAATGGAAATAGTTCGTGCCGAAGGTGCCCGTGAAGTCCGCCGTGACGTTGATTTCTACAACCTCGATGCCATCATCTCCGTCGTCACCCGCATGAGCGAGTGGATCACCTTTCTCCACAACTTCCTCGAACTCTCCAATTACCCGATCCTCCAGGACGCCGGAAAAATCTCCGCCGAAGAAGCCCGCCTCAAAGCCGAGGCGGAATACCAAACCTTCCGCAAGCAGCAGGACCTCACCTACCGCTCCGACTTCGACGAAGCGGTTAAACGCATCCAAGGAAACCCATAATTCACTCCTTCAACCCTTATCCTTCAAAATCAACTCAGATCTCAAGTCTCAGGTCTCAGCCCTCAAAAGGTCATTAGCCATGGAATTACCCGAAGCCATCACCGCATGAAAAGCCCCACAAGCCACTGCTTCACACTTGCCTAGCGGGTTACGCACACTAGCTTCCCGTTATTCATGGATGGCCAGACACCAGAGGCAGAAGCACGCATAGAGATTGATCGTCAACTCGAGGCAGCGGGCTGGAGCGTCCAAAACTTAAAAGACCTCAATCTTTACGCCTCGACCGGTGTCGCAGTGCGCGAAGTCCAGTCTGAAGGAGGCCCCGCCGATTACATGCTCTTCGTCGAGGGCAAAGCACTCGGCATCGTCGAAGCCAAGAAAGTCGGCGTCAACCTCTCGGCCGTCGCTGAGCAATCCGCCCGTTACGGAAAGGCCAGAGACTTCATCCCACAACGCTGGGCCGATCCACTGCCCTTCCTCTATGAGAGCACGGGCATCGAGACCTACTTCCGCGATCAGCGTGACCCCGACTCCCGCTCTCGCCTGATCTTCGCATTCCACACGCCCGAGCACCTCCTTGAGCTGGTCCAACAACCCGACACCCTGCGCAGCCGTTTGCGCGGCCTCCCTGAGCTCAACACTATGTCGCTCCGCGACTGCCAGATCGACGCCATCACGAAACTGGAAAAATCGCTGAGCGATAATCGCCCGCGTTCACTCCTCCAGATGGCCACCGGCTCGGGAAAGACCTACACCGCCGTCACCCAGGCCTATCGACTGATCAAACACGCCGGTGCGCAGCGCATCCTCTTTCTTGTGGACCGGGGAAATCTCGGCCGCCAAACCGTCAACGAATTCCAGCAATACACCGCACCGGATGACGGTCGTAAATTCACCGACCTCTACAATGTGCAAATGCTCGGCCCGGCGGGCATCGACCCGGTCTGCAAAGTCACCGTGTCCACCATCCAGCGCCTCTACGCGCAGCTCACCAATCGCGAACTCGATGAAGAAGCCGACGAGCACTCCGGCTATGAGGGCGCGGGCAGCACCGTCGGCAAGGAGCCGCTGCCGGTTACCTATAACCCGCGCATTCCCATCGAGTCTTTCGACTTCGTCATCGTTGACGAGTGCCACCGCTCGATCTACAACCTCTGGCGGCAGGTGCTCGACTACTTCGACGCCTTCCTGATCGGCCTCATCACCAACTGGCAAAAGTTCCTCGAAGACAACCAGGAGGAGATCACCGCCCTGCAAATTCTCTACAATCGTCCGCACGCCAAGCGCCACCTTGTTTACGAAGAGCTCAAGGCCCTCGCCGATGCCGTCGGCAAGCCCCCCTATCACATCGCCCCCGCCGAAGTGTGGAAAGCCTACGAACACCTCGAAAAGCGCCCCCTCACCGCCGACCCCGTCAAGACGCTCACCAACCTCATCAGCCTGGTGCGCCACAGCGTCGACCCCGAGCATGTGCCCCTCGCGCCCTTCCCCGAACTCGTCGAAGCCCGCTTCGACCAGTGGCTGGACGAGCACGGCACCCGCTTCTCCCAGCCGCAAGTTCACTGGCTGCGCGTCATCAAAGACTACATCGCCCTCAACGGGGCCTTCGCCACCGACGAGCCGGAGGACTACCTCGAAGCCTGGCAAAGCGTCGACTCCGGCGAGGGCGTCCCACTGGCCGTCGCCAAGCGCGTCTTTGGTGAAGATCCGAAGGCCGTCATTGAAGAACTGAATACGGCTTTAATCGCCTAAATTTTAATTTCACATATAAGTGAAACTTTTCTCTCGACATAATGCCCTCAGTGGCCTTAAGAGAGTGCGAACTGCAAACCCGGTGAACATAAGATACACAAAGGCCAAAGATTCCCTAGCCGATGACTTTGCGAAATCCATCGCCAGCGTCGAATCTCAGGTCGAGATCCAAAAGCTCACCATCGTGGAAGAACTCCTCCAGTTCATGCAGCGTGAGGGCATCAACCGCTCTGAGCTGGCCGAGCGCATGGGTGTCGGGCCCTCCCGCATCACGAAGATGCTCAGCGGCGATGAAAATTTGACAATTGATACCCTCGTCCGCGCCGGACGAGCCGTGGGTGCCGATCTCGTGCAGACTTTTGTTCCTAAAGGCCAGAAAGGGCACTGGGCCGCTGGTCCCGCTGCCAAGCAATCCTCTAAGAAAAGAGCTTCGCTAAAGAAGACGAAAGGTTGACATTAGGTTGTCATTTAGTTGACTAAATTCATGAGTGCTACCACCAAAGAAATACCCGTCACCTTCGCCGGGATCGACGGCCCCGGCAGCGTGCCCGCATGGGCGCGTGCATTCCATGCGACCCGTTCTACCCTCGCCGAGCTTTGCGTGACATCCGCTCTGCCGGGGATTGCCGTTCTCCAGTCAACGAGACCGCGCAAGGTGATTGAGCAGACCGATCAACTCTCTAAACTCTTCGAGAGCTACAGCGACTCCACTCACTTTTATTCCCGCCTCATTCTGGGCTTTAAGAAGGCTGAAGCCGAAGAATTTTTAAATTTGGCCCCGATTCTGGCTAAATACCCCGGCCTATCAAGCCGTGTTGAATTGGTGCGCCAATCCGACGACCTTCAGGACGCCCTCCTCGAAGCCATCACTAAAGTGTTGGCCAGCCACACCGAGCACGACCCGCTCGCAGAAGTCTCTTCGGTCGCGAAGGTTGATCGCAGCTTGCGTGCAGAAAATGGCCGTATCGATGCCGAAAAAGTGGCTGCAGCATTCGGTTTTTCCATGGCCGAACTTGGACGTCAGATCGGAATCAAGAATCGCCAGACCATCGCAAAAACCCCTTACAGCGAGGCGCTTCAGCCGCTGTTACGCCCTTATGAGCGTATCGCCCGCCTGCGCACCGTCCTTTCGGAGGCCGACTTCAAGGCTTGGCTCCACACACCCAACGACCTGCTTGAAGACAGAGAGGCACCGATCGACTATCTTAAAGCCGGTGCCCGCGAGCCCTTAGCTTCCGTGGCTGAAAACATGCTCACCGGAGCCTCCACCTGATCGACCGCGAACGAATGCCAAAGGATTGGAAAGAATTGGTCGAAACCGCGCCCACCCACGCCTACCAGCGCAAGGCGAAGGCAAAGGCTCAGTTGCTCGCCCGCTATGTGCCGCTCAAGGCTTTCAAGGCGGGATCACCGCCATCCTACCTCTACACCTCGGGCAACCTGAATCGTTGCAACCCTCGAGGCCTGGCATGTATCTATTTTGGTGAAGGCTCCGAAACCGCACGAGCGGAATTTGACAGTTATTACCAAAAGGCGCTCACAGAGCTCGGCTACTATGCCCGCACACATCTGAAAGCTATCATCGACCTCACGGATGCAGCGACTTGCAAGCATTTCGGCCTCACAAAAAAAGACTTCACTCGCTCCTACGCTCCCAAATCAGGAGATCTGATTCCCTTGCAAGAAATTGGAAAGGCCGTATCCCGCCAAAGTAACATTGCCGCCATCCGCTTTCCCTCCAACGCGATGCAAAAAGCGGGCAGAGTAGGCTACAACCTCGTTGTCTTCCAAGATCTCGTTTCCGGTTCTGATTTTCTGGAAATCATGGATGGCAGCAAACCTTTGGAAAGGTGGCCAAAGGTATGAGCGACCTCATCCTCTACACATCAGCCGACGCGCGCACCCGCCTCGACCTCCGCGTCGAGGACGCCACCGTCTGGCTCTCACAACTGGAGATCGCCGAGCTTTTCCAAACTACGAAACAAAACGTCTCGCTACACGCCAAGAACATCGTCGAAGACGGCGAACTGGTCGAAAATTCAGTTGTCAAGGAACCCTTGACAACTCGAAATCTGGCCCTCACCCCTGGAAAGGCGCCCGCGTGCGCAAGCAGGATGTTATCGTGGCCAAAAACTACCTCAGCCACGACGAAGTCGATACCCTCAACCGCCTCGTCACCATCTTCCTCGAGCAAGCCGAGCTCCGCGCCAAACAACGCCAGGACCTCACCTCGACTACTGGCGGCAAAATGTCGACCGCATGCTGGAGTTCAACGAGCAAGCCGTTCTCGAAGGCCCCGGATCGATCAGTAATGAGGCCATGCAGACGATGACCCACAAGCGCTACGAAGCCTTCGATGCGAACCGCCGCGCTGAAGAAGCCCGCCTCGCCGACGCCGAAGACCTTAAAGCCCTGGAAAACCTGGAAAAGGATCTGAAACGGAAAGGTGGGAAAGTATGAGCCAGGCGGTTTTGAGTGAACAGGAAAAAGTCAAGTCTCTCGAACTCCGAGGACAATGGACAAAAACTACAGTTGGCGATTGCGCTGAAATTCTCGACCGAAAACGCGTTCCGCTCAACCGCAAAGAGCGCGACGCTCGGATAGCAGGTAAGGATCAATCAGAGCTTTATCCCTACTTTGGAGCGACCGGAAAAGTAGGAATGATAGACGACTATATTTTTGATCATGAAATACTACTTCTAGGCGAAGACGGCGCTCCTTTCTACGACCCGACAAAGGAAAAAGCCTACTTGGTGCGAGAAAAGTCGTGGGTCAACAATCACGCTCACGTTTTGGTTGCACACGAAAACCTAACAACGAACAAGTTCCTAAAACACTATCTTAATCAATTTGATTATCATGGTTATGTAACCGGAACGACTCGCTTAAAGCTCAATCAAGGGGCACTAAAAACAATCCCGATTAACCTCCCTCCCCTCCCCGAACAACGCCGCATCGTGGTGCGGATTGAGGCCCTCTTTGCGCGGCTCGACGCCGCCGTCGCCGCGCTCAAAAAAGCCAAACCCCCACCATCAAAGCTACCGTAAATGCCGCTCCAGCACCTCCAGCAAATCCGCGTAAACCGCCACCATCTGCGCAGCCTCCGCGCGGCCATCGCATTCAAGAATGACGAACTCCAGGTCGTCCAGTTTGCCGTCATACCAATCCAGGGTCTTCTGCCAATTTTCATGGCACACGGTCAGCCCGTCGATCACTTGACCGGCATCGTTACGGGAGAGGCGGAAGGTGACTCCTGGTTCAGGCATGCCACTGCAACCTGGTAGGCAGCGCGTTGGTGTCTAGGCTGATTTCGAAAAAGTTTCCCGGTGTTGGGCGAGCGCATCGGGATCCGGTAAAAAACGGTGCGGCAGGCACAGCGTCCTGCCTTCGAGACGCTCGAAATTGTGGCTATGGAATTCGGAGACCTCTTTGGATTTTAAGAGCGGGGATAGCACCACGCGAAAATCTTCGTCGAAGGTGATCAGGTGCCGATCAAAGGCTTTATCATGGAGGGCGTTGAGGCAAATACCATTGGTGGGGTCAGCCCGGCGAGCTTCGTTGTCACTCCAGCCGATGATATGCTTGTTGGACTGATCAAATTGCCCAAAGGGCAGACGACAATAGACGTTCATCGCCACCCACAACTCCGGTTCTTTCCAGTTCTTCGGCATGGAGTGAGAGTAGGTCGGGCTTTGCGTCGGTCGGCAACCGGAAAGCGGTGCCTTGATTCAAGCAATTTTCATGGCTGCGGCAAGCCTGCAGACCCGGGAGCAGGATGCCGGTTCCATTTTCCGCAGGCGGGGTGACCCGCCCAATCGACCGTAAATCCCTACCTCCACCCCGAGCTTCATCCCGATGAATGGGACAATCCCCAGGGCGGCTGGCCAAAGCATTTGGTCCCAGTCGCACGGGAAGTCCGGAACCGCTACGAGAATGGCAAACTGCCCGGGGAAGCGCTGTATCCTGCCGATGCATCCCGGGCAGGAATTTACGATCAACATGCAAGGCACACCGAAGCAGAAACAACCCGTCGGAACACACTGAGGAAACGTTCACAATAAAACGAGCCCGGTGTGCGCCCCATTTTTCCTGAGACTTGTTTGACAAATTCCTAAATAAATAGGAAATTTGTCAAATGAGCGACATGGAGGCAGAATTTTGGAATTTATTTCCGCGACGTTTGGCCGGGGCACGCAAGATGTCTGGCCTCTCGTTGCGTGCGCTCTCCGAGCGATTGAAGAAGGTGGTGAGCTACCAGACCCTAAGCAATTGGGAAAAGGGCAAGGGTGGCGAACTACCGGAAATGCCGGTGCTGCAGAATTTGGCATCGGCATTGAATGTGCGGCTGGATTTCTTTTTTGAGCCGGTTCGGGCGGAGATCGCTCAACCGGAATTCCGGAAGCGGAAGTCGAAGCTGAAAGCGAGGGATGAAGGAGCGCTGCTCGAACAGGCTCAAGTCGGCCTGGATCGCTATCTGGAACTTGAGGAGATCACGGGCGCATCGACCGCCGTGGACAACCCACTGCAAGGCTTCGGCGTGGCAACTATTGAAGAAGCGCAGAAGGCTGCAGCAAAGCTGCGTGATGCCTGGGACTTGGGCGGTAACCCGATCCCGCAGGTAGTGGAGATGCTGGAGGAGCGCGGTATCCGCGTGCTGGAAGCGGACGCGCCAGAGAGTTTCGACGGACTGGCGGCTTGGGCGGGCGATATCCCCTTTATGTTGGTGAACCGTAAGGTGAAAGACAGCTGTCGGTTGCGCTTTACCCTGCTGCATGAGCTAGGGCATTTGTTGATGCGTATCCCGGAAGAACTGGCACCAAAAGAAGTCGAAAAGTTGTGCAACCGGTTTGCCTCTGCGCTGTTGTTTCCAGCGGAAGCTTTTCGCAGTCATTTCGGGGAACGGCGGCACCATGTGACTCTGCCCGAGTTGATCAGCTTGAAAGAGGAATGGGGTATGTCGATCGCGGCGATTGCCTACCGGGCAAAGGATCTGGGCATTATATCCGAGGACCGGCACCGGAGCTTTAGCATCAACTTGGGCCAGCGGGGCTACAAGAAGGAGGAGCCGGGGGCCTATGCGATGCCGGAGCGCCCGCAGCGTTTTAAGCAGATCGCACTGAGAAGCTTCGCAGAGGAGATCATCAGTGGGACCAAAGCGGCCTCACTCTTGGACGTGCCCTACGAGAGCTTTCTGAAAGATACTTTGATCGTGGCATGAGGGTAGCCGTCCAGGATGCGAACATCATCATCGATCTCATAGATTGCCGAATCTTCGAGCTCTTTTTTCGGCTGGATATGGAGGTCGTAACCACATCGCTGGTGTTAGGTGAAGTATCAGAGACCTCGCAGAGGAAGCGCTGCCAAGCGGTCATTCGCAAGAAGCTGCTGCATGTCGTGGAAATCAGCACACTTGATTATCTCCGGCTTCAGAGCCTCAACCTGACGGGATTGAGCGTACCGGACCGGTCGGCCCTGGAGTTGGCGGAAGCACGCGAGGCGTGTTTATTGACAGGTGACGGCAGACTGCGTAAGGCGGCGAAAAGCTCGGATGTGGAGGTGCGCGGCATCCTGTGGGTATTCGATCAGTTGATCGGTGGTCGCTTGCTCTCGAAGGCCGAGGCTTGCACAAGGCTGGCCAAGTTGAAGGAGCATAACCAGAGGCTGCCGCAAGCGGAAATCGAGAAGCGGTTGAAAGCTTGGGACGGATAGGCATAGGCGCTAAAATCGGGTCACTCCGTAAAATCCTAAATTTAAAACCAGCCGCATCGCCCGGACCGCAAGCGGGTTCATTTCGATTCGCCTATCACTACCCTCGCTGCGTTCGACGGAATTCTCGCAGGCTCCGACCTTCGACGAAGACGACCGTCTAGTGCCTTCCAAAAAAGAGATAGGAAATTTCAAGGACACCCATCAATTTGTCTTGGTGAGACCTTACTTTTTTTCGAGAGAGCGCGAACTATATTTCGGCGCCTTGGTTTGAACCTACCTTTATAGCGTTAAGCCCGAGAAAGATTCTGCGCAAAACGAACAGGCTCCTCCAAAATATCCAACAGCTCACGAGCCACGAAAACGCGATCTCTTTTGGCTCCAGTGGTGGGACTGAGTATCCCCGCCTTTTTCAGAGCTTCGGGTGAAAAGCGCGATACCCTGAAAGGGTTTTTATCCAAGTGCCAGAAATCTGCTTAATTTCCATAATGGAGATAAGGCGGCGGCTTAACTCCATTTTCGGAGCCGACACGGCGAAAACTGTGAACGATACGGGGTCCACCCACAACTCCGGTTCTGTCC